>NZ_CP048114.1:4251184-4554841 GCF_010093025.1 Edaphobacter sp. 12200R-103 | reverse complement strand
GTTCAACTCCGCATGCAGTGCAATGCGTGAAAGGATACAGAGTTTGGCCCGCGCGTCGAAGCCGTCGACATCAGCAGAAGGGTTCGCTTCCGCGTAACCGAGTTGCTGGGCGTCCTTGAGCACAGTCGCGTACTCCGCACCTGTCTCCATCCGGCTCAGAATGTAGTTACAGGTTCCGTTCACGATGCCGCTCAGCCGGTTGACACGGTCTCCGCTCAACCCTTGCAGGATTCCTGGAATGACCGGCACACCACCCGCCACCGCCGCGCCGTAGACCAGCTGCACACCATGCTGCGTCGCCAGCTTCTGCAGGCTTACTCCGCGATAGGCAATCAGCTGTTTATTGGCGGTTACCACGTGCTTGCCGGATGACAGAGCCTTACGCAGCCAGCCTTCTACCGGATTGAGGCCGCCCATCAGCTCAACGACGACATCCACATCCGACTTCAGCACATCGTCGATGTTCTCGGTCCACTTCGCAGTCGCAGGCACATACTTCGCCGCCACCGATTCGCGCTTGCGCGCCACGCCACGGTTATAGACATGCGTCAGGATGATTCCCGGAAACTTCTGCTCGGCAAGGACCTTCGCCACGGAACTGCCGACCGTGCCGAAGCCCAGCAGAGCAACTTTCACCATCTCGTCCTTCTTCTTCGCCGTCACAGCCGTTATCTTCTTCTTCGTCGTCATGATCTTTGCCTGTTCGCCTCTCAATAGTCCACACGCGCGAGAAATTGTCTCCACGCCTCAAAAGTCTCATCGCCGCATTCGGCAAGCAGCCGCTCTTCGGGAAGCTTTCGTTCTCCGATCCTCTTTCTTAGCTCCTCGTACAAAAACGCATCATCGAATCCAGCACTCGCTGCCTGCGCTACCGTCGCACTGTAGAAGATCCTCTCCATCCGTGCCCAATAGATCGCCGCCAGGCACATCGGACACGGTTCGCAGCTTGTATAGATGGTGCACTCCGGAAGCGAGAAATCCTTCAGTACACCGCATGCATTGCGAATCGCTACCACCTCAGCATGCGCAGTAGGATCGTTCGTCACTGTGACCGTGTTCACGCCGGTGGCAATCACCTCGCCATTCCGCACAATCACTGCGCCGAACGGGCCACCGCGACCTGAGGTAACGTTCTCGATCGCAAGCTCGATGGCCTGCCGCATGAAATCTGGGTTGCCCTGCATCCGGCTCCGCACGCCCACCACAGACATCCGCAAAAGCAGACACGGCAGGCTGAAGTAAGAATGTCCCGATTATTTCACAGCCACAGTTGACACCTGCCGGCTGTTCTCATAATCCCTTCCACGTTGGGTGCCCCATTCATGCGAAGCATGAGTGGGTTCCTTTGCATCGCATGAACCACCTCACTCTTTGGGACCACCTTTTGCTAATCTTCTTCCAAACCAGTATGGCCATCCAATCCGTCAATCCCGCTACCGGAAAGCTCCTGCGGAGCTTCGACGCTCTGACCGAGGATGCGATCTCAGAGAAGCTCGCACTGGCCGCTGAAGCCGCACGCACCTATCCCTCCATCCCGCTCGAGCACCGCGCCCTCTGGATGAACAAGCTCGCCTCCCTGCTCGAACAGGAGACCGACGAGATCGCCCCCACACTCACCCTCGAGATGGGCAAACCGATCCACGCGGCCCGCCAGGAGGTCGCCAAGTGCGCCACCGCCTGCCGCTACTACGCCGAAAACGCGGCGCGCATCCTCGCTCCTGAACCTATCCAGACAGAGAACTCCAGCTACGTCCGCTGGGATCCGCTCGGGGTCATCCTCGCCATCATGCCCTGGAACTTTCCGTTCTGGCAGGTCTTTCGCTTTCTGGCACCCGCTCTGATGGCTGGCAATGTCGGCCTTCTCAAGCACTCGCCGAATGTCCCGCAATGTGCCCTGCTGATCGAATCACTCGTGCGTCGGGCAGGCTTCCCGCGTGGCAGCTTCCAGACGCTGCTCATCGAAGTCGATCAGGTCGAAGGCATCCTTGCAGATCCGCGCGTCGCCGCCGTCACCCTTACCGGCTCCGTAGCCGCAGGTCGTGCCATCGGAGCACAGGCTGGCTGGCTTATCAAAAAGTCCGTGCTCGAACTCGGCGGCTCCGACCCATTCATCGTGCTGCCCTCGTGCGATCTCGATGCGGCTATTCACACCGCCGTCCGTGCTCGCCTCATCAACAACGGTGAGTCGTGCATCGCAGCCAAGCGCTTCATCGTTCACGAGTCCATCTACGACGCCTTCACCAAGGGCTTCGTCGCTGGTATGGAGGCCATGAAGATTGGCGACCCCATGAAGGAAGACACTGACATCGGCCCCCTTTCGATGCCAAAGATCATCGACAGCCTGGAAGTGCAGGTCAACGCCGCCATCAAAGCAGGAGCACGCGTGCTCACAGGCGGCCAACGCATGGCAGGCGACGGCAACTACTTCGAGCCGACCGTCCTCGCCGATCTGCCACGCACCAGCGACGTCTACCGCGAAGAGTTCTTTGGCCCCGTAGCCCTGCTCTTCAAAACCGCCTCGCTCGACGAGGCCATCGAAATTGCCAACGACACTCCATTTGGCCTTGGCGCCTCCGCTTGGACCCGCGAACCCGCGGAAGAACAACGCCTCATCGCCGGGATCCAGGCAGGCGCCGTCTTCATCAACGCCATGGTCGCCAGCGACCCTCGCCTCCCCTTCGGCGGCATCAAACAATCCGGCTACGGCCGCGAGCTCTCCGCTGCCGGGATGCGCGAGTTCCTCAACGCCAAGACCGTTGTCCTAGCCACGCAGCACTAAAACCCTTCCACCCCCCAAGCCGTCATTCTGAGCGAAGCGAAGAATCCCTGTATTTCTTCGCAGGATGCCAACCCCGCCCTCAGGCCCGCGAGAACCACACACCGGCCTGAAACAACGCCACAAGGAAAGACCCTCGAAATCTGCCGGTTCCCCCCATCCGTTTCGATATACTGGATACAGGGGAAAGAGAAGAGAAACCTCCTGAGAGGGATCCATCTCGAGCGCTATCAGGATTTTGCAGCACCTCCCTCTGAAATCAGAGGACTTCCACCTATAGTCCGGACCTAAGTCTAATCTTTCCAGGATTTTGCATAAATCGCCCAGCGTAGGCCGCTAAAAGCGCCCCGGATGATGTCAAAGTGGTAAACACCATGCAGCCTGAGCATAACAACACGATCGCGGTCGCAATGTCCGGAGGAGTCGACTCCTCCACAGTCGCGGCGATTCTGCGCTCCGAAGGCCACCAGCTCGTCGGCCTGACCCTCCAGCTTTGGAACCAGCGCCGCCTCGCCGGTCACGAAGGCATGCCCGAATCCGTGCAGGGACGCTGCTGCTCCATCGACGACGTCTACGACGCCCGCGCCGTGGCCGAGCAGCTTGGCATTCCTTACTACGTCGTCAACCAGCAGGAGCGCTTCGAGGCCGACGTCGTGCGTCCCTTCGTCGATGAGTACCTTCACGGACGAACGCCGATTCCCTGCACGCTCTGCAACAACCATCTCAAGTTCGACCAGCTCCTGCTGACCGCGCGTCAGATCGGCGCCGACCGTATTGCGACCGGGCACTACGCCCGCAACCAATTCGATCCAACCCGAAATCGCTGGATTCTCTCGCGACCCGCCGATTCCACCAAGGACCAGACCTACTTCCTCTTCGGCCTCACGCAGGAGCAGCTGGCGCGGACGCTCTTCCCGCTCGGTGAGATGCAGAAGCCTGCCGTCCGCCAGATCGCGCAGGACTCCGGCCTCTCTGTCGCCCAGAAGGCCGACTCGCAGGAAATCTGCTTCATCCCCGGCGGCGATTACAGCACCTTCCTCAAGGCCTACCTTGACGAGCAGAACGAGCCGATGCCCGACCTTTCCGGCGAACTCGTCACAACCTCCGGCGAAGTCCTCGGCCATCATCAGGGAATTCACAGCTTCACCGTCGGACAGCGCAAGGGCCTGGGCGTCAGCTCTCCCAATCCGCTCTACGTCCTTGCCATCCACCCAGACTCCCATAAGGTGACCGTGGGTCCCGATGAAGATCTGTTGTCTCGCGAGCTGACCGCCAATCGCCTGAACTGGATCTCAATTCCCGATCTCGCTGAAGGCGAAGAACTCCGCGTCACTGCAAAGATCCGGCATCGCCACACTCCTGCGCCCGCAACGCTGATTGGCGCAGGAGACGACCGTATACGAGCCATCTTCGACGAGCCTCAGCGGGCCATCACACCTGGTCAGGCGACAGTTTTTTACCAGGAAGACGAGGTCGTAGGCGGAGGTTGGATTCTCTAAGCGATTCCGCGAACGGGATTAAAGCTTCGGCTCACCATCGCCAAATGGCTTTGTGCCAGAGACGAAGGGGTTTGATCTGCTTCCGCTTCCATTTTTATCGGGATTCGGCCTGTGGGGAGTCTCCCGGCGACCGGTGAGAACATCGAACCCGGCCTTGAGACCATTCATCAGCCCGTGGAACTCACGAACGGGGACGGAGACACTCTTCTGCAGCGTGCTGGCGATCCCCTCCGTCGCGTCGAGCACGGAAGTCATCATGTCATCCACACGGGCAGTCTGCGCCCGGGCACGCAAATTCACGTCCGAGATCGTCGAATCGAACTCTGTGGCCTTTGCCCGTACGATATGGCTGGTTTCGACCAGATTTTCCGTGAAAACGCGAAGCTTCGGCTGCATCTCCTGCACCACTCCCCGCGCGCCTTCAACCACGGGAAGCGTCTTAGCTCGAAGGTCTTCCGCAATCGACAGAAACTGCTTGCGAGCCTTGGCCGCGCCAAGCGCAGCAATGATCACGACGACGGCCTGGGCGACCATCGCAATTGCAACCATGGCGACAAAGAACATCAGCAAACGAGAATTCCCGGAGGAGAGCGAACCCGGATCTTCGAGCCACATTCCAAAGAACATCATGAAGCCTCTCTTCGTGCGAGCACAGATCAGTTCAAGGGGCCGCTGGGTGCGACCCCTGATCTCGAAAGACTCTAAGCCGAGTGTTCCTGCGTGGAGCTGGTGTAAGCCTGCTTGCCAGCATCGATTGCAGAACTCACCTTCTCCTGCTGATCCTGAATGAGACTCTTGCCCTTCTCGACATAATCAGACCACTGCGAGCGGCCACGGTCGTAATACTCTTTGCCGCGATCCACATACTCCTGTACCTGCTGCTTGCCCTGCTCGGTTATCTGCGAGACGCGATCCCGACCCTGGGCTGCATATTCGGCAGCTCGATCCCGAGCGTCCATAGCGCTCGCCATCAACTCTTCCCTGGTCTCGCGGCCTGACTTCGGCGCGTAGAGCACACCAACCAGGGCTCCGATACCCAGACCTGCAAGAAACCATCCCAATCCACTAGCGCCGTTGTCCATATCTGACATTTGCCTGTCTCCTCGTTTTGCTTTCTCCGGCATTCCAGATCCGGATTCCCGTAGGACCATCTCCTGGCCTTCTGCCAGTTATATCTCAATAACTCTCTTGAGTTGAATAGTTTAGCCGAGTTTTCCGATTTTGCCACTCCCTGGCGGCCAAGCCATCCTCATCCAATCCCTTCATTAGACATGAATGCTCTTACGTGTGGATGCCCCGGATTTCATGCGGGTTGCGCGCATCATTCGCCTCCGGAGAAATTCCGCGACAGTCCGGCAAAACTGGCCTGGATCAGGAGACGGGAGAGAATATAGCAAACCGGGAACTCCACTGACTTAAATTCTATATATCCCCGAGTCTTCACAACTGATTTAGAGTCTTTGACAGTAGCAAAGCCTACTTTGCACGAAAGAGATCAGAGATGAACACTCACGATATCGATTTCTCACCACGCAAATTTGCCGTCGCAGCTCTTCTCTCGGTTGGGCTCGTCCTCGCGGGATGCAAGAGCAACACCTCTCCGGCAGCCGCCACGGACGACGGAAGCCTGACGAAAGAGGTGCAGAGCCGTCTCGCGGCGGACAGCGCGCTTTCGTCTGAATCGATCCAGGCAGGCGTTCAGAACGGGATTGTCACACTGAACGGCAAAGTCAGCAACGAAGCCGCACGCTCACTGGCGGCCGCGGATATTTCCCAGGTGCCGGGGATCAAAACGGTGGTGAACAACCTGTCAGTCGAGGCGCCCACTCCCACCCCGGTGGCCACAACTGCGCCGGCGCCGGAAGTCAAGGCGGAGCCGAAGCCTGAGCCTCGAAGAAAAGCCGAGGCTAAGCCTGCGAAGAGAACGCCTGCGCCGATCGAGCGGCCTGCCGTCTCCGAGGCTGCCCCGCCCCCGCCTGCTCCAGCTCCTGTTGCCGCACCCGCGCCTCCTCCGCCGCCAGCCTTCCGAACCGTGACCCTTCCAGCGGGCACCACAATTCCTGTACGTATTACCCAGACGCTTTCGAGCGCTACAGCGCAGCAGGGCCAGAGCTTCTCCGGAGCCTTGGCCTCGGATCTTACGGCAGATGGACTGGTCGCAATCCGGCAGGGTACCACCGTCAATGGACGAGTGACTGCAGTCCAGGAGGCGGCGCACTACAAGGGCAGCTCTCTGCTCTCGGTGGAATTGGTCAGCATTAACCGTCGCGGCGATGCACTCTCCGTCTCCACCCAGCCCTATAGCGTAGAAGGCAAGGGACGCGGCAAGAATACCGCTGCGAAGGTCGGAGGAGGCGCTGCCATTGGCGCTATTATCGGCGCAATCGCCGGCGGCGGACGCGGCGCCGCCATCGGTTCGGCAGCCGGAGCGGGCGTAGGCGCCGGAGCGAACACCATCACACGCGGGGAACAGGTCCAGATTCCCTCCGAAAGCGTGGTGAACTTCACCCTGACGGACACACTCACAATACGGGTGCCAACCTCGGACACTTCGGGCTCCACAACGCCACGTCAGCGTCGTCGTCCCATCAACTCACCCGATGGCGCCGGACAGGACCAGCCACAGTAACTTCTGCATTGTTTTCAGCATCAAAGTGAAAGCGGGCCTGTTTGTTAGCCAGGCCCGCTTTTTCACTCTCTGTATCTGCTCCTGGTGTAGACTCGAACTCTCCAGCCAGCGTATTTTCTGGGCGAACAGGTCAACCCAAACTTCATCACAACTGCTGCGAGGTCTCTCTTGACGCAGATTCTGAAAAACTCCGCGAAGCAGCCGAAGGGATATCTCACCTTCACGCTGCATGCGCATCTGCCGTATGTCGTGAATCACGGAACGTGGCCGCATGGGATGGAGTGGCTCCACGAGGCAGCCGCCGAGACCTACCTTCCTCTGCTGCGGATGCTGGCGCGGCTGGAACGCGACGGAATCCGCTTCCAATGCAATCTGAATCTCTCTCCCATCCTGCTGGAGCAGCTTTCACACCCGGTCTTTATTGCTGAGTTTCCAAAGTATCTGACCCGAAAGATCGTCGCCGCGCGCGAAGACGAAGCCTTCTTCATGCAGTCCGGAGAGCACCATTTCGCCGAAACGGCGCGATTCTGGCATCGTTTCTTCCAGGAAGCGCTGGACGATTTCCGCGTCATGGACGGCAATATCGTCGCCCGGTTCCGGCACTTCAACGAGGTCGGATTGATCGATGTCATCACCTGCGGAGCGACCCACGGCTATATGCCCCTGCTGGGCACGGACGAAAGCGTGCGGGCTCAGATCAGGACCGCGGTCAAGACGCACATCCGGCACATGGGCCGTCATCCCCGCGGGATCTGGGCGCCGGAGTGCGGCTATAGACCTGCCGGTTTCTGGAACTACCCGGTGGGACCCGCGGACGGGTCGCCCACACCATCAGGCTTCGACCGCATTGGAGTAGAGCAGGCTCTGTCAGAGAGCGACATCGAGTTCTTCTTCGTCGATACGCATCTGGTGGAAGAAGGACATCGTGTCCCCTCTCCATATGAGCTTCTCTGGGGTGCTGTCCCCACGGACGAGCAGACGGTTGCGATGACCCATGCAGGGCATCGATCGCTCTACCAGCCTTATTACGTCGACGGGCCCTACGACAAGCGCTATGCCACGACCATCTTTCCACGCGATCCCAGGACCGGCATCCAGGTCTGGTCGGGGGACTCCGGATATCCCGGCGATGGAGTCTATCTGGACTTCCACAAGAAGCGCTGGCCGGGTGGGCACCGCTACTGGCGTGTGACAGGCCCGCGGGTCGATCTGGGCGACAAGCAGCCCTACTACCCCAAGGAGGCGGCCGAGCGGGTAAAGTCTCACGCCTCCCACTTCGTCCATCTGGTCTATGAGGCGCTGAAGTCCGGGTTCGATGATTCGATTCCGCCGATCCTGTGCGCCCCCTTCGATGCCGAGCTCTTCGGCCATTGGTGGTTCGAAGGAACCCTGTGGCTGGAAGCCATTGCACGCATTCTGCACGACTACGACACTGGTCTGCAGATGATCTCGTGCGCAGAGTATCTCGACCGCTATCCTCGCGCCGGCTTTATCGCGATGCCGGAAGGTTCGTGGGGCGCAGGTGGCCACAACGAAGTCTGGATGAATCCGGACACAAGCTGGACCTATACCCACATCTATCCCGCAGAGTTGTTCACACGCGAGGTGGCGACCGGAGGAGCATGGCGCGAGTCGGAGACCAGCGGGCGCATCGCCCGTCAGCTGTGCCGCGAGCTTCTGCTGCTGGAGTCCTCCGACTGGCAGTTCCTGGTTACAACAGGAGCCGCACGGGATTACGCAGAGGCGCGATTCATTACGCATAATGACCAGTTCAACGAGGTCAAGGCCATCTGGCAGTCGTTTGCCGCAAATGGCCAGCTCACCGCCGCAGAAGACGCCCGGCTGGCAGAGATTGAGCGCCGGGATAGTGTCTTCCCAGACATAGATCCCGGTCTCTGGGCTGAAGGCGCCAAAGAAGAGAAGCACACTCGCCAGCCGGAGAAGGCGGGTCCGCGCATTATCGGTGACAGTCCACATTCCGCCGCCGGAGCATCCAACGTCGCGTAGCAGGCCTGCTCAACAGCCACCTACAATGGAGAGGTGGCCGGAAGATCTCATCAGAGTACGAGCGATAGAAGCTATTCTGCTCCTGTCTTCTGGCATCTTCTCTCGCTCGATGCTCCCACGGTCGCCACTCTTTGGACCTGGTTTATAGCGCGGGCTGCCCATCTGCAGCTTCACTGGTTTTCACTGGCGGCAATGACCATAGCGGTGTGGACGCTGTATGCAGCGGACCGTCTGCTGGATGCGCTCTCACCAGGAAATGACAGACTGGAAGCCCGCCACTACTTCCACCGCGAACACCGTAGCGCCTTTATGACGGGAATCGCCATCGCCTCCGTGTCGCTGGCTCTGCTGCTGCCGCATATCCCGGAGGCAGCCATCCGCCTCTACCTGGTCCTGGGGGGCCTGGTCTTTGGATACTTCGTCATCATTCACGCGACGCGCAGCGCGCATCGTCTGCCGAAAGAGATTGCCGTCGGCGTATGCTTCGCCGCGGCGACCTTTATTCCGACCATCTCGCGCAATCCTCAGTTGCGGCTACCGCTTCTGCTACCGGCGCTGCTGCTGGCTGCGGTGTGCAGCCTCAACTGCCTGTTTATCTATGCGTGGGAGCACCCCGTTCCAGGAGGACAGCCTCCACATCCGGTTACAGCCATCGTCCTGCGATACCTTGCGCCGCTGACGCTCGCTACCTTCGCCGTCAGCGGCGCCTGTGTACTGTTGAGCAGTCCGCCGGCACGCCTGCTCTATGCTGCTGTCTCGATGGCGGCACTGGCGCTTTTTGCACTGCACCAGCAGCGTAATCGCTTAAGCACACTGCAACTGCGAGCCGCGGCCGACCTCGCTCTACTGACCCCACTCCTCCTGGTGCCCTTTCTATGAACAGCCCAGCGAACTTCGATCCCATCGCCCGGCCATATCGCACGCTTGAATATCTAACACTGGGACGAAAGCTAGAGCAGACTCGATTGCACTTTCTCCCCAAGTTGGGAATGGCTCACAATGCCCTCGCTCTCGGGGATGGAGACGGACGTTTTCTCGCCAGCTTCCTTGCAGCCAATACTTCGGTGCAGGCAACCGCGGTCGACAGCAGCGCCGCGATGCTTGAACTTCTGCGCCGTCGCTGCAGCCGCTATGAGGATCGCCTGAAAACTGTGCAGGCCAACGCACTCACCTTCACACCAGCAACAGATGTTCCCTACGATCTCGTCGTGAGCCATTTCTTTCTGGATTGTTTTACAGAAGAGCAGTTGGAGCAGCTGATCGCCAGGATCACTCCCGCACTAAGGCCGGGAGGTCGATGGCTCATCTCCGATTTCCGCATCCCACCGGGAAACATGCATTTGCCTACGCGCGTATTCATACGCGGCCTCTACCTTGCATTTCGAATCCTGACGGGACTGCCCGTCACGCATCTTCCGGACCATGCAGGGCTCCTCTCAGAAGCGGGGTTTCAGTGTATAGGCCGGCAGATGTTTCTCTCGGGTATTCTTACCACCGAACTGTGGGAATTAAAGAGCCATTGAGGTAAGCGCAGTCTCGCGCCACCCGAAGAGCAGTTTCGCGCATCTCACTGAAAGTATTCCGACTTCAAGCCTATGCGGAGATACCTTCTCGCTGCAGTTGTTCTGCTACTCGTCGCACCGGCATCGCGTGCTCAACTAAGCATCGCCACCAACTCGCCCGACGGGCGACCGCTTTCGGAGCGTGTGGTGGCCTACGCCATCGATGCGAAGCTCGATACGGACAGAAAGATCCTGGACGCTACCGAGACCCTCACCTACCGGAATCTGACCGGGCAGCCGCTCACCAGCTTTCCGCTCCACCTCTACCTCAACGCCTTCCGGCCGCAATCGACCTTCACCGCAGAGACGCGGGCGGGCGGCGGAATCCGCGAGACCCTGGGCAATGACTATCCGCCGGAGAAGATCGGGGGGATTACGGTCTCGCATGTCGATGCCGATGGATACGGCGACCTGACTGCGACTCTTCGTTTTACTGCACCGGACGACGGCAACTTGGACGATCACACCGTCGCAGAGATTACGCTGCCGCGCCCGCTACAGCCGAACGACTCCGTGACCTTCCACCTAACCTTTCACGACAAGTTTCCGGAGTCCGTAGCCCGCAACGGATATAAGCGTGACTTCATCATGGGCGGCCAGTGGTTTCCGAAGGTCGGCGTCTTCTGGCATGGAGCGTGGAACTGCCACCAGTATCACGCCACTACGGAGTTCTTCTCCGACTTCGGCACCTACAACGTTCGCCTTACCGTGCCCCGACGATACACCGTAGGGGCCAGCGGAGTTCCAACCGGAACCCAGCCCAATTCTGACGGCACAAAGACGCTCAGCTTTTATGGCGAGGATATTCACGACTTCGCCTTCGCTGCGAGTCCGCACTTTGTGGTCTCCGACGCTGTCTATCTCTCGTCGATGGGCCCGGTTCAGATTCGCGTGCTTGCCCTGGCCGCGCATCCTCACATCGGACAGCGTTATCTCGACATCACGCGGGGTGCACTCGCTGAATTCGAGCGCAGGTACGGGCCTTATCCCTACAAGGTCATCACCGTTGTCGATCCGGAGCCGGGCTCAGAGATGCAGGGCATGGAGTACCCCACACTGGTCACCGGCGATGGCTCATGGAGCGGGATCTTCAAGCTGCCCGAGCTTACTGTCGAACACGAGTTCGGTCACCAGTACTGGTATGGGATGGTCGCCTCCAACGAATTTGAGGATGCCTGGCTGGACGAGGGCATCAACTCCTACACGGAGGTCAAGGTGCTTGCCGCCCTTCTTGGCGGCCGTACCTCCGTCACGAACGAGAGGTATGCAAATCTCGGCGACAGATCGCTGCAGCGCTTCTCCTATCTTCTCTCCCCCGACTTCGATCCTGTAACCCGCTTCGCATGGAAGTTCCGCAATGAGCAGTCGTATGGCGCGGTGACATACGGAAAGACAGCAACACTGCTGACCACGCTGGAAGGAATGATCGGCGAGAATACGATGGACGAAGCGATGCGAACCTACTTCCAGCGCTATCGCTTCAAACACCCCACAACGGAGGATTTTCTCCGCACGATCGAAGAAGTCGCCGTCGCTCGCGGCAAGGCACAGCCGCTCTCTGCGAGCCGAGACGGAGCTGCAGCATCCTCTGCCAACACTCCCTGCACAAACGTTGCGCCTGCTTCTCCCGCAGGAGGGCCTCTGGCAACAACACTCCCCTTCAGCAGGCTCAACCCCGGACTTTCCTCCGATGCCGCCGCCACAACAGCGGTGCCATGCGCACCGCCTGCGTCCATCTCAGAGTCTCACTATGAGCCAACGACGTTGCGGCCGTTCTTCGATCAGGCCGTCTACGGCACGCAGGTGCTCGACTACTCTGTCGACAACTTCACTTCCGAGCCGCTGCGCTGGTGGGAACCGCCAGTACGGAATGCCAAGAAGATCCCATATCGTTCGACTGTAATTCTGCGTCGCAAGGGAGACTTCATCCTCCCCGTAACCGCCGAGATCGTCTTCGACGACGGCACCCGACTCCGCGAACACTGGGACGGCGCCGACCGCTGGAAGAAGTTCCTCTATACGCGCAATGCGAAGATCGTCTCGGTCGAGATCGACCCCGATCATCGCGTGCCGCTCGATCGCGATCTCTTCAACAACAGCATCACCCGACAAACAGACGTGGTTTCGGCAAGCAAGCTGACAGCGATCTGGGTGGTGTTTCACCAGCTTTTGTCTCAATTTACAGCCTGGTTCGTTTGAAACACGTAAGAGAGGAACAGCATCCTCGGTATCGCTCCTGAAAGGCCGTCTTCCATGCCGCAAACGCGCAACATCTTTTTTCATGGCCTCAGCATTACGCTTCGCCGGTTTCCGGCATTCCTCTGGACCTATCTCTTTAATCTCGGCCTCGCGCTCGCCTTCTGCCTGCCCCTTTACGGACAACTCTCCAGGCTGATGAATCATTCGCTGGCTTCACAGCGGCTGTCATCCGGCTTCGATATCTCCATCGTCCTGGAAGCGATGATGCGGCTCCGCGGTGAACAGGCCGGCGAGATGAGCGCCATGGCCAGCCATGGTTCCGTTATCGTCTTTCTTGTTCTCTATTTCCTGCTGGTTCCCGGAACACTCTTCAGCTACATCACAAACCAGCCCGCAAAATTGGGCACGCTGATCTATCAGGGCCTCCTTCACTTTTGGCGGTTTGTGCGCATCACGCTATTGGCCCTGGTGGCCGGAGGCGTGATTCTGGGACCGCTCACCGTAGCCGAGCAACACTGGAGGAGCTTCGTCGACGACCGTTTCGTGGGAAGAACCTCCCTGCTACTTACGCTTGCGGGGATGCTGCTGGTGCTGCTGGTGGCTTCTCTCCTGCGGCTCTACTTCGATCTGGTTGAGGTCTACACGGTGCAGCTTGGCACCCATCTCCGCATCTCAGGAAGACCGGATCGTCGCGTTCGCCGCACGCTTGCGCCTGCCCTCCATCTCCTGCGAGTCAATCTCTTCCGGCTCTGGATCATCTTTCTCGTTCTCGCCGTAACAGGCACAGTCATCGTCTTCTTTACATCGCGAGCTGCGATGCACATGCTTGCACGACCACATGCCTGGCCCATGTTCCTGGTTGCACAGATTGGACTGATGGCGATGCTTTTTCTGCGCTTCTGGCAACGAGGAGTAGAGACCTCGCTCGTCCTGCAGCATCCTGTCACCACCTCTGACGACAGCTTTCCTGAACCCCAGGGCACCTACAGGCGAGTGACTCCGATTACCTCCAACGTGCCACCACCCCCTGCAGCCGCGAACCACGATCGCCCGCATCACATCGAGATCATGTCAAATCCCGACCCGCTGATTCCTGTCTATCCGCCGCCCTTATCGCAGGACCAGCCCCTTATGGCCAGATCTTCAGCTCCAACACCCGATCCCATTCCGAATCCGGAGCCTCCTTCACCCTCGCTGGCAGAGCCTGATCCCGGCGTCTTTCATCATGATCCTGCTCCTCCGGCGGAGCGTCCTAATGACGACGCACAGGACAATCTCTGACCCGAACAGCCTCATTCCGCTATCTGATTTAAAATCAGGTAAACACACATGAATCTCTTCATTCTTCGACATGCTTCAGCCGGCGAACGGCGACCCAATCCGGTCCTCGACCGTAAGCGTCCTCTCGACAAAGAGGGCAAGCGGTACTGCCTGCAGCTGGGCGCCGTTTTGAATGAGCTGAATCTGCAGTTCGACCTGATCGTCTCCAGTCCTTTCAAGCGGAGTCTCCAGACTGCGTCGCTGGTAGGAACGGAGATGGGATACGAGTCACAGATTCTGATGTCGAACGCGCTTACACCTGAGGCGAGCGTCCGGGACTTTCAGCGTCTTCTCTCTGACTGTCGCGGGTACGAGAATCTTCTGGTCGTCGGGCACAACCCCAATATCACGCAGTTTCTCGCCAGCCTGTTGGCAGGCCCTCAAAGCACTACGCTGCCGCACCTTCGCCTGCGGAAGGGATCGCTGGCGCGTGTCTCGCTGGACCGGGGACCTGCCACATTGCAGTGGCTACTCGATCCGAGGCCTGTGCGTGCGCTCTACACCACCTCAACAAAGAGCTCGCGGCGAAAGACCTCGCGAAAGTAACTGGCCTCTTTTTTGACGGACCACGCCTCGAGCTCCGCTCCACCGCGACCTGGAACCAGTTCCAGCACCACGCGCTTGGGATACACATGAATGCGAATGCGCAGGATTGCACTTGCACGATCCTGATTCAGTGCGACTGCAAGCCGCAACAGCAGGATTGCCCGGATCACGTTGGTGTGCTCTTCGATCGGAATGGTGCGCATCACGCGATCCATGGCATCGGGCCTGGTCTTTCCAAGGTACCGGGCCAGCGCACTTACAATTGCGCGCTGTGCCGGTGAAAACCCGAAGATCTCAGAGTTCGCAATGATGTACTGCGTATGACGGTGGTGGCCCTGGTGGTTCATGAATTTGCCGACGTCTTCCATCATGGCGGCTGCTTCCAGCCAGAGCCTGTACTCTTCCGGGAGACCATGCACAGGGGCCAGCGTCTTGAAGAGGTCCACCACATGCTGTCGGACCGGCTCAACCTGCCTCTGCTCAATTCCGTAACGGCGGCAGACCTCGAGAACTCCTGCCCATCGCTCGCTCTCGATCTTCTGGTGTACGGACGCTCTCAAATCCACATCGCTCAGCATCTGGGCCAGCATTCCGTCGCGCAGGCCAAGCTCGGAGTAACGGAAGGACTTGAAGCCGAACCGTTCCATCAGATGGGAGTAGACCAGCGCACCGCCGACGATGATCTCCGACCGGCGCGGCCCGATGCCGGGAACTGCCGCTCTCTGCTCATCGCGCATCTTCGCCAGACGGTCCGCAAGCACGCGGACCTCGTGGGCGTCTGCTGTCAACGCACCCAGATGCTCCACCCGCCGCTTGGCGAGGGACTTCTTTTCCTTGGTTCCAGCCTTCTTCCGCACGGTACTGCTGGCCTCTGCCAACGCTGCCGCAGTACCAGACGTGGCAATCACAAGAGCCGCGCGGGGAGTGCCGATCTTCCGCGCAGCCTTCTTCAGCTCACGGTCAATGTACTGCTTCAGACGGGCAACATCTTCCCTGGGAGGCGGATCTGTCATCAGAAACTCCTGCTGCAGTCGCACGGCCCCCAGCGGCAGGCTCACCATCGCCTTAATGCGGCCGCCGTCGGAGTAGGTCATCTCGCAGCTTCCGCCGCCAAGATCGATCAGGACACAGCGTCCGCGTGCTCCAACCTCGTGCGTCACGACGCCCAGATGGATCAGCCGGCCCTCTTCCAATCCCGAGATCACCTCCACATCCCATCCGGTCGCGGAACGAACCCACTCGGTAAAAGCACCGGCATTGCGGGCATCGCGCATCGCGCTGGTGGCCACGACACGAACCTTATCAGCCACATGAAGCTGCACAGCCTTGTGAAAGCGCTTCAGCGCCCGAATGGTAGCGGCCATCGCCTCCGGTGAGATGGCTCCCGTCTGAAAAACGCTCTCGCCCAGACGCGTTACCTCTCTGTCTTCGTGCAATGTCTTGAGCCGATGCATCTGCACCGAAGCGATCTTCAAACGACAGGAGTTAGAGCCGATATCCACCGCGGCGAACGTGGGCATTTACTTCACCTTCCCCAAACCCGAAAATCAACCATCACAAGCAAGATACATCGCCATGCGACTGAATCTCATCCATGCAGGCCGCTATTCGTCCGGCTTGCTGAAGGGAGGGCTAAAATATTCTTCTTTCAAGGACAGGCATATATCCTAGAGAGACGCATTCAACGATGATCATTCCAGCCCTCTCCGAGCCTTCGACGGCATCCACTTCATCACCGCAAGCGCGCTCCTCTTCCGGACCACGCCGCTCCTCAGCTTTGAGCGTCATCCTTTCACTCTGGCTGGTCATCTTTTTCGCATCGCTGTTCGCTCCTCCGCTTCTGGATGACGCCGATGCAACCCACGCCAATGCCGCACGCAACATGGCGCTCACCGGCGATCTTGTCACCCTGAAGGTCAACGGGATTCGCTATCTCGAAAAAGCTGCGCTTCCCTATTGGCTGGACGCCATCAGCTTTCGCATCTTCGGCTTCAATACATTTGCGGCTCACCTGCCTGAGGCCATCGGAGTCCTTCTGCTCGCGCTACTGGGCTATCACTGGGGACGCCGCGCCTACGGGGACCGCACTGCCTTCTACACAGGTGTCTTCGCTCTGACCTCCGCCGGAGTCTTTCTCTTCACCCGCATCTACATCCCAGAGGTCCTGCTCTCGCTCTTCATCCTGACCGCGCTCTACTGCCTTCTGCGGACACTTGAGGAGACGAGCCGCCAGCGCCCGCTGTACGCCTACACCATGTGGGCTATGCTTGCGCTCGCCGTACTGACCAAGGGTCTCGTTGCGCTGGTCTTCTTTGGCGGCGCAGCCATCTTCTACCTCACACTCACAAGACAATGGCGAAACGTGGGCCGCACACGAATCGCAAGCGGACTGCTTCTCTTCTTCGCGATCGCCGCTCCCTGGCACATCCTCGCCGGGCTGCGAAATACCGGTGGCATGAACGGCCACGGCTTCTTCTGGTTCTACTTCGTCAACGAACACTTTCTCCGCTTCCTTGGCAAGCGCTACCCCAAGGACTACAACAAGCTGCCAGGCTATCTCTTCTGGAGCCTTCACCTGGTCTGGCTCTTTCCCTGGAGCCTCTTCTCCCCGCTTGCGGTCATTCAGGGCTGGCGTCTTCGCCGCAGCCGGCCAGGCACATCGATCAACTTCTCCACAGGCACGACCTGGCTTCTGCTGATCTATGGAGCGCTCGTGCTAGTCTTCTTTTCCATCTCGACCAACCAGGAGTACTACACCTTTCCAGCCTACCTGGCGATTCTCATCCTGATGGCCGTGGCGCTGGTGTGCGCGGAACAATCCTACGATGTGGACCAGACCTCGCGACGCTGGATCATCGCAGCCCACGCCACCTACACCGTGATTGGCATCGCAGCCGCCGCCGCGCTGGGATACGGTCTCTGGAGCTCCCGCAATCTTCCTTTCGTGCCTGATATCGGCGAGCTGCTCGCCCATCGCGGCGTGGGCGATTACACCCTCTCGATGTCTCACTTCTTCGATCTGACGGGGCCCAGCTTCGCCGCTCTAAGACTTCCTGCGACGCTGGCCGCCCTGTCCTTCGCCTTTGGCCCGGCGATCGCATGGTGGCTTCGTAGCCGCCGACGCCATCTCGCCTCAACTGTAGCCATTGCTCTCACCTCGACTGTCTTTCTCGTAGCGGCTCATATTGCCCTGGTGCGCTTTGCTCCGATGTTGTCGTCGGCCAACCTTGCACAAAAGATCATCCAGCTCGAAGATCAGCATCTCGTGTCGCAAGACAGCGAGATTCTCCTCTATGGCGATCAGGCCTACGGCTCTTCCATTCCCTTCTACCTTGGCAAAATCGTTTATCTCGTGGACGGACGCTCCACGTCCATGCTGTTCGGATCAACCTTCCCCGATGCTCCACCAATCTTCCTGACCCATGACGATCTCCTCAGGACCTGGGGCACGGGGCCGCGCAAGATTCTCTTCGTTCCGCTGGAGAAGCGGGACGTCGTCGATCGCCTCCTCGGAGACAACAAGGTCCTGTTGGCTGAGACCTCCGGCAAGGCGCTCTTTACCGATCGCCCACTCGATCATCCGTCGAGTCGCTAGTGAATCAAAGCTCCACCCAATTCGCCACTCCCTCGACTGCTGCGAACGTTGAGCGGTCTGCCGAATCGCGCGACGCTGCATCCGGCAAATCTCGCTGCTGGAGCCCACTGTCGGTCAGTCTGATCGTTCTTGCCTGGCTGATTCTTCAGGTCGGCGGCCTCTTTACTCCTGGCCTGCTGGACGACGTCGATTCCATCTACACCGAGATCGCCCGGGAGATGCTCCTGCGGCACGACTACGTGACCCCTTACATCAACGGTGTCCGCTTCTTCGACAAGCCCCCTCTGATGTACTGGATGGCTGCCGGTTCCATGAAGCTCTTCGGCGCACAGGACTGGGCCGCCCGTCTGCCACTCGCCGTCGGTATGCTCGCGCTTCTGCTCGCTGTATACGCCCTCGGCATCCGGCTCTTCCGCGAGATCTCTCCGCCCGAAGCTCCGGATCGAGGCGGCTTCTATTCCGCGCTTGCCCTGGCAACCAGCATTGGTCCGTACCTCTATACCCGGTTCTATATTCCCGACATCCTACTGGCGCTCTGGATGACGCTGGGCGTCCATCTTCTGCTGATCGCGCTGGACCGCGTCCGTCAAGGCCGCTCCACTCTGTTGCCTTGTGCGGGATTCGCTGCAGTCATGGCCTTGAACGTTCTGACAAAAGGGTTTATCGGGCTGGTCTTTCCAACCGCATTTGTCCTTGCCTATCTCGCGCTGACACGTCAGCCAGGTCTTCTCCGCCGCCTGCATCCTATCGCCTCTGCTGTGGTCTTCCTTGTCATCGCAGCTCCATGGCACATTATGGCCGCCCTTCGTACTCCACCCATCCCTTTGCCTGCCGGCCAGGGGCTTCCCCCACGTGGTGGCTGGGCCTGGTTCTACCTCTACAACGAGCACATCGCCCGCTTTCTCGGCCGCCGCATCCCGCACGACTATGGACAGGTTCCGGTCCTGTTGTTCTGGGCTCTCACTGCACTCTGGATCATGCCCTGGGCTTCCTTCCTCTTCCCCGCTCTCCGGCGGCACCTGCGCGATCTCCGCGACTCCTCCGAATCAACTTTCAGCAGGTCCCGCGAGGCCGCCCTTGCCCTTTTTCTGTGGACTGCCGTCGTTCTCGGCTTCTTTACCCTCTCCAGCCGGCAGGAGTACTACAGTCTGCCTGCTCTTCCGGCACTCGCCCTGATGACAGCAGGGTTTCTCAGCCGGGTTGACGCCTCGTCCAGCACTTCTGAGATCCGCCGGTCGGCTCAGCACTGGACCGCCTGGCTGCTTATCCCCACCACCGCGGTCATCTCCGTGGTCTGCGGATACTTCGCCCTTACGGCACCGCCGACACCGAAGGGGACCGACATCGCATCGCTGCTGGCCGCCAATCCGGAGTTCTATAACCTCTCGCTCGGCCACATCTTCGATCTCACCACCGATGCTATGGGACTTTTCCGCGGCCCCCTCTTCTTCGTCTCCTTCAGCATGCTGATCGCTGGACTCCCCACATGGCTGCTTCGACGACAAGGACGTAACTATGCCGCCAATCTCGTCCTGGCTGCGGCCATGATTTTTGCGCTGCTTGGAGCACACGAGGGGCTTCGTCGCTTCTATCCCATTCTGGGTTCAAAAGGTCTTGCTCTGGCAATCAATCACGAGGGGGTCAAACCGCAGGATCAGATCATTCTGGACGGAGAGCTCACCTCAGGCTCTTCCCTGGTCTTCTACACGCGTCACCAGCTTCACCTCATCCATGGCAATGTGAATGGCCTGTGGTACGGCGCCTTCTGGCCCGATTCCCCCCATATCTTCGAAAACGAAGCCACGCTCCGCCGCCTTTGGGCCAGCCCGCAGCGTATTTTTTTGTTCACCTACCATCCTGCAGCCCGCATACGCGATCTCAGCCCGTACGGCGCGGTCCACACCCTCGCCTCTTCCGGCGGCAAGACGGTGTTGACCAACCGCTGATCTATAAAAGGCCGATTGCGGCTTAGGGAGTCTCGACGCGGCCGCCTTCGCGAAGCCGGTACGTCTGGCCGCGATAGTAAAATCGATCACCGCCATAGCTCCCCACCCACAGCATGCTGCCCAACAGATCACGAAGAGGATAGAGCAACATTCCGCGAAGCCATCCAGGATCGCCCATCATCGTGAGCACCGTGCCTGCCTGCAACCAGCGATTGACGACCATCGCCAACAGCCATAGCAGTCCCAGCCCCGCATGTCCGCTGATCACTCCCCAGAGAAGTCCCAGCAGGCCGAAGGGCATGGCGAAGGTCAGCCCCGTTCCCAGATGGCCCCATGGTCTGGACCGCCGCGTACTCTGCATCCAGCGCAACTGGTTGCGGAACGACACCGCGAACGGGGTGTCTTCTACCAGCAGCCGGATCACGTGAGTGGCCAGCCTTACCCCGGTTCCGCGTGTCGCCAGGCGGTTGCCTAGTACAAAGTCATCGGCGTAGAACTGACCGAGCTCCTCGAATCCACCGGCCTCGACGAAGGACTGCTTTCTAAGCACCATCGTCACGCCAAGCGCAAATTTGGTCCCTTCAAGCATGTCCGCCACCATCACGCCCGAACTCATCTCGACGCTCTTGCCCACGGCATCCAGACGCGACGAAAGTCGCGCCTCCGCTCCGCGATGTACTGTTCCTATGTAGACGCTCGATGCCAGCCCCACTGCCGGATCCTTCAGGTTCTGGATCATCTTGCGCAGATAGTCCGGTGCGACCCGCGCATCCGCATCGCTGGTTACATAAAGATCGTAAGCCGCAACCGAATCCATCCTGGCTAGCGAAAAGACCTTGGCATTATGAAAGTGCTCGGGTGGCTCCCCACAGGTGACATACTTTGCATTCACCTCGGGATACCGCCTACCAACTTCGCGGGCCAGTTGCAGACCGGCGTCGCTCTCATGCCTGGAGCAGAACAACAGCTCGAACTCCGGATAATCCTGTTCAAAGAAGGTTTCGAGGTTCTTCTCCAGTCCATCCTCTGTGCCATGCAGCGGCTTCAGCACACTGACGGGCGGCAGAAAGCTGGAGTTTATGGCCGCCTGCTCCTCACGCCGGCGCCGCAGTCCAAACCGGAGCGCGGCCGCCAGGACCATCAGACAGTAGATCGTCGACGTCAGCGAACCTACCACCGCAATCCAGAACAAAAGCTGTGCCAGCAAACTCATTCCATCCCTACAGACCTGCAACTCGCAAACTTCGAGTTTATCGCAGCCGATGGGGAGGAGACCGGCGAATCTCATACATCGAGCGCACCCGCGTTCTGCTGCTCAGTGTGCTCCTATCGGGCCCTTTCCGGGCTTTACCTTCTTCAGCAGCCAGACTGCAACCACACATCCAAAACTCAACAGAGAAAGCCACCGAAACACATCCACAAAGGCCCAGCTCGAGGCTTGCCGCAAAAGCTCGCGGTAAAGCGTCGCCTGCGCAGGATCGGCAGCATTCGCCGGACCATAATACCTTGCCAGAAAGCCTGTCGTATTCTGAAGCGAATTCTGGAACTGCGCCCCGGTCCTCGGAACAGAATTGACGATCAGGTTCTGATGCACCGCGGCACGCCGAATCAGAAGGGTCTGAGCGATTGAGATTCCGATCGACCCTCCGACATTTCTCATCAGGTTGAACAAACCGCTGGCATTGCCCATCTGTTCATTCGGCAGCGTCCCATAAGCCGCCGTTGTAATGGGCACAAAGACAAAGCTCAGCCCAAACCCCGTAATCAGAATAGGTACCAGAAGCGTCGTCGGAGAGACCTGAAGCGTAATGCTTCCGAAATACAACGTCGTAAGTCCGAAAACAATAAATCCAAAGGTAAGCAGATAGCGCGGATCGACTTTATTGGAAAGATACCCGATCACCGGCATCCCGCAGATCGCTCCCAGTCCACGTGGCGCCACCACAACCCCGGCCGTGAAGGCCGTATAGCCCAACAACTCCTGATAAAAGAGCGGAAGCACGGTCACGGTCGAATAGATTGCAATGCCGAAGAGGAAGATTAGCAAACAGCCAATGGCAAAATTGCGATTCTTCAGCACTTTGAGATCGACCAGCGGATTTTTGCGATGCCAGGAGATCCAGACCCACCACAGGAAGGCGGCCAGCATGATCGGAAATGCCACCCGGATCCATGTGGCTCCAAACCAGTCATCTTCCTGCCCCTTATCCAGGATCACCTGCAAAAGTCCGGTCCAGACCACCAAAGCTCCAAATCCCATGTTGTCGAACGCCGGCACCTTCGCATTCTTGATATAGGGGGGGTCATGGACGAAGCGGCTGATCATAAAGACCGCCAGGATTCCCACCGGGATATTGATATAGAAGGCATACCGCCAGGAATACGTATCCGTCAGCCAGCCTCCCAGCGTGGGACCCAGCACCGGGGCCACCACCACACCGAAGGCAAAGACGGCGGCAGCAGCTCCGCGCTTCGCCGGGGGGAAGGACTCAAAAAGGATCGCCTGTGAGAGCGGCTGCAGTGCACCGCCGCCCGCGCCCTGGACAATTCGTGCCAGCAGGATCATTCCCAGGGTCGGCGCTGCTCCGCAGGCGAAGCTGGCAGCAGTGAAAATCATGACGCAGATCACCAGGAACCTCTTCCGCCCAAACCGCAACGAAAACCAGTTGCTGGCCGGAAGTACAATCGCATTCGCTACAAGGTAGCTGGTCAGAACCCAGGTAGCCTCGTCGTTCGAGGCCGACAGCGATCCCGCAATATAGGGAAGCGCCACGGAGGCAATGGCCGTGTCCAGCACCTCCATAAAGGTGGCCAGCATGACCGATGCCGCGATCAGCCAGGGATTTACCCCTTGCGTCACCTCAGCGGAGTGATCGGCTGGAATGGTCGCAGCGCTGGACATGAAACCGCCTTCCCCGTCGCCAAAGTAACAGATGTTGGGATTTCGATTCCAGTACACCAGCGGAATTGACCGGAACCGGCTCAAAAAATGATTAGGATCGGAATCTTCCTGACGGGTCGATCACATTCGAAAACCTTTTGTCTCCAGCAAAATCTACGCGTAAATCGGTTGTCGCATCCAAACGGATAGGCCCGCCCTCCAAAGGCTGGAGGTAAATTCCTATTTCGAATGAGGGCCTGCTCCTGGTCCATTGGAAACTCCATTACACGGCTAGAACAAGCGTATGCCATGTATTTAACTGAAAATAAATGACATGTTGGCTCAAGATCGAAGGCGGACTGCATCGCATTTTTGGGGCAGATCCTGCATCTTCATGATAAATCCTGCATCATATACATTGACAGTAAGTGACTCAAGGTGGCATGATCCACATAGTCAGACGAGTTTAGGGCGATAGCCCGGCGATGGGGAGAGATCAGCGATGGGAAAGATTATTGGAATTGACCTGGGAACCACCAATTCGTGCGTTGCCGTTATGGAAGGCGGCGAGCCGAAGGTAATCCCGAATGAAGAGGGTGGACGCACAACGCCGTCTATCGTCGCCTTTACCAAGAATGGAGAGCGGCTGGTCGGCCAGGTGGCAAAGCGCCAGGCCATCACCAATCCGGAGAATACGGTCTACTCGATCAAGCGCTTTATGGGCCGCCGCTTCAATGAAGTGAGCGACGAGATGAAGATGGTGCCCTACAAGGTCGTTCAGCAGGGCGATCATATCGCCGTCAGCGCACAGGGTAAGGAGTACACCCCGCCTGAGATTTCGGCGATGATCCTGCAGAAGCTGAAGAAGGCCGCTGAGGATTATCTGGGGACCAGTGTCACCGAGGCCGTTATTACAGTTCCGGCGTACTTCAATGACGCCCAGCGCCAGGCGACCAAGGATGCCGGCAAGATCGCCGGACTCGACGTCAGGCGTATCGTCAACGAGCCGACGGCAGCCGCGCTCGCCTACGGCCTCGACAAGAAGAAGGACGAGACGATCGCCGTGTATGACTTCGGCGGCGGTACCTTCGATATCTCGATCCTGGAAGTCGGCGAAGGCGTGATCGAAGTGAAGTCGACCAACGGCGATACCCACCTTGGCGGCGACAATCTCGACCAGCGCATCGTTGACTGGCTCATCAAGGAGTTCAAGGATGAGACCGGCCTCGACCTGACCTCGAAGGGCAACGAGATGGCCCTGCAGCGTCTGAAGGACGCCGCGGAACGCGCCAAGATCGAGCTGTCGACCGCGCAGGAGACGGAGATCAACCTGCCGTTTATCACGGCGGACGCAAGCGGACCGAAGCACCTCGTCCGCAAGCTCACCCGTGCCAAGCTCGAGCAGCTTGTAGCCGATCTTCTGGAGAAGTCGGTCGGACCCTGCAAGCAGGCCTTGAAGGATGCAGGCGTGGACGCCAGCAAGATCGACGAGGTCGTGCTGGTTGGTGGACAGACGCGTATGCCTGCGATCCAGGAGCTGGTGAAGAAGCTCTTCGGCAAGGAGCCGCATAAGGGCGTCAACCCGGACGAGGTGGTCGCAATCGGCGCTGCTGTTCAGGCAGGTGTATTGGCCGGCGATGTGAAGGATCTGCTCCTGCTCGACGTCACTCCGCTAACCCTCTCGATTGAGACGATGGGCGGCGTGGCGACCCCAATGATCCAGCGCAACACGACGATCCCGACCAAGAAGACGGAGACCTTCTCGACGGCTGCCGACTCGCAGACCGAAGTGGAGGTTCATGTCCTTCAGGGCGAGCGTCCGATGGCGGCGCAGAACCGGACTCTGGGCAAGTTCAAGCTGAGCGGCATTCCGCCTGCTCCGCGTGGCGTGCCCCAGATCGAGGTGACCTTCGACATCGACGCCAACGGCATCCTGAACGTGACCGCGAAGGACAACGCCACCGGCAAGGACCAGAAGATCACCATCACCTCCAGCTCGGGCCTGAGCAAGGAAGAGGTGGAGCGGATGGCGAAGGACGCCGAATCTCATGCGGCTGAGGACAAGGAGCAGCGCGAGACGATTGAAGCCCGCAATGGACTCGACTCGATGGTCTACAACGTCGAGAAGATGATCAAAGATGCCGGCGACAAGGTCTCTGGATCGGACAAGAGCGATGTTGAATCGGCTCTTGAAGATGCAAAGAAAGTTCTCGCCGGTTCTCCGAAGCCGAGTGAGCTGAACGAGGCCCGCGAGCGTCTAACGACTGCGAGCCACAAGCTCGCAGAGGCGATGTACAAGGCCAACGCCGGTCAGCCGGGTGAGCAGGCCGCTCAGGCCGGCGCCACCGCCGAGGAGCCGAAGAAGGACGAGGGAGTGATCGACGCCGAGTACGTGGACGTCGACGAAAAGAAGTAACCGGCAAAAGCCGTAACGGTGGTTAGCAACAAAAAAGAGGGGCAATTCTCTGACAGGTTTGCCCCTCTCGCTTTACAAGGACCCGATGGATTGTAGGAATGCACGACTTACTTCCAGGAAAGGTGTTCAACGTGAATAGAAACCAGAACGAAGAAGTCTCCGATCTCATGTGGTTAGAAAACCTGGAACTCAATCGATTGACGGGAGGAAAGGCGATGACCGAGACGATGTGGAGATGTGATCAGGTGCGTGCGGGACAACTTTATAACCGCATGATGTTCGATACGCGCGAAGAGGCGGAACACTTTGTACGCAAGATGCAGCAGATGGAGCCGGACCAGATGTTTTCGATCGAGGCTATCGAAGCGAAGCAGGTCTGGAACTAAGCCGATCTGGTTGGAAGCAGGATTTGTAGTCTCCGTTTCAAAATGTAAGTGTTTTCAGGCGGCGGTAGTCTCTGGTTTGGACCAGTACCGTCGCCATCGTTTCGTCTGGACAGTTTTTGAGGAAGGACAGAACAGAGAATGCCGGAAGGAAATGAGATTCATCGCTGGGCCATGCGGCACCAGGAGGCGTTTGGTCAGAAACCGGTACGCGTCGATGGTCCTCAGGGTCGCTTCACCGATGCCGATGTGATCGACGGGCGAAGGCTGGAACGCGTGCTCGCTGTGGGCAAACATCTTGGTTATGACTTCGGCAAGGACAGGATTCTGCATATCCATCTTGGGTTGCAGGGCGACTTCACCGAGGGATCCGGTCCGCTGCTGCCGGTGAAGGGGGCGCTTCGGCTGCGGATGTGGAACGCAGCGGCGGTGCGGAAGCCCGCAGTACCCGGCGAGTCCAGGCGGCATGCGTGGTATTCCGAAGATGACGGAACCGGCAATCTGGAGCCGGAACAGATTGCGTGGGTCGAGCTGCGCGGGCCTACCGACTGCTCCCTCTATACGCAGGAGAAGTGGGATCAGCTTCTGGAGCGTTTGGGCCCTGACCCGCTGAATGGCGATGCTCCGGACAGGATGATTGCCAGGGTCCAGAAGAGTCGCAAATCGATCGGTGAGCTTCTGATGGATCAGAAGCTGTTTGCAGGCATCGGCAACATCTTTCGTGCGGAGCTGCTGTACCGGGCGAAACTAAGCCCATTTCGTCCTGGCAGGGACGTAGAGGAAGAGACGTTGCGGTCGATATGGAAGGATGCGGAGGAGTTGATGCCGGCAGCGATGATCGACCGCCGCATCGTTACGACGTTACCAAAGCACCGGCCGCATAAAAGCGGAAAGGTCCTGAAAGAAGAGGCCCACTATGTATACCGTCGGCAGGGACTTCCCTGCTTTGTGTGCGGAACGATTGTAAAGAAGCAGGAGGTTGCGGGGCGGAATTTGTTCTGGTGCCCTCGTTGTCAGGCTGAATGATGTGGTTATGTGTTCCTTTGAGATCCGTCGATTGCCGGGTCGGCATCGGTTGGAGCAAAACGCATCGGCGCCTCCCCTGCTGTAGATTATCGGAGATGCCCGGATCCGGTCAGGTGAAAGAATAGAAGACAGGTAACCAGCGAAGAGAGCTATGGCAACGGCAAAGACAAAGGACTACTACGGAATACTTGGCGTCAAGAAGACGGCTACGGCGGATGAGATCCGAAAGGCATTCCGCAAGGCTGCCCGTAAATATCATCCGGACGTAAATCCGGGGGACAAGAAGGCGGAGGAGAAGTTTAAGGAGATCTCCGAGGCCAACGACGTTCTAAGCGATGAGAAGAAGAGGAAGATCTACGATCAGTTCGGGTTCTACTCCGATTCCATTGATCCTGCTGCAGCGGAGGCTGCGGCACGGGGCGGCTATGGAGGCCCCGGAGGATTTGCCGGAGGCACTCACGCAGGTCGCGGGGGTGCGCAGGAGGTCCCCTTCGACTTCGGCGGATTCGACTTCTCCGATTTCGCATCGGGCCGCCAGGAGAGCACCGGCGGAGGAGGCGGAGGCTTCCGCGATATCTTCAGCCAGATGTTCTCGGGAAATCGGAATGCGGCATCACGAGGTCCGCAGCCTGGAACCGACCTGGAGTACCAGGTCAACGTCGATTTCTGGACTGCCATTCGCGGAGGCATAGCGAAACTGGAGATTCAGCGGCAGGAGATATGCCCGACCTGCAAAGGCAAGTCCACCACCGGCGGCAGCATGGAATGTCCGGAGTGCCACGGCAGCGGCCAGGTGACGCAGATGGGCGGACGGATGAAGTTCAACATCCAGTGCCCGCGCTGCGGAGGCTCCGGCAAGACGCAGAATGTATGCCCCACGTGCGATGGAGAGGGCGTGGTGACGAAGCGCGAGCCTCTGGAGTTCCGGATCAAGCCCGGCACACGCGATGGACAGAGGATCCGGCTGGCGGGCAAGGGCAATGCGGGAGTCAATGGCGGAGCCCCCGGCGATCTCTACCTGATCATCAAGGCCGGAACAAACCCCGTCTTCACCCGGACCGGCGACGATATCTACGTTACGGTTCCGGTGACGATTGCAGAAGCTTCGCTCGGGGCAAAGGTGGAAGTTCCAACCATCGATACGCACGAGGGAGGCGGAAGAACCCACCTGAAGATACCGCCGGGAACCCAGTCCGGTCAGAAACTCCGCCTCAGAGAGAAGGGGGTTCCCTCGGCGGTTCACGAAGGCAGGAGGGGTGACCAGATCGTGGAGGTCCGAATCGTCGTTCCCAAGGTGCAGGATGAGCGGTCGAAGGAGATTCTGCGGGAGTTTGCCAAGCTGAATGCCGAGGATCCGCGCGAGGAGCTGTTTACGAAAATCTAAGGGGCCAAGCACCTCAGGAGAGCGATTCCGCTGATTGTGGAGTCCAGGGAGCTCCTGTTACATGCGAGGGCTCGCGGAAGGTTTCGCTCTGCTTTTCGTGCGGAGCCTGGGGACCGGAGTTGAGCGGGGCGGGCAATATGAATTCATTGACCAGCGAGGTGAGGCACTGCACGCTCTCTGGAGCAACGGCCGCAGCGCGTGCAGCGATCCAGGCCTGGGGAGTGAGGATAATCTCCGCCCTGCCCTGGGCGACGGCGCGATAGATATGATTCGCTGCCCGCTTGACCGAGGCCGCAAGGACTGGAGTCGTCGCTGCAAGATCGAACCAGCGCTGCTCCTTCTTCCGGGCGCCTACGAACTTTGCGTGGCGATGGCCGCCGGTGCGCATCAATCCAGGGCAGACGGTGGTGACCCGAATGCCCTTGTGGCGCAGTTCAGCATGCAATCCCTGGGAGAAACCTACGAGCGCGAATTTACTGGCCGTGTAAGGAAGCATGTGAGGCACTGCGACCTTGCCACCGATGGAGCAGATGTTGACGATCGCGGCAACCTTGCCAGGATCGCGATAGAGCATATGCGGAAGCGCTGCCTGAGTAACGTAGAGGGCCGCGAAGAAGTTGGTATCCATAGCTCTGTGATACGCCTCGACGGGCTGGTCTTCGACGGGACCTACCTCCATGATTCCGGCGTTGTTGATCAGCACGTCGATTCTTCCGAAGTGCCCGATGGCGTGCTCGATGAGGCTTGCGGCCTGAGCCTGATCGGTGAGATCAGCCGGAATGAGGAGCACGTCTTCAGGAGAACGGATCGCTCCGCGCTTCAGCAGGCTGTTGCGCGCCTCGTTCAGTTCATGAACATCGCGGGCAGTAAGGACGAGCCGGTTGCCTTCCTGGGCGAAACGTTCTGCAATCGCGAATCCAAGTCCGCGGGAGCCTCCCGTGACAAGGACGACGCGATCTTCAGAGCCTCGCGACCTTCTTCTCCGGCTATTTTGATTGCAAAGGGCGAGCGCGGTCGTAGCGATGGCTGCGGCTCCGCTAAGGACGCGAAGAAGATGAGTTCGCTTCATAGAGATAGAGTCCAGTTGCAACGAGATTCGACACCGGTAGCGGTTAAAATTCTTTGACGCGGATTGAGACCCTCAGGCTAGACTTTTCCTAAGAAAAGATTCGAGACAGAGAGACGAGGCGAAGCCAATGGCAACAAAGCGTAAAAGCAAAGGCGCATATATGATTTCGGCCGTCGCTGAGATGTACCAGATTCATCCCCAGACGTTGCGGCTTTATGAACGCGAAGGGCTTTTGCGCCCTTCGCGGAGCGAGGGCAATACGCGGCTTTATACCGATGAGGACCTGGAGAGGTTGGAGTTCATCCTGAACCTTGCGCGTGACCTTGGCGTGAATATCGCAGGAATCGCCGTGATTCTGCAGATGCGCGAGCGGATGGAGGAGATGAACCGGCAGATGCAGGGCTTTGTGGATTACGTTCGGACGGAGATGCTGTCACACATGCAGCAGAGTGCTACTCCGGCGGGCCTCGTGCCGATGCGTCCCCCTGTGGTTGTTTCGCCGCCACCAACGACGAGGAAAAAGAAGACCGGGTCGTTTGAATAGGGTCTGCCCGTCGCCAGGCTAATTTCTTCCAAGACTCTTTTTCGAAGGTGTCCTCCTGAGCGAAGCTTCTCGCGGCCTTATCGCGAGAAGTAGAGTCGAAGGATCTGCGGTCCGCTGGCCTCAGCCTCCATCCCACGCCGCAGATCCTTCGACTCCGCGCTGCGCGCTACGCTCAGGATGACACTTCCCTTAAATTGCAAGGAGCGTGAATCCGATTCGACTGCCATGTCCTACCAATCGGCGCTAACGTAATTAGGCGGTAACGGCCTCGAATCAGAGATCTGGATGCACTTAGTGCGATGGAGAGGACGTTCCCGAGCTTCCGGAGCCGAAGCCGGAGGAACTGGTTCCGGACGAGTTGCCAAAGATACCCGAACCGGGTGAGGAGCCCGAAGGAGAGCTGGACCCCGGACCGGAGCTGGATCCAAAACCGGAGGACGATCCGGAGCCGAAGGTGGAGTTTGTGCCTCCGCCGAGAAGGGCTGCCTTGGCCTTCAGCTGTTCGATGCGGGGATCGTAGATGAACTCCCACGTCTGATAGGTGGTCTGTTCGTTGAGGACGGTGATGGAGGTGCCGGAATGCGAGCTGCCGACGCCGACGATGGGCGCGCCTCCGCCGGAAAAGCTAGTGGCAGATTGACTTCCAATCCCGCCCGAGGAGCCAGAGCCTCCGGAAGAGACCGTGCCTCCCGAAGATGTGCCCGAGGATGCGCCCGAACTGGAGCCCGGGCCTGTCGTGGTGTTCGATGAAGAACCCAGGCTGAATCCTGAGCTTGAGCCTCCAGAGAGGCCAGACCCGCCGATGGAGCCAAGGCCGCCAGCGCCAGAAGAAGAGCCGCCGATGGTGGAGCCGGGCTGACCGGAGACCATGGATGACGCCGCGCCGAGTCCGCCGGCTGCGCCGGGAAGTCCCGCCAGCGGTTGGCCGAAGAAACCCTTTACGGTCGTCTTCGCCTGTCCGAGGTGGATCAGGCGCCAGTCGGCTTTGCCGGTCATCGGGTCGGTGTACTTCTGCCGGAGAAAGCGGATGTTCGAGGTCTTTACGAGCTGATCGACCGTGCCGGGGTAACGGCCAAACTTACGGTAGTAGAGCTGAATGGCGCGCACGTACTCATCGCCGCGATGGACGGCTTCGACCTCGCGCTCGCGGCGCAATTCGCGCGCGACCTTGGGGGCCGCTATCCCGAGCGCCAGGAAGACGAGGAAGATGAGGACGATTGCGCCGACCAGCATGAATCCCTGTTCGCCCTGCCGCCCGTTCTGTGAAGGATGGACCTGCATGAGACAACTCTAATGAGAGATGAGCGGAAGCGACTGGCGGTTGTTGTTGGCCATATCTTCTACCAGCACGGAGTTTGCTGAGACAGTGATGATCTTGTATCGGCGCTGCACGATATCGCCATCGGCAGCGAGGAAGACGTCTTCGCCGTGAAGCAGGAACGCCTTGCGTGTGCCGGTCGAGGAGGTCTCCGTTCCGAAGAACTTGAGGTCGATGGGTGGCGGAGGTGGCGGCCCCGGAGGCGGCGTGTAGACGGGAGCGGTCGCCTTGGGGCGCGCCGGAGCGATCGGCTTTGGGATATCGACGGGGGCAGAAGCAGCAGAGAAGATATTGCGTCCTGTCCCGGAGTACACGAGCCCTTCCGCGACCAACATGGCCTTCATGTGCAATGTAGGATCGAGCTGCGTGGAAGCGCTCCCGACATTTCTGGCTGCAGGAGCAGGGTGAGCGGAGGGTACTACTGTGGTCTGGACAGGCGTGGGGGCGGAAGGACGCGCCGACGGCGTGGAATCAGAGAGCTGGTAGTAGAGGATACCAGCCGCTAGTAGAACAAAGACGAAGACGGCGATTGCCTTCTTCTGGGTGTCGGGAGTCATCTTCATTGCGATTTCCCCCCATCTTTCGTTGCGGATTCGGCCGGAGCGCTTGCAGTCGCAGCGCCGTTCGCAGGACGCAGGTAGGTCGTAAGGGCAAGCCGCAGACCCACAGTGCCACTCTGCTGGCCGGTCAGGGTCACTCCGCGGATGAGGAAGAACATCTTGTCGCGTTCGAGCGAGTTGATGAAGAGAACGAGCGGACGGTAATCCCCATTCAGGCTGGCGTCCATGCGGATCTCCGTCAGGGCGCCGGAGCTGCCGCTCAGGACGGGAGAAGGAGCGTATTGCGCCCGGGTGAGCTTGACGCCGCGTTCGTTCGTCAACGCGCCAAGTTCTGCCAAAACCTCAGAGTATGAGGTCGGGAGACGCTTGTCATAGAAAGTGTCTGCGTCCCTGGTCGCGGCGACGAGCTTTTGATCCAGCCCTTCGAGCGGCTTTGTAGCGATCTCGGCGGCCTTCAAAGCAACCGTCTGCTGCTCAATGGCGGCGGGATTCTGGCTGCTAGCCATACTCCACGCGAAGGCGATATGAACGAGAAGGTAAAGATTGACGAGCACGAGCAGCCCGATGCTCGCGTAGTAGAGGTTGAGGCGCGTCGCATAGACACGGCCGTTCTCGAGAGCGCTGCGAACGCTCTCATTCAAGCCGGCCTTGCCTGTTGTTGTCGCCATCAGCGCCGCACTCCTGAAGTCTTCCGATGCGAGGTGGTTTTTACATCTCCGGCATGGGCTGGAGCATGCGAGGCGGAGGACCTTATCGAGCCAGCAGCCTCTTCGCGTCGTGCTTTGGTTTCGGAACCCTCAGCTTTCGTCTCAGGAAGTGGATTGTAGCCGCTGAAGATCTCGAACTCCACGCCTCCGGGAACCTGCGGGCCTCCGCGCTCTGCTGCATTCTCCTGTGCCTGGGCGGATTCGCCAGAGATGCGGGGAGCAACGAAGCGCTGCGACTTTTCGAGGTTACGCACGAGTTCCACGGCGCGGTCCCGTTCGCCGCTGACCCGTAGCCGGATACTTACCTCTCCCGATTTTGTCGTTGCGGGATCGATGCTGGTGACCTGAACCCCGGCAGGCAACACCCGCTCAAGATCCATCAAGACGGCCGTCCAGCTGAAGCTCTTTTTGGCAAAGACATCGTTGAGAAAGCGGCTCCGCTCCAGCACTGCCATGTTCTGGGGCTGACGCATCCTGGCTTCGTTGCGCTGACGTACCTGCTGATAGCTCTCGGTCTTTGCCTTCAGCGCATTCATCTGCGCCTGGGCGTCACGCGCCTTCGCATCGAGAAAGTGAAGCGCGATACCCAGCACGACAGCAAGCGCAGCAAGGCCGACCAAAGCTAACCGCAGCTTTGCGTAGAGAGGGCGAAGCTCGATGAAGGGCCGGCTCGCAAGATTGACGGATATCTTCATCAGTTTCTCAAGGCTCCTCTTACACCGGCGAGCCAGCTTCGAGCGATCGTGCCGGTCGCAGCATCCGCTGCCAGCCCTTCAGGTCCGACGATCTCCCTCACATCCACAGGGATGGAGCTGTCTCCTTCAAGGATGGATCGCAACGCCTCTGCCGTAAGGGTGCCTGCAGAGAGAATCCTGTCCGGCTCAACGCGAAGCATGTCTTCAAAGTATGCCGCAGCTACGCTCACCGCCTGGGAGATCTCGCGCCCGGCCATGGCCGCCTCGATGGATGCCACCACATTCGATTCGATCGATATCTCTGCAGCAATGCGCGCGTCAGCGGAGTCGAGCGGCAGGGCCACGCTGTCGTCGGGCTCATCAGAGAGCGGCAGATCGTCTGCAAGCTCAAGAAAGCGGTGCAGAAGAAGCACGCTGCCGTGCGCAATGGCAGTGGTAACGGCGCCATGCCCTGTATTGACCATCAAGACAGGGTCGCTTTGTTCTTCAAGGCTGGACAATGCAGCCAGCGTGCTGGGCAGGACCGCTCCCGCGGTGTAGCCGGCCGCAGCTACCGCATCCTCGTACTCGGAAAGAACGTCATGCGGCATGGCTACCGCCAGAACCCGGACGCTGTTCTTATCGCTTGCCATCACCTGGTAGCTGAGGGCAGCGTGTTCGCTGTCGAAGGGTAGCAGCTTCTTCAGCCGGAAGCGAATGACAGCAAGGGCCTCTGCCGGTTTAGCCGATAGCGCGTCGAAGTCCAGCAGGAGAACCCGCACTGCGGCATCGGGGACGACGAGAGTGATGGGCCGGCCGCGGTCTCCGGCGCGACGGGCTACAGAATCGAGCGTAGAACGAAGTGCAGCAATAACCTGGGGTCGGTCCATCAGATTCCCGGCGTGAAGTCCCGGAGCAAGCGCGGCAGGTTCAAGCGGCTGAGCCGCGACCGCCGTCAACAGACCAGCGGCATCGTCAGCACGGGCCGCAACAACGCCTTCCGGCCGCAACTCTACTGCAAGCCGGGGCCGCGTTCCAAGATTTCTCGGGAAGATCTCCATTCCGTCTCAGCTTACCTTGTTCTTTCTTCTGATGGGGGAGTCCTGGGACTAACGTCCTGCCTCAATGAAGGTCACTTTGTTGATCTCTTTGAGAGTGGTGATTCCGTCGCGGACGCGCTCGAGCGCCGAATCGCGCAGGAAGGCCATTCCCTTCTCCCTTGCCTTCTTGCGAATCTCGCTTCCTGGCTTCTTGGCGAGGAGCATCTCACGAATCTCGTCGTCGAGCTCAAGCAGCTCGTGGATGGCGGAGCGTCCGCGGTACCCTGTACCGCCGCACTCGATGCAGCCTGCACCTTCGCGGAAGGGGAAGTCCCGCCACTCGACGGGGTCGAGACCGCTGGCCAGAATCTCATCGTCGGAGTAACGGACCTCGCGGACGCAGAAGTCGCAGATCTGCCGCACAAGCCGCTGCGCAAGGATGCAGTTGAGCGCCGAAACGAAGTTATACGGTTCAACCCCCATGTTGAGGAAGCGTCCCAGGACGTCCACCACGTTGTTGGCGTGCACCGTGGTGAAGACAAGATGTCCGGTCAGCGCGGAGTTGATCGCGATCTGGGCCGTCTCCGCATCACGGATCTCACCGACCAGAATCTTGTCAGGATCGTGGCGCAGGATGGAGCGGAGGCCACGGGCGAAGGTGAGTCCCTTCTTTTCGTTGACGGGAATCTGCGTGATGCCGCGAATCTGGTACTCGACCGGATCTTCAATGGTGATGATTTTGTCTTCTTCGCTTTTGATCTCATTGAGCGCGGCGTAGAGAGTCGTGGTCTTTCCGGAGCCGGTGGGACCTGTGACCAGCACCATGCCGTAGGGCTCTTTGATGTAGCGGCGAAAACGCTCAAGGTCGCGCGAGGCGAAGCCTACGACGTCCAGCGAAAGCTGCTTGAACTTTTCGCTCATCGACTCTTTGTCGAGCACGCGGAGCACGGCATTTTCGCCGTGGACCGTCGGCATGATGGAAACGCGGAAGTCGATGAGGCGGCCCTTGTAGCGAACGCGGAAACGGCCGTCCTGGGGGACGCGGCGCTCTGCGATGTCGAGCTCGCTCATGACCTTGATGCGGGAAAGGATGGTTTGATGGTGCTCCCGCGCGATGGGAGCCATCGCCTGCTGCAGGACGCCGTCGATGCGGTACTTGACCAGCAACGAATCGTCGAAGGTCTCAAGATGGATGTCGGAGGCGCGACGCTCAAGAGCGGTAAAGATGGTCGTATCCACGAGGCGGATGATGGGCGAGATGTCATCCTCGCTGGTCAGCCGTTCGATGGAGATATTCTCGTCCGCGTTCTCCTCACTCGAGAGCACATCGAAGGCAAGCCCTTCGCTGGCCTCTTCCAGCACTCGCTGCGACTGCTCGGTCTTCTTCAGCAGCTCATTGATCTGCGATAACGTGGCAACACGGGTCAGCAGGCGCATTCCGAGAAGGCCGGCGATCTCGTCAAGCACCATCAGCTTCGAGGGATCGGAGACGGCGATGGCAAGGCGCGAACCAACCTGTTCCAGTGGAACGAAGTTGTACCGGAACATCATGTCGACGGGGACGCGCTTGAAGAGATCGTGCTGGATCTTGAAGTTCTTCAGGTCGATGAAGTCAGCGTGGTATCTTCGCGCGAGCGCCCTGGCGTGCTCAAGCTCGTCCATGCCCAGGTCAGTGACCGGGATCGCCAGCGGAAGATTTGCCATATCCGTAAGACTCCTATGCTGTTGAAGCGTCACCTGAAAGACCACTGGACGAGGCTGGAGAACTTCAACTATCTTGTTTGCAACAAATAGTGCAAACCATCCACTCTTCGCGTGTCCTTGAGGGCAGGACTGACGCGCGAAGGAGTGGACCTTCTCCATGGTACTATTCGGCTCCCAGTCTTTGTTAGAAGGCCATACCGAAACCCTGAGTTTGCGGAGGAATCTGGATCATGAGCCATGCAGCCACTTCTATCCACGAGTTCGCCCATCGCGCAATTAACTGGTCGATCGTCCTCAGTATCCTGCTGATCGTGGCAGGGTTCTTCACTCTTCTGATCCCTTTCCTGGGAGGAATCGGCGTGACGCTCTTTGTGGGCTGGGCGCTGATGATCAGCGGAGTCACCCATCTGGTCCTTGCCTGGAAGGGGCACAACACCGGAGCCCGGCTGTGGGAGCTTCTGGTCGGTCTGGCGTATCTCTTTGCAGGCGTTTATCTTATTCTGCATCCGGTTGCCGGTTTGGCCTCGCTGACGCTCCTGCTGGCCTTCTACCTCTTCTTTGAAGGCATCTTTGAGGTCCTGGCGTTTTTCCAGATGCGATCCCGCCCGGGCGCAGGCTGGTTGCTCTTCGACGGAGCAATCACGCTGCTGCTGGCTTTCATGATCTGGCGGCACTGGCCCTTCAGCTCGGTATGGGCAGTAGGCACCCTGGTCGGCGTCAGTATGCTCTTCAGCGGATTCTCCCGCCTGATGCTCTCCATGGGGGCCAGACAGGTCCTGAAAGCGGCTTAGCGGGCCGGTGGCTGTGCTGCGTCCTGATCGTCAGGGGAGTTCAGGGACTGGATGAGAGCGTCGGCCTGGGCGATCGAGCCATCCAGGCTGGTCAGCAGCACATCCACGTCGGTAGAGATACGCGTCGAGGTTCCCTTCAGGGAACCAATCGCGCGGGCGTTCAGGTTGTGCTTCAGAAAGACGACCTGGTCGTGGAAGGCTGTCAGCACAGGCGTCATCCGGGCTTCTGTCTGGCGCATGGATTTGAGATAACTGGCTTCCTGCAGACGTGAACTGCGCAGCATCGCTTCCGACTGCCGCTTCAGCTTGCGATTCCCCATGCCGTCAATCTCTTTCTGCCACTCCTTGAAGAGATCGTTTGACACCTGATCGATGGAGTTGATGCGGTCATGGAGCTTCTTTGCCGAATCGGCTGCTTTTTCGTACTCGCCGTTGAGCTTCTTGTAGCTCTTTTCGAGCTGGCCACCCTGAAATCCTGTCAGCTCCTGGAACGACTCCATCGTGGTCTTGATCTGCTCTTTGGTTTCCTGCTGTTCCTTCTTTGAGTCCTTGACCCGAGCAATCAGGATGTCGCGCTTCTCTTTGCCAAAGGCAGACATCGCCTTGTAGTAGGTGCGTGTACAACCAGCCAGCAAGGCAAGACATAGGAGCGCACCCGTGCTTCGGCAGAGAGCTTTTCTGGCGGGTTTCATTTCAAACCTCAGAGTGAAGTATGTTGACTATTAAACAAAGCAGGGCCCGGTTTAGTGGCCACCCATTCCGGTCACGCCGAGGCTGAAGATCGGCAGATAGAGGGCGATCAAAATAGTTATCACAACAACACCCATGACGACGAGGATCAATGGCTCAATCAGGCTCATCGCAGCGGTGAGATTCGTCTGCACATCTTCTTCGAAGAACTCGGCCACGGAGTTGAGCATCTGGGGAAGCGCGCCGGTGGACTCGCCAACTTCGATCATCTCGATGGCCAGCTCCGGGAAGGCTTTTGTCTGCTCAAGGCTACGAGAGAGGCCCTTTCCTTCGCGCACGGTTCCCACGGAGCGCAGGATGGCACTCGCAACCTGTCGCGAATCGATGGACCGCGCGGCGGTCTCAAGAGACGGCACGAGAGGAAGTCCCCCGGTCAGCAGCGTCGAAAGCGTTCTGGCGAAGAGGCCAACCTGGTACTTGAGCCACACATCGCCGAAGATCGGCGTTCGTATCCGAATGCGATCGATCAGCAAGGCCCCGGCGTCGGTTTTCGTCCATCGATAGATGAGATAGATCAATCCGGCGACAGCAATGCCGAAGTAGATTCCATAGTGCTGCGCGTTCTTCCCGAGGTTCATCAGGAAGATCGTAAGCGGCGGCAAAGCGGTATCGAGCTGCTCATAGAGCTGGCCAAAACGGGGAACGACGAAGGTGATCAGAAAGATGAAGAGTCCGAGCACCATGAAGACCAGCAGCGCCGGGTAGACGAGACTTGCCTTGAGTTTCTTGCGGAAGGTCAGCGAGACCCGTTGAAAGTCGAGGTAACGCTGCAGGACCTCTTCGAGATTTCCGGAGCGCTCTCCGGCCAGCAGGGTCGTCGTATAGACCAGGGGAAAGCCGCCCTGCGCTTCGAATGCCTGCGAAATCGACTCGCCGGTCTTGACCCGTGAGGCGACATCTTCCAACTGGGCCCGGAAGTTGACCTGCTTCTGACGCCGGCCGAGAAGATCCAATGCTCCGAGAATGGGAAGGCCAGCCCGGATCAGGGTCAGAAACTGCTGGTTGAAGATAAGGAAGGTCTCGAGCTTGACCTTTTTTCGGGAGCCGGCGAGATTTCCCCGTGATTTGACCGAATAAACGTAATAGCCAGCCTGCGTAAAGCGAGCACGGAGTTCCTCGGCGCTCGCGGCCATGTGCGTCTGTTCCAGGACTCGCCCGCGTTCATCCGCCAGCCGGACTACAAATTCGTTCATAGGTACGTTTCGAAGACCCTGCGTGATCTCTGTCTTATGTTAGACGTTCGATGGTCCTCATGACAGCAAAAGCCCCGGAGATCTCCGGGGCTTTTCGTCGTTCCAAGAAGACGGGGCTTAGACGCTGAAGCTGGAACCGCATCCGCAGGTCGACTTTACGGCGGCATTCTCGAACTTGAAGCCGGCGGCCTCAAGCGTCTCGACGTAGTCGACCGTGCAGTTATTCAGATACATGGCCGAGGTTGCGTCCACAAAGACTTTGAGATCGTCAAACCTGAGAACCTTATCCATCATTCCGGGCTGATTTTCAAAAGACATTGAGTACTGGAAGCCGGAACAGCCTCCACCGACAACACCGATCCTGAGGCCAGCGGGAACTGGATCCTGCGTGGCCATAATTTCCTTCACCTTAGCGATTGCATTGGAGGTGAGGTTAACGACGTGCGAGGAAGCAGGGGCGCCAGTAACAACTTCAGCAGTAGGGGTGACAGTGGCAGATGACATCGAATCTCCTTGTCTCAGACTCCTTAAGTGTATGCCTCCTCAGACCCAGCGGCAAGCCGTCAATCCGGAGGCAGGAGAGACACATTGTGTTAGATGTCTTTGCATCCAAACGGATGCAGGATATGACCTGCTAAGATCGAATGCACAGCCGCCATCTTCATGGCCAAGTCTATGAAACCACTCCTTCTGCTGGCGAATGCCTTTATCAACACGTTCGGGATTACCCAGCCGACGGAGGCTGCCGCCAAACGTGCGTCACAGTTCATCGCTGTGCTGATTGGCCTGGTCCTCCTTGTCTTTCTTGGAGTTGCGGGTGTCGGCGTCTATATCTTGATGCGACACTAGACGACTCCCGAAAAAAGCTCCTTTGAGTATGGGACAGACACCGGTTTCGACAGGTGTGGCATTGTTCCGGCGAAGGGGAACCTGCGTAGTCAACTGGCCACAAAAAGCTAGTGCATTCCTGTTGCGCAGGCGTATGATGCCGTCGGACGGCCCCCGCTGCCATCCGAGCCTGCTGCCGGCCCGCCAATGGCCCAGCCCGGATCGCCCATATTGCCAACCCTGAAAAGGGCGGAGGGAACGTTATGAGCGCAATACCCATCATGCTCATCATCTGGGGAGTTGTGGCAGCCTGTTTCCTGGCGCTGCTTGCGTACCGTGGACAGCTCACGCGGTACGAGGAAGATCAACTCTTTCTGACCGATCAGGAAAGTCACGAACAGCACGAACAGACTGAAATTGTTCGCAAGGTCAACAGAATCGCTCCAGCCATCCGCGTCCTTGGATTTGCTGCAGCGGCAATGACCGTAAGTATTGTTGGCATCTTCACGTACGATGCCTGGCAGCATTTGAAGTAACCCGGTCTGGGAAACATTAACTCCCTGCAAGAGAAAGGGGCGAGCCATGAGCTCGCCCCTTTCACCCATTCTGCCGCTACGCGTTATAGGTGCTTGAGGAGACGCGGCCGCCAGTGCCAGTCCAGTTAGTGTGGAAGTACTCGCCGCGCGGCTTGTCGACACGCTCGTAGGTGTGCGCTCCGAAGAAATCGCGCTGAGCCTGGAGCAGGTTTGCCGGCAGGTTCTCTGAACGATAGCCGTCATAGAACGCCAGAGCCGTTGAGAAGGCGGGCGTGGGAACTCCAACCTCAATCGCGTGGATGATGGCTTTGCGCCAGGAGGCGCCGTACTTGTTGAGTGCGCTCGAAAAGAAGTCATCCAGCAGAAGATTCTGCAGCTTGGGATTCTTATCGAACGCGGCCTTGATATTGCCGAGGAAGACGCTGCGGATGATGCAGCCGCCGCGCCACATCAACGCGATGCCTCCCATGTTCAGCTCCCACTTCTGCTCCTGCTCGATGGCGCGAAGCAGCATGTAGCCCTGCGCGTAGCTCACCATCTTGGAGCAGTAGAGTGCACGACGCACATCTTCGATGAACGCCTTCTTCTCCGAGATCGTCAGAACCTTCTTCGGCCCTTCAAGAATCTTCGAAGCAGCGACACGCTCGTCCTTCAGGGCGGACAGGCAGCGGGCGAAGACGCTCTCTCCGATCAGCGTAACCGGCTGGCCCAGATCGAGAGCGGAGATTGCCGTCCACTTGCCGGTTCCCTTCTGGCCCGCAGTGTCCAGAATCTTGTCGATCAGCGGCTGGCCGTCGTCGTCCTTCTTGGCGAAGATCTTGCTGGTGATCTCGATGAGATAGCTGTCCAGCTCTCCCTTGTTCCACTCGGTAAAGATCTCGGCGAGTTCATCGGGCGTCAGGCCAAGAGCATCCCGCAGAAGCTGGTACGCCTCGCAGATCAGCTGAATGTCGCCATACTCGATGCCGTTGTGGACCATCTTGACGTAGTGGCCGGCGCCATCGGGACCAACCCAGTCGCAGCACGGCGAACCATCTTCCACCTTGGCCGCAATGGCCTGGAAGATTTCCTTCACATAAGGCCACGCTGCGGGATCTCCTCCGGGCATGATGGACGGACCGAAACGGGCGCCCTCTTCACCACCGGAGACGCCGGTTCCGATGAAGAGAATCCCCTTCTCGGCAAGTTCCTTCCGGCGGCGGTTGGAATCGGTGAAAAGTGAGTTGCCGCCGTCGATGATGATGTCACCCTTTTCCAGATAGGGGAGGACATGCTCGATGGTCTGATCGACGACGTCTCCGGCCTTCACCATCAACATCACCCGGCGCGGACGCTTCAGCAGCTTACAGAGTTCCTCAGCCGAGTGGGCCCCCACAACCTGGGTTCCCTTCGCTTCGTGATTGATAAATTCATCAACCTTCGAGGTCGTCCGGTTAAAGACTGCAACCTTGAAGCCGTGATCGTTCATGTTCAGCACAAGGTTTTGGCCCATGACGGCCAGACCGATCAGACCTATATCGCAAGTTCCTTCAGACATTCAGTATTCTCCACGATGATTCCTCGCCGCGGGGCAGAGGAGATTGAATCAAGTTTGGTAAGCAGCAAAGCAGACCAGCCCGGATTGGGCGACCGATTTCGTCTTTTTATCATAGCGACAGGATGGCAGGACAGCGTAGAAAGCTCCTTGAGCGCTAACTCTGGAAAAAAGAGGCGCCGGATGACTTTGATGAGTCGAAGCCGCTGCTATCGAGCAGTTGCGCGGAGCTCCTATAGCAAGACTCCCGAATATCTTCTAATCCCGTACAATTTAGAGGACGAAGATATGTGACCGAGTCGGAGATATTGCTCTACTCTGAGGGTCTCCCGATTTGCCATATCCTGTCAGGCAACCAGCGATGATGAACGTGCGAAAGTGGCGAAATTGGCAGACGCACCAGACTTAGGATCTGGCGGGGAAACCCGTGGGGGTTCAAGTCCCCCCTTTCGCACCAACTCTTCTAATTGCCTCGGTAGAACTTCTGCTCAGGAGCATCGCTTTCGAGCCAGGCGCGTCACCCTCAGGGCAGAGCAAACGTAAACAGGTCGCTTCCAGCCGCAATCGCGAAGTACTGCCTGCCATTGACCGCATAGCTCATTGGTGAGGCGTGCAGTGGCTGGCCTACGTTGAAGTGATACAGCGGGTGCCCGTTGTGGCCATCGATCACCTCAAACTCCTCCGCATCATCGCCAAAGGCCACCAGGCCGGTCGCCGTCGACATGACGCCTCCAGAAGAGCGTCCGACACCTGCCTGTGGATTGATCCAGGCGAACTTGTCGTTGAACGGATCGAAGGCCATCAGATACTTCTTCGCCTTTTCGTTCGGCATGTGGCCTGCTCCGGTCGAGTAGTACGCCTTTCCCTCTTCGAAATCGGCGGTCTTTGCCTTGAAGACGGAGCAGTCGTCCAGCGCCAGGAAATAGAACAGGTGCGTGGTCTCGCTATAGGTGGGCGAGTACCAGTTGGTGCCGCCGCCGTAGCTCGGACACATGCGGGTTCCCTCCGCCGTCGGCACCAGGTCTGTGCGGATCGGTCGGCCATTCGCGTCGATTCCTTTGGCCCAGTTCTGCTTGAGCGCAAACTGCTTCGACCCTAAATATTTGCCCGTGGTGCGATCGAGAATGTAGACGAAGCCATTGCGATTTGCCTGGAGGAGCAGCTTGCGCGGCGAACCCTTGTACACGGCGTCGATCAGCACAGGCGTCTCGGTCGCATCGTAGTCGTTCAGATCGTGCGGCGTGAACTGGAAGTGCCACTTCAGTTTCCCTGTGTCGGGGTCCAGTGCAAGCACACTGCTGGTGTAAAGATTATCCCCTTCACGTACTGAGCCGTCGAAATCGGGAGAGGGATTGCTGGTCGGCCAGAAGATCAGGTTCAGTTCAGGATCGAAGGTGCCAGGGAGCCAGGTAGTGGCGCCGCCATTCTTCCAGGCATCTTTATATTTTCCGCTGGTGGGCCATGTCTCCGATCCCGGCTCGCCAGGAGCAGGAATTGTCCAGAAGCGCCAGGCCTCTTTGCCCGTCTCTGCATCGTACGCCGCCACAAAACCACGAACGCCGTCATCTCCACCGGAGGTCCCGACCAGTACCTTATCTTTCACGATTAGCGGCGCACTGGTTGCACCGTAGTTGCGATTGTTGAAGGCGTAAGGGACGTCCCAGATCAGGTTGCCGCTGCGCGCGTCGAGACAAAGCAGATGAGCGTTGTCCGTCTCCATGTAGATACGCGTTCCGAGCACAGCAACGCCTCGGTTAATGTGTCCCGAAGCATCATCGATCAGACCTTGGGTAACCGGCCGTTCATGGTGCCATAGAATCTTTCCGGTCGTAGCGTCGAGCGCGTAAGCATCGTTGGATCCGGTTACGAACATCACCCCGGCAACCACCACCGGCGTCAGTTCGAGGACTCCCGGATTCCTGCTGTGAAAGACCCACTGCGGAGCCAGACGGTGGGCATTCTCCGGCGTAACCTGCATCAGGCTGCTGTATCTACGTCCGGTGTAGTCGCCATTGTACATGGGCCAGTCGTCATGAATGGACGACTTCATCAGGTCCGCTGCTTTGACATCGACGATGCCATTGCGCGAGTTCTGCGGGCCTGGAGCCGTGGACTTCGTCTGTGCCAGCAGCGCAGTCGAAAGACACATTAACCCCGTGCACAGTTGCATCATCTTCATGGGCGTACCGCCCTGGCAGGATAAGAGAGGTGTCCTTTTGTTTTCGTCGGAAGCGTGTAAACGAAGGAGCCAGCTGTCAGATAGAGCACTGAGTTCTTTGGACCACCCCATGTGAGATTTGCGGGCTGATGCGGCAGAAGGATCGTCCCCAGGTGCTTGCCCGCTGCACTCCACACCCATACTCCACCAGGACCGGTCACGTAGAGATTGCCTCTGGTATCCGTCTTCATCCCGTCAGGGACTCCACGCGCTCCGGGCACGTTTTCATCCGCGAAGACCATCCCGTCGCTTAATACTCCGTTATGGAGGCGATAGCGGTGAATATTTTTCTGCGCAGTGTCATCCACGTAGAGAAATTTGCCATCGGGAGAAAATGCCAATCCGTTCGGCTGATGAATCTCGTCGGTCAGCAGAGTCAGATCGCCCTTCGCATCCAGCCTGTAGACGCCCTGGAAGGGAATCTCCTGCTTTTCGCCCTTGACGAGGTCGAGCGTCGGGTCGGTGAAGTAGATCGCTCCCTCGGGGCCCAGGGTCACATCGTTGGGGCTATTCAGGCGCTGGCCCTTGTAACGATCAGCCAGAACCGTATAGCTCTTCATATCGGGCGACAGCCGGATGATGGCGCGCAGCACACTGGCAGTTACGATCAGCCGGTGTTCTCTGTCGAAGGTGTTGCCATCGGGATCGCCAAGCTGGATAAGTTCGTCGCGATGTCCGTCAGGATAGAGCCGATAGATTGCATTCTTCGTCTCATCGCTCACCAGAAGCGTCCCGGCAGGCTCCCACACCGGCCCTTCGGTAAAGCCAAAACCGTCGCCCATTATGCTGAGCTTCGCATCGCGATCGAAGAGTTTCCAGAACGCCGGATCTTCCGCTTTGAGAGAAAAGCCCCGCGCGGGCTGCTCTTTCTGCGCAACGACGGGGATGCTCAAAGAGAGGAAGAGACAGACACAGAATATGCGTCTCAATGGCGCCTCCCGTGTGGCTTTGGTGGGGCGGCCGCAGCGGAGAACGTCAGGTAACTCACCACATCATTCAATTCTTCAGTAGATAGCCTTGTCGCATAATCGCGCGGATGGAGCGAATGCTCTGTGTGCTTCAGGCTCTTCAACTTCGATTTTTCGAGCGTATGCCAGCGCCCATCTTCGGATTGCAACGTGATGGTGAAGTTATCCTCCGCCCTGGCCAATCCGACGATCTGCCTCCCATCGGGAAGCACAGCCTCCACCACCGTGGAGACGGGAGCGAGAACAGCGTCGGGCTTGGTGATGGCGTCTGAGATCGTGTCCGATGTAAGGCCGCTGGCGTAATCGGTCAGGTCGGCAGCGATAAAGCCTCCCTGCCCCTTCATCATGTGACACTGGGAGCACCCGGCCTTCCCAAAGAACAACGCCTTGCCTGCTTCGGGATTGCCCGTGATCTGAATAGCAGAGTTTTTGCCCTGCAGATCTCGCAGGTGAGCGACCACATCCTTAATCGTCTGATCGCCAAGGAAGCCGAAGGCAGGCATTCCCGAGCCGGAGACTCCTTTCTGGACGATGGCGACAAGATCTGCATCCGACAGGGCAATGATATTGCGGGCAGTGGCAATGTTTGGAGCGCGTTCTCCCCCGCGGCCATCGGCCCCATGGCATCCTGAGCAGTAGGTGGAGAAGGTGTGCGCACCCGCATCTGCGTTCGCTACAGCAGAATGCTCCTGCGGAGCAGCAGCAACCTGTGCCGCCAGTGTGGAGGCAGCAAACACTACGGCCGTGCAGAAAACCCTGATACACAGAGATGAGGCAATGCGGTGCAAGTCACGTACTCCCGATCGAAGCTAGCCTTTTAGGATCGCAGACGGCCGAGGCTTTACTGCCAGGTCGATATTCTAGACAACATACCGGCACGGGTGCGATTTTCAGGCCCGTTTACTCCTACTAACCTGCCGTTGTGCGATTCAATATCACCTGAGCAGTAGATGCATAGGGTCAATGTCCTATCCAGACGATTTATTTTTCCTGGGAGCTGGCTTCTATCGCTCGCAGGCCCATACACATACACGGAAAGACGGCCGCAACGCTGCGGCATGTAGAATGAAGTCGTAAATCGGAGCGGGAAATATCCAATCCGCTCGGAACCGGCCTCCACGGCGAGGGTTTCGATCTCCCGATAAAACTTCTCTGGAAAGCAGCTGTATGAATCAGACCAAGCCGAACGCCGAGCCCACGCTCAACCTCTCCAGCACCCCTGATTACCGTGAAGGCTACGCCAACAGCGTGCAGGTACGCATGTCGGTGTGGGACTTTATGCTGGTTTTTGGAACGATGAGTCAGGACAGCCCGAACGAGCTCACCGTCAAAAATTTCCAGGGAGTCTACCTGAGCCCACAGCAGGCCAAGGCATTGCACAATGTGCTAGCTCACAATCTGGAGCAGTACGAGAAGACCTTTGGAACCATCGTTCTCGATCAGCAGGTTCCTCCAGCCGGCGGCCCGGTTCACTAGAAGAGGCGTGTGCGATCTTCTCCGCGAGTCCGCAAGCCCCCCGCTGACCTTTCAACGGGGCTGCTCTTCCCTCTCTTCTTTGCCGCTGTTTACCTGAGCCACATTACCCTGCTTCGCCTGCCCTACTTCTGGGACGAAGCCGGCTATTACATTCCCGCCGCCTGGGACTTTTTCCGAACCGGCTCATTGATTCCGCAGACGACGCTCTCGAACGCGCATCCACCGCTGCCGTCGATCCTCCTTGCGGCATGGTGGCATCTCTCCGGCTTTGTTATCAGCGGAACGCGGACCCTGGTTGTGATGGTCACCGCGGTAGCCCTGGTCGCGGTGTTTCAACTCGCGAAGTCGTTGCGGAATACTCCGGCTGCCATAGCCACGGTTCTGCTGACGGCTCTTTATCCTGTCTGGTTTGCCCAGAGCACCCTGGCGCACGCGGATATCTTCGCCACGGCCTTCACGCTGTGGGCACTTGCCCTATATCTGGCTCCCGACAGCGAAAACCAGATCCTCACATCTGGCCTGTTTTCCTTCGCCGCACTTTCCAAAGAGACTGCGATTATCACGCCGATTGCTTTGGCCGGTTTCGAAGCGTTCCTGCTGGTTCGCTCTGGCAGTTCGTCTACTCGGCGACGGCATCTGGTGTGGATCGTTTCGCTGATAGCGCCAGTCGTTCCTCTGATTGCCTGGTACTCCTACCACTATCACCGCACCGGGTTCGTCTTCGGCAACCCTGAGTTCCTGCGTTACAACGCTACGGCAAACCTGGATGCATACCGCGTCGTGCTCTCCCTTTGGCATCGTCTTCTGCACCTTTCAGCGCACATGAACATGTACGTCCCGGTCGGGTGCACGATTGCGATTCTTTTTATGCCGGTTCGTTCATCCGCCCCGGACGCCATGCCTCGCCGTACGAGAGCTGCGATCTTCACCGTCCTGGTTGCAAACTGGATTGCCTTCTCTGTCCTGGGCGGCGCACTTTTGACGCGCTATCTGCTTCCCATGTATCCGCTGGTGCTGCTGCTTTGCATCACGGAGTGGCAGCGCCGTGTACGCCGCTGGTGGCTTCTGGCTGTAATGACCGCCGCAGCCTTCCTCGCCGGCATCTGGGTCAACCCTCCCTATGCTTTTGCTCCCGAAGACAACCTGACATACCGGGACATGATCGTCCTGCACCAGCACGCGGCCGCTTTTATCGAGCAGCACTACCCTGACAGCACGGTGCTCACAGCCTGGCCAGCTACGGCGGAGCTTACTCGCCCGGAGCTTGGCTATGTCCGGCATCCCGTCAGAGTCACCTCCGTACAGAACTTCGCCTTCGACCAGCTCTCACGGGCGGCGCAGGATCCCGGCAGCTACGATACGGCACTGGTGTTCTCTACCAAGTGGGAGCCGCCTCCGGGCCACGTCGACCTGAGCAGGAAGAATCGTTCCCTCGACACAAAGTACTTTGACTTCCATCACGACCTCACTCCCTCTGAGGCCGCAGCGCTTCTTCACGGTGAGATCGTGTGGCAGGCACGGCGCAAGGGAGAATGGGCGGCCGTCCTCCATTTTCCCCGCGCCTTCGACGCCTCTCTCAGCAAATCAGCCGTGACGTCCGTACAAATTGGCTCTCAGCCGTGACGCCATAGCCCTCCCGCTTTGCGCTCCTCACAAACCGGGACGATCCGGAGCGCCAGCTTTGGACGCTCTATACTCAAGCTGTGCTCAGGTTTGCTTCATTCCGTCCAACCCTTTGCGGTCTTCTCCTGGTCCTCGCGCTCTCTCTCGCCTTCACGCCACCGTTGCCGGCGCAACAACAGGCCGATCAGCCAGCATCTATCGGCCGCGTCGTCCTGGTGCTGCCATTTGAGAACCATTCCGGCCAGAGCGATCTTGCGTGGATCGGCGATTCTTTTCCCGACACGCTGAATCAGAGGCTCTCCTCGGCCAGCTTCCTGACGATCTCGCGCGACGATCGTCAGTATGCGCTCGATCACCTCGGCTTCCCCACGGACTTTCGCCCTACCCGCGCCACGACCATCCGGATCGCCCAGACTCTCGATGCAAATTACGTCGTCATCGGGTCCTACACGGTCAATAACGGACGCATCTCCGCCCAGGCCCAGGTGCTGTCGGTCAATGAGCTAAAGATGTCGGCGCCGATCCAGGAATCCAACGATCTGCGACGTCTCTTCGACGTGCAGAACACCATCGCATGGAAGATCGCAAAGTATATCGATCCGCAGTTCAATGTGGCACAGCAGACGTTTCTAGCAGCATCCGGCCAGGTCAGGCTGAGCGCGTTTGAAAACTATATCCGCGGCACCGGCACCGGCTCTGCCGGGGAGCGCATTAAACGGCTGCAGCTTGCGGTCCAGCAGTCACCCGGCTACGCCGCGGCGCTTCTGGCCCTGGGAAAAACACAGTACTCCGAACGCGATTACGACCAGGCGGCGGTCACGCTCGATCGCATCCCAAAGGATGACCGGCTCGCGCTAGAAGCAAATTTTTATCTTGGACTGTCGCGTTTCAACTCAGCGCGTTATGCCGAAGCCGAAAAGGCCTTCAGCTTTGTCGCCAGTCGACTTCCTCTACCCGAGGTCATCAACAATCAGGCCGTCGCGCTCAGCCGTCAGGGACATAACGCAACCGCGCTCTTCCAACGAGCCGTCGCCGCTGATCCGAAGGACGCGGACTACCACTACAATCTTGCGGTCTCCCTTTTCCGGTCTGGAAACCGTAGCGAGGCGCGGCGTGAAGTCGATCTCGCTCTTAAGCTCCGCCCTGCTGATCCTGAAGCTCCTTTACTCAAAAGCCTGATTGCACAGGGCGCGCCGCCTCCTGCTCCGGCTTCGGCAAATACTGCAAACCGGACCGGGAACACCGCAAACTCCAGCTTTGAGCCTTTGGAGCGGATCCGTCGCAGCTACTCGGAGGCATCGTTCCGTCAGGCTGCGTTTCAGATCGATCAGATGCGGGCGGCACGTCTGGCAACGTTGCCCGCCTCAGAGCAGGCAGCTCAGTACGTCCAGATGGGAAGCGATTATCTCGCTCAGGGCCTGATCCCGGAGGCCGAGCGGGAGTTTCAGTCGGCGTTGACCGCCGATCCTGCCAGCGCGCAGGCACGCGCCGGGCTTGCCCAGATCCGCGAGCGCAGCGGGGATACCGCAGCCGCGCGGGATGAGGCACATGCTTCCATCAAGCTGAAACCGAACGCTGCAGCATACCTGGTTCTGGCAAGACTGGAACTCAACGGAAACCAGATTGCGGCCTCGGCCGCGGATGTAGCGCAGGCCCTGAAGGTTGAGCCCAACAACACCGCTGCTCTCGGCATGAAACAGGCCCTCGCCGCGCGCGGACAAAGCCTGCCGTAGAGGTCTTCCAAGCATGAGATCGCTCCGTTATTCCGTAAGCCACCTCGCCCTCGGAATCGTCTGTGCCGTCTTATGCCTCTTCACGGTAGCCTCACGGGCCGCAGAGCCGGCGCCTGTGCTCAAGCTGACCCTGCACGACACGGTTCAGCCAGTCTCCGCCGGTTATATCGTGCGGGGACTGGCAGAAGCGAATCGCCGCAGCGCCGCCGCAGTGTTGATCTCATTGGGCACTCCCGGAGGGCTGCTCAGTTCCACCCGTGTTATCGTCCAGGCCATCGAGCACTCCCCTGTTCCCGTCATCATTTACGTCTCCCCCGCAGGCAGCCGCGCTGGCTCTGCCGGCTTTTTTCTGCTGGAAGCGGCGGATGTAGCCGCCATGGCGCCGGGAACAAATGCGGGGGCTGCTCATCCCATCGTCGAAGGACGCAAGCTCGACCCCATCCTTAAGCAGAAGATCGAAAATGACGCGCTGGCCTTTCTGCGATCCTATGTCTCCCGCCGGGGACACAATCAACAGGCGGCCGAAGACGCCGTCCAGAACTCCAAATCTTACAGCGACGAGGAAGCTCTCAAACTCAACCTGATTGATGCGGCTGCCCCCGATGATGCGGCCTTGTTACGCAGTCTGGATGGAAGGCAGATTCATCGTTTCGATGGCTCCATACAGACACTCCACCTCGCTGGCGCACCCATCGTTCTTTTCCCCCCCTCTCTCCGCGAGCGGCTGCTCGGTCGCCTGGCCAACCCCGATCTTGCCGTTCTGGTCCTGGTGCTTGGAGCCCTGCTGATCTATCTGGAATTCAATGTGCCGGGGACGATTGTGCCGGGCGCCGTCGGCACGCTCCTTGTCCTGCTTGCGCTCTTCGGACTGAACCTGCTACCCATCCACCACACCGCGATTTTTCTGCTTCTGGCGGCCGTCTCAATGTTCGTGCTGGAGGCAAACTTCACGAGCCATGGCGCACTTGCTCTGGCAGGAACTCTCTGCCTGATCGCCGGTCTGCTCACCCTGGTCGACGGCCCCATCCCTGAACAGAGGGTTCATCTGTCGACCGCTGTCGCCGCAGGGGTTGGCTTTGGTTCCATCTCGTTCTTGCTCGCCTGGATTGCACTGCGCGCCCGCCGCAGCAAAGTACTCACCGGTCCGGAGGCGATGATCGGGGCAACAGCCATCGTCCAACGGCATTTCGACGATCGTGCTGAGCCGGGATTCCAGGTGGAGATTCGCGGGGAGTTATGGAACGCGCGATGCTTTTCTCCGGGCGCTTCCCTGCCTCAGCCCGGCTCCGTCGTTCAGGTAAGAGCTGTCGACGGGCTTGTTCTGCTCGTTGACTCCAAAATGGTCTCGTCCCCCTCATAACCCGCCAAACATCAATCCAGAGTAGACTGGAGAGGCAATATTTTTCGGTTTAAGGGAGTTTCTGGCTGATGTCGATTGCGTCTCGCTCACAGCGTGTGTTGAGCCTCGTTTTTTGTCTCTTTGCAGCCCTGACAGTCTCTTCGGCGGCCCAGGCCACGAGCAGTAACCCAACACTCGACAAACATCTGTCGCGCATCGACTTTGCCGTCAACGGTATCGGCATCTTCACCAAAGACGTCACCGGAACCAACGACCTCAATGCAAACGTGACGCAGCACACGGGCTCCACCCTGGGCGCCCTGATCACGATTCGCTACACCAAGTCACCCTATATCGGTGGAGAATTCAATTACACCTACTCCCGGTATACGCAGAGCTTCAGGCAAGCCGGCACCAAGGAATTCATTTACATCGTTGGCGGTGTACAGAATAACGTGAGTGAATATTCCCTGGGTTATGTCATGCATCCGCCTCATCAGATTCTTGGAGCAAGTCCCTTCATCTCCGTGGGGGCCGGTACCACTGCCTTCCGGCCCACAAAAGGCGGCGGTCAGAGTCTGATTAACCAGGCCCGTGCGACGTACTACTACTCCGCAGGTCTTGAGAAGGAACTCACTCCCCACTTTGGGATTCGCGCCCAGTTCCGGCAGGCATTCTTTAAAGCTCCGGACTTCGGAACGAACTACCTGACACTCCAGAAGCACACCTGGACCATCGAGCCGGGAATCGGCTTTGTCATCCATTTCTAACTGCGGGGACGCCGTTTCGGTCGATCTTCTCAAACAACGTGCCGGTAGCCAGACTCATTCTCGAGATCGAGATTCCTCACGCGCAGTCGCTCAAGGACCGGAGGCAGGTTGTGCGCTCGTTGAAAGACCGGCTGCGGCACGCCTTCAATCTCGCAATTGCAGAGCTGGACTCCGGGGAGATATGGAATCGGGCCACATTGGGCATCGCAGTCATCTCCGGTTCGCAGAGCTACCTGACCGGCCAGCTTCAGGAGATCGATCAGGCTGCTCACCGCCTGTGCCAGTCGCTTGGTGCGGAGATTTCTGATTCTTTTGCCGAGATTCTTCCGGAATAAAGTCCGGATATCCACTGATCTGGCCAGAAATCCACCTTATTCGCGTTCGATAGAGCGCTTGAGTCTGATACCCTAACCAGTTCACAAAGGCAGAACCCGTATGGCAGAACAACGAGCCCGAGCCCATCACCGCAGTCGAGTCGCCAATACCTTCGCAGAAGAGATTGGAGCCATGCTCGAAGGTGAACTCTCCGATCCCCGCATCGCGCCCAGCTACGTCACCGATGTTGTTCTGGCGCCGGGAGGCAAATCCGCACGCATCTACGTGGCTGTACATGGCAGTGAGCAGGAGGAAGAGGCCACTCTGGCGGGGCTGATGACCGCCCGTGGCTATATTCGATCGCAGCTTCGTGAAAGAATGGGAGTTCGTCATGTTCCTGATCTCACATTTGCCATCGATCGATCGGAGAAGATGACAGGAAGAATGGAAGAACTTTTGGGCCGACTCAAGAAACGGGAGAAGAAGCGAACCCCAACGGAAGAGGAGACTTCGCAGGCGGCGACTCGCTCATGACGATCGAAGAACCTATTGCAGCTCTTCTGGAAACCTTTCGTTCGCACGAGCGTTTTCTCATCACCTCCCACGCAAGGCCGGACGGAGATGCCGTCGGCTCCTCTCTTGCTATGGCGGAAATTCTCGACCAGATGGGTCGTAACTGCCTCATTGTTCTGGCCGATGAGGTTCCTCACGTCTACCAGACGCTTCCCAACGTCGACCGAATCCGGCTGGCGAAAGACGTTTTGGAGATCGAACCGGATCTCTCGGTCCCAGCGATTCTGCTGGAGTGCGACGGTATTCCGCGAACTGGTCTGACGGGCCTCGAAGGAAGGCTTCTGCTCAACATCGACCATCATGCCAGCGGCCGGCCGTTCGGTGCTCTCAACTGGATCGACGAACATGCCTGTGCCGTCGCGGCGATGGTTTACCGGCTGGCCCTGGCCGCTGGCGTTGAAATCACCCCGTCGATGGCGACCTGCCTCTATACGGCCATCATCTCGGATACTGGCTCATTCACCTACTCAAGCACTACCGCAGAGACCTTCGCTGTGGCTCACGATCTGGCCACGCGCGGAGCCGATCCAGGCCGGATCGCGCGAGATATTTACTTCTCCAACCGCGAAAGCAAGATCCGTTTACTGGGTACGGCGCTCTCTAACCTCCACATTGAAGGCCCCCTGGCATGGAGCTGGGTGACCGCCCAGGACATGGAAAGGACGGGGGCGGGAGCCGAGGACTGCGAGGGCGTTGTTAACTACCTGATCAGCATCGCCGGGGTTGAATCCGCCGTCTTTCTGCGGGAGATTCCTTCTGCCGACCAATATCGGCTCAGTATCCGCAGCAAAGGAGGCCTGAACGTAGCCCAGATCGCAGAAAGCTTCGGTGGAGGAGGTCACCGGAGTGCCAGCGGGTGCACGCTGGATGGTCCTCTTGACGTGGCAACCGAGCGAATCCTTCAACAACTTAGAACCGGACTCTGTTAACCTTGTCACGTTTCTCTTCCGAAATGATTGATTCTCAACCATCCAACGGACAGAGCACGGAGGGCGGCGGTACATCCCGCGGCCGGCTGTACCGACTATGGAAGCGCCCCGAGGCTGCTGTCTCCCGTGAACTGCTGATCCTTGTTCTCGTCAGCGGATTTCTTCTGCTCTACGGTCTGATCCCCATGTTTGGCGGAGACCAGCTTGGCCTGGTAGGAGCCGACGAGCCACGCTACGCCCAGGTCGCCCGGGAGATGCTTGAGGCCCACTCAGAGGCCTGCCATGAGGTCAAGGCGAAGATCGTTCCGCACAGCCTCCGGCTCACCGACCTGGAGGCCTCCTATCACTGCCTGATGGGCGGCACCGTCACCCCGATTCTCTACGGTCAGCCCTGGCTGGAAAAGCCGGCCCTCTATTACTGGCGGGCGATGGGCTTCTTCAAGGAGTTCGGCGTCTCGGACTGGTCAGCCAGACTTCCCTCCTCTTCCGGTGCCTTTGCTCTCATCTTTCTGATCTTTCTGCACATGCGAAGGTTCAGGCCCGGAGGGCATCTGGACGCTGCGCTCATGACCATGTCTTCGGTCGCAATCTTCAGCTTCTCGCGCGGCGCATCCACGGACATGCAGCTGGCCGCACCGTTCTGTATCGGCATGCTGGGCTGGTATGCCTGGTATGAGACCGGAAAGAAGTTCTGGCTCTTCGACCTGTACTTCTTCGGAGCCGCCGCCACCCTGGCCAAGGGGCCAGTCGCTCCCTTTCTCGCTCTCTCCATCATTCTTCTGTTCGCTGGATTGCGCCGCGAGTGGTCGCTGCTGCGCAGAACGATCTGGGTGCCCGGTCTGATCCTCTATTTCGCGATGGTCCTGCCTTGGTACCTCGCGGTCCAGCTCCGCAACCCAAGCTTCTTCCGGGTCTTCTTCAAGGAACATAATCTCGAGCGGTTTGCCACCAACCGCTACCAGCATCATCAGCCCGTCTGGTACTACGTAGCCGTCCTGATCATCGGACTGATGCCATGGACCGTGATCGCAATCCGAGCGCTGGTCGATTCCATTGCGGTCTCCATCGCCGAATGGAAGGTACGGCACAACCCAAAGCGATATCTGGGGCACACCCGCGCCGGCGACGCCTTTCCTGAGTTTCTGGTCCTGTGGGCGCTCTTCCCCATCGTCTTCTTCTCCTTCTCAGGCTCCAAACTTCCCGGCTATATCCTTCCCTCGATTCCCCCTCTGACGATCCTGACCGGCGATTATCTAAACCGTATGCGCCACCGCGGTCTGCCGGGCTGGCTGCAATGGGGCCATGCAGCGACTACTGCCGTGCTGGTCTTCGTGCTCACGCTGGCTCCACAGCATATGAAGTACGAGACGCTGGTGCCTTCAGCCCATTGGCTGCTGGCCGCCGGAGCCGCGGCGCTTGGGGCTGCCCTGTTGATCTTTTTCGTCGGACGACACTGGGGAATCTCACAGCTCACCAACATAACGCTGATTCCGTCTCTTGCCGTTCTGGTCTTCCTGCTGGGATTCCACGGAAGAGATCTGGACATCAACTACTCCGCTCGTCCGCTGGCACGGGAGATGGCCCGCAAAGCGCCGGATGTGAAGACGGTCGCTGTCGAGTCGGTGCGCCGCGACCTCGACTATGGCATTGCGTTTTACCGCAATCAGCCCACGGTTCACTACAGTCAGAATGGCGTACCGACTGAAGAACATCTGCTGGTGATTCCGACCAGGGACACGGCCGCCCTGGAGCACTATCTCTCTGGACGCATGTATACTCCCCTTTTTCTCTATGACACGCAGGGGCTTGAGGTTTATCGTGTTGCAGCCAAGCCCTGAGGGAAAAGAGTCGTAACGAAAGGAATTCGGCCGCGACGGAGAGATTTCTATAAGCTCGACGCAGACTTTCGATCCGCTCGCATCGTAGTTTTGTGCAGATGCCAGTCGCAACCCAACTCGAATTGCTGGATCTGAGGCAGTTTTCCGCCCGCCAGCTTCGCCCGCTGCTCCAGGCCGAGGCGGACCTGTGGGAAGAAAAGCTGCACTGGGACTATCGAAGCTCGACCGATCTTCTGCTGCAATACCTCGACTCCCGCATTCTGCCAGGCTTTGTGGCTATCGACCGGGGCAAGATTGCCGGATATACCTTTTGCGTCTACGAAGGACACAAGGCCGTCGTCGGGGACTCCTTCGCCCTGACCAGCAACGAGGAGCAGAGCCTCTATATTGCAGACGCACTCTTGCGAAAGCTGCTGGATCTGCTCCTTCACTCGCCAGGCATCGCTCGCATCGAATCGCAACTGCTGCTCTACGAAAGCGGCCAGATGGACTCGGGATTTCTCAACGCCGGTTTCGTGGGACACCCGAGGCTCTTTATGGAGCTGGATGTAGAACGTTCCATACGACCCAGCCTGATGAACACGGCGGATGATGGGATCGAGCTGATTCCCTGGTCATCGCTGTACTACCAGGCGGCGGGAGAGCTGATCCATGCGGCCTACCGTCATCATGTGGATGCCGAGATCAACGATCAGTATTGCTCACTCCACGGGTCATTACGGTTTCTGCACAATATCGTGCGCTTTCCGGGTTGCGGCGTCTTTGAAGAGCACCAGTCATGGCTGCTGCGCGAGAAGGCCAACGGAAGGCTGGCGGGAATGCTGCTCTGTTCGCGGGTCGCCCCCGAAGTCGCTCATATTACCCAGCTGTGCGTCTCTCCCTCACAGCGGGGACGTGGACTGGGAAAGAGGCTACTAAACCACGCGATCGAGAATCTGAGAGAGTCCGGAACAGACTCGATTACCCTGACGGTCACCGAGTCCAACCATCCTGCGGTCGCACTCTATGAGGAGTTCGGGTTCCAGGTCCGGCATCGGTTCGATGCCATGGTGCTTTCACGGGATTCGTCGACCTGGATTCATGGGTAGCCCTCCTTTATTCGCGCAAACTATCGCTAATAAATAACTTAGACCGGACCTCCTACGCTCGTGCTGAAAAGGCCGCTCGCTCTACTCCTGCGCTCGAGTTGGGGGGGCAGGCAGTCCGATAAGGTGAGGTGCGAAGCGCTGGCGTTTTGGGCGGTTCAAGCGAAATACACGGATTCTTCGGTCGCGCCTCAGAAGGACGACCGTGCGGCGCCCCCGAAGCTGAGGCGCCGCACGGCCGGTACGATCACCAAGACTATTCCACGTGGTAATTGGGAGCTTCGCGGGTGATGATGACGTCGTGAACGTGGCTCTCGCGGAGGCCGGCGCCGGAGATGCGGATGAAGCGGGCATTCTCCTGCAGTTCGGCGATCGTGGAGCAGCCGAGATAGCCCATTCCGGAGCGTAGGCCGCCGACGAGCTGGTAGACCATTCCCTCGAGCGGTCCACGGTGAGGAACGCGGCCCTCGATTCCTTCGGGGACAAACTTGGCAAGGCGGTTGGCGCTTGCGGTTTCGCGAGCGGTCAAGTTCGGCCGTTCGAGCGTGATGTCGTCCTTGCCCTGGAAGTAGCGCTCGCCGGATCCCTGGGCCATGGCGGAGAGAGACCCCATGCCGCGGTAGGCCTTGAAGGAGCGGCCCTGGTAGAGGATGGTCTCGCCGGGAGACTCGTCGACGCCGGCGAAGAGGGAGCCCATCATGACGACGGAGGCTCCGGCGGCGATCGCCTTGGTGATGTCTCCGGAGTACTTGATGCCGCCGTCGGCGATGATGGAGATGTTGTTCTCCTTGCCTGCGCGGTAAGCCTCGGAGATCGCGGTGATCTGGGGCATGCCGGCCCCGGTGACCATGCGGGTGGTGCAGATGGAGCCGGGCCCGATGCCGACCTTGATGGCGTCTGCTCCAGCCTTGATAAGGGCCAGCGCACCTTCGTAGGTGGCGACATTTCCGGCCATGACGTCGATTTCAGGGAACTTATGTTTGGTCTCGCGTACGGCCTCAATGACGCGGGAAGAGTGGCCGTGGGCCGAGTCGATGGCAAGGGCGTCGACGCGGGCACGGACGAGCTCTTCGGCGCGCTCGAGAAAGTCTCCGGTTGCTCCAATAGCGCCGGCGACGCGCAAGCGACCCTGGGAGTCCTTGCTGGCGTTGGGATACTTCAGCTTCTTCTGGATGTCCTTGACGGTGATGAGGCCCTTGAGTTCGTACTCGTCGTTGACGACGAGAAGCTTTTCGACGCGATGCTGATGGAGGATCTGCTCGGCCTGCTCGAGGGTGGTGCCAACGGGGACGGTGATGAGGTTTTGCTTGGTCATCACGTCGGAGACAGGAATGTCGGTGCGGGAGACGAAGCGGAGATCGCGGTTGGTGAGAATTCCGACGAGCTTTTTGTTTTTGGTGACGGGGACGCCGGAGATTTTGTAACGCCGCATGACCTCGAGGGCGGTGGCGATGGGCTGCTCGGGCTCGATGGTGACAGGATCGACGATCATGCCGGATTCAGAGCGCTTGACCTTGTCGATCTCCCCGGCCTGCTGCTCGATGGTGAGGTTGCGGTGCACGACTCCCATGCCACCCTGCTGCGCCATGGCGATGGCGAGGCGCGATTCGGTGACGGTATCCATGGCTGCCGACAGGAGCGGGGTGTTGAGGGTGATCCGGCTGGTGAGCCTGACCTGGGTGCTGACCTGGGTGGGAATAACTTCGCTGTAGGCGGGTACGAGGAGAACGTCGTCGAAGGTAAGGGCTTCGGGTACAGGAAGATTGATCATGTCTCGCTTAGTCTGGGGGTTAATGGCCTCGTGGAGGCGCGTGTCCGTTGAAGTTTTAATATTCGATTGTATGGGAGGAGCGCCGGGTGCAGCAAACGGCACTGCGGACGCAGCCAAATTCCACTCCCAAACCAACTCAGCTAGCGCCATCTCCATCGAAGGATCAATGGCTGAGTGGTTCTGGCTCACTGGTTCTGACTCCGCGATGAGTCATTCGCTGATGCAGTTAGGGTAAGCCGGGACAGACACGATTTGGTTATCGCACATCGCCTCCCACGGGGACATACTCTCCCCCGAGGCTGAAGAATCTTCCCTTCGTACCGGGCCCAAAGCAGGAATCAACGGCAAAATTCCAGATTCGCACGAGCCCCCTTGCTTGCCATGGGGTGCCCAACCACAGCCGTAGTCCTTCGCTTCAGAGAGGTAATGACGGTGAATCCATCGATAGGCTTCGCGCTTCTGACTCATGAAAATCCGGAGCAGATCCTGTTCCTGTGTCAGCAACTGAGCTGGCTGTTCCAGGACGCACCCGTTGTTGTGCACCATGACTTTGGCAAGTGCAGCATGAACACCGAGGTATTTCCGAGGAATGTGAGCTTTGTAGAAGACTGGCTGCCTACACGATGGGGCGGATGGGGTGTCGTCGGCGGCAAATTGAGGGCCGTCCGGCAGTTGTACCGGCGTCATAACCCGGACTGGTTTGTCGTGTTGAGCGGCGCGGACTTTCCGGTGAAGCCGGCCGATTCGATATTGAGGAGTCTGTATAGCGACGGTTTCGATGCCTACCTCTATCACCGGCCTATCGATCGCTGCATGCTGCCGCTGCCGTCCGAGGGATTCGGGGCGGAAAACTTCGCGCATCCGGCTTGGGAGCGCCTCGCCTTTGAACGTTATGTGGCGATCGGATTTGGATTTTACAAGCTGGCTACGCGATTGAAATGGAGGACGAAAGCGATCTACCTGCGTCAGAAGCCCTTGATTGAGCGGTTTACGCCGTTTAATGGATCCATTCGGTGCTTCGCAGGGGACTTCTGGCTTACGGGCAATCGCGTGACCGCGGAGGCGTTGATCGAGGAGAGTCCGCTCAACATGAAGCTGGTGCGTCATTTTCAGCGTCGTCCGAACCCGGATGAGGGATTCCCGCATACGGTGCTGTGCAATCGCCCGGACCTTCGCATTTCGACAGACAATAAGCGATTTACGGATTGGGCGGGGCAGATTAATCATCCTCGCACCCTCACGCAGGCGGACTTCCCGCATCTTCTGAGCTGCTCGGCGCACTTTGCACGCAAATTCGTTTTCGATCCGGAGTCGCTCGCCCGGTTTAGTACTTCGCTGCGTCTGCAGAAGGCAAGCTGACGGCGACGAGCGGCGAGAGCAAGGACGATCTGCTGACAACGCGAGTTCCCGGGCAGGTTTGAATTGCTTGCGCGCTGGATGTATGATGTGGATTGCAGCGTTTTTTCCGTTGTCCGACAGCTGCCGTGAGCGCACCGGCATAGGACGGAAGAGATGAGTGGGCCATCGCCCACTTTTTATTTGCTCTGAAATATGTTCCCTCCGGACTGGAAGCGGGACGCGGGACTTGCAGTAAGAAGGACAGTTATGGCGCTGAATCTGGAGGCAATTCGGGCAACAGCGGAGCGCGTCGCCGCTTCTCACCACCTGGATGTGGTGGACCTCGAGATTCAGGCAGGAGGCAAGTTCCGGACCCTGCGGGTCTTCATCGAGAAGGATGCCGAGGGGCGTGCCCGACTGGCCTCCCGGGCAACCGAAGAGGGCGCGGAAGAGGATGCCATCCTTCCCAAGGGGATTCCGGTAGAGATGCTTTCCGGGGTGACCCACGAGGACTGCGCGGCGTTTGCTCAGGACTTCGGAACGGTGCTGGATGTGGAAGACCTGATGCCAGGCGCGGAGTACACGCTTGAGGTCTCCAGCCCGGGGCTGGAACGGAAGCTTCGGGGACCGGAAGATTACACAAGATTTAGGGGCAGTCTGGTGAAGGTGCAGACCTTTGCTCCGGTCAACAGTAACCGGCACTGGCAGGGCAGACTAACAGGGTTTACCGGAGATGTTTTGACGCTGGACCTGTCGGCAGTAAAGCAGAAGGGCAAGGCGAAGAAGGCGGCAACAGAGACAACGATCGAGATTCCGCTGGCAAATGTGGAGAAGGCACACCTGGTAGCTGAGTTTTAGCCCGGCTGCTGCATCAGAAGAAAACAGAGATGAACGCCCCCACTTCCGAAAGATCTTCGAGCGGGGCAGTGAAGGACTAAATAGAGATGGCAAGTGCTTTGTATCAGTCGATTGAGATGTTGAGCCGCGATAAGGGAATCGACCCTGGCGTCGTGATCGGCGCCGTCGAGGACGCGATTGCCCTGGCAACCCGGAAGTACTACAAGACGCAGGAGAACATGCGCGCCGAGATGGATCGGGAGACGGGCGAGATACGGGCTTATGTCTTCAAGACTGTGGTCGAGGGCCCGGAGCAGCTGGAGGACGAGACCAACCAGATGACTCTGGAACAGGCGCGCGCACTGGCTCCTGAGGTGGAGGTCGGCGCTGAGCTGCGGTTCTACAAGGACACGACCCCGCTGGGCCGCATCGCTGCCCAGATGGCCAAACAGGTTATCTTTCAGAAGGTTCGCGAGGCAGAGCGGGATACGGTGTACAACGAGTACGCCCATCGCGCCGGTGAGGTTCTGACCGCGACCGTGAAACGGTTGGAGCCGATGGATGTGATCTTCGACCTGGGCAAGGCTGAGGCGAGGATGCCAAAGCGCGAGCAGAGCCGGCTGGAGCAGTTTGCCGTGGGCGAGCGCGTACGCGTGGTGCTGCTGCGCGTGGACCGCGCGGCGAAGGGACCGCAGGTGATTGTGTCGCGCGCCGCTCCGGCGCTGGTGCAGAACCTGTTTCAGAGTGAAGTTCCTGAGATCTACGACAACACGGTATCGATCAAGGCAATCGCGCGCGAGGCAGGCGAGCGAACCAAGATCGCCGTGCAGTCGCGCGACAAGGATGTGGACCCGGTAGGCGCCTGCGTGGGCATGAAGGGCATGCGCGTCCAGTCGATCATCCGTGAGCTGCGTGGCGAAAAGATCGACATCATTGAGTACTCGGACGAGATTACGACCTTTGCCGAGAAGGCTTTACAGCCGGCAAAGGTGAGCCGCGTTTCTATCATCGACCTGGGCGAGAAGCAGCTCGAGGTGATTGTCGACGATACGCAGCTTTCGCTGGCGATCGGGAAGAAGGGTCAGAATGTCCGTCTGGCAGCCAAGCTGCTGCAATGGAAGATCGACATCAAGAGTGAGGAGGAGAAGCGCCAGGAGGTCGAGCAGCAGATGCAGGCCATGGGCGGCGGACCTTCGACTCCGATCGAGCAGGTGACAGAGCTGGGCGAGTCGATCCTCGAGAAGCTGATTGCGGCCGGAATTACGACCGTAGAGTCGCTGGCCGACATGACTCCGGAGCAGTTGGAAGAGGTTCCGGGCATCGGCGAGAAGACGGTCGAGAAGATTTCGGTCGCGGTGCGGCACTACTTCGGGCAGTACGAAGAAGGCGAAGAGCGTCCGGCATCGGCTGCAGAAGAGACAGGTGCTGCAGAGGAGGAGGGTTCCATGAGCAGGACACCGGAAGAGATTCTCGCTGGCGAAGCTGGAGAGGGACAGGCGCGGGAGGTCGGCGGCGTTTCGGCCGAGGATCTGGCCGCCGTCGAGGAGAACGATTCGGCCTCGGATGCCTACACCGACGCGGATGCCCGCGAGGAACAGATTGAATTAGAGAACGATACGGTCGATACGCTGGTGGATGAGTCTGAGGACGTCTCCAGCGAAGGCATCGATGATGGGCGCGACCGTGAGTAATCGCAGGACTGAGGCGCTGCACCGGAAGTGCGGCAGGTTTAGAGTGATAGTTACAACCGAAATTCCTAATCTCGAAGAGGCCGATATGAGCAGCTAGGGCGTTAGGGAAGCGAAAAAAGGAACGGATGAGTAAAGTTCGAATCAACGATCTGGCACGTGAGCTGGAAGTAAAGAGCAAGTCCATTCTCGACGCCCTGACAGCTGTAGGCGTGACCGAGAAGAAGACGCACTCAAGCTCCATTGAGGCCGATGAGGCCGAGAAGGTGCGTGCGTATCTGAGTGGGGGAAGCCGCGCGAGCGGGGCTGCCGCGTCGAGGCAGCCGGAGCGGCCGAAGTTTGACCTGTCGAAGGTTTCCAAGCCCGGTGATGCATTGAAGGCGATTCTGGAGCGCAAGCAGGCCGAGGCCGCAGCCAAGGCAGCGCCTCCGGTAGTGGCGAGACCAGCGGTTGTCCAGCCTCCGCCGACACAGGCCACCACGCCACAACAGAGGACCGCCACACCGGCTCCTGCAGCGTCCAGCGCATCTGTAACGACGGCGACAGCTCCTGCGGCGACTACACCCGGGCCGCGAAAGATCGTGCCCCAGCCGCGTCAGGCGGCAAATATTGTTGCACCGCCTCCTGCGGCGCCCGCGATTGCGAGCAAACCGCCATCAGGGCCGGTCGTAGCTCGTCCTGCAGCGCCGCCTCCTGCATCAGCAGCGGGGACGACGACTCCGCAGGCACCATCCGCACCGCGCCCAAGCGCAGCGGCGGCCACTTCTCCAGTCGTCGCGACCCCGGCAAAGCCTGCGGCTCCGTTGGCTCCCGCAGTCACTCCAGCGCCTCCGCAGACAGCTGAAGCTCCGCGCGAGGCAACCCCGGCTGCTCCGCCTTCTGTGCCCAATGCGGCTGCCCCAGTAGCGCCTGCTGCTGCTCCGGAAGCTCCAGCTACCCCGCAGACACAGGCGCCTGCTGCTGGAACGCCAGCTCCCCAGGCACCTGCTCCGACGACGCCTGCTGCTCCGGCGCGCCGCGTGATCATGCCGCAGACGGGACCACGCCCAATCTATACGGCCCCTACTCCCGCTCCGGGAGCACCTCCCCGGAACCGGCCCATCTTTGAGCGTCCGCGACCACAGGGTCCTGGCGGACGTCCGCCGCTGCCTCCGGGAGCGCGGCGTCCGATGCATCCGACGCGCTCGTTCCCCGGCGGCTCGGGGCCTGGCGGTCCGGGAGGACGTCCGGGATTTGGAGGACCGGGGGGATCGCGTCCCGGCTTTGGAGGGCCGCGTCCGGGATTTGGAGGACCGCGTCCAGGAGCGCCGGGGCTTCTGCCACCAGGCGCAGTAGATGCTCCAGCTGGACGCCCTGCAGGGCGTCCAGCCCAGCGCCGTGGCGGCAATCAGCGCTACGAGAAGTCTAAAGAAGGCCCGATGAAGGGCTTTGCTCCGCCGCCACGTTTTGGCGGAGCCCAGATTCCGCAGCAGCCACTGCCGATCACCCGCACGATCACGGTGACCGAAGGCATCAGCGTGAAGGATCTGGCCGAGAAGCTGGACATCCGCGGTAAGGACCTGATCGCTACCCTTCTGATGAGGGGGGTCTTTGTTACGGTCAACCAGTCGCTGGATGGCGAGCTGGTGAAGGATGTCGCCCGGCAGTTCGGAGCGGATGCAACCATCATCACGGTCGAAGAGCAGTTGGAGAACGAAGCGATTGAAGGCTTCCTCGAAGACACGACCGGAATGACGGAGACCGTTCGTTCTCCGGTGGTGACCGTGATGGGTCACGTCGATCACGGTAAGACCTCACTGTTGGACGCCATCCGTCAGACTGACGTGGCGGCAGGTGAGGCGGGCGGGATCACGCAGCATATCGGTGCGTACAAGGTGCACGTCAACAAACCCGATTCGCCAGCCTTTGGCCGCGAGATCGTCTTCCTCGATACTCCGGGTCACGAGGCGTTTACCCGCATGCGTGCCCGCGGTGCGAAGGTAACGGATATCGTCGTGATCGTGGTTGCGGCGGACGACGGCGTGATGCCACAGACGCTGGAGGCCATCGATCATGCGAAGGCGGCCAATGTGCCGATCATCGTGGCGATCAACAAGATCGACAAGCCCGAGGCGAACCCCGACCGCATCAAGCAGCAGCTGGCCGAGCGCGGCCTGCAGCTGCAGGGATGGGGCGGCGATGTGGAGTATGTCGAGGTATCGGCGAAGAAGCACATCAACCTCGACAAGCTGGAAGAGATGATCTGCCTGGTCGCAGATATCAATGAGCAGAAGGCGCAGCCGGACCGCCCTGCTGTCGGTACCGTTATCGAAGCCAAGCTCGATCGCGGCCGGGGCGTGGTGGCTTCCATCCTGGTGCAGAACGGTACGCTCCGCACCGGTGACAGCTACATCGTCGGCAACACCTTCGGCAAGGTTCGGGCAATGTTTGACGATCGCGGCCGCGCCATCGCTGACGCCGGACCTTCGACTCCAGTCGAGATCCTCGGTCTTGAGGCGATTCCCGATGCGGGCGATACCTTCCTTGTGATGGCTGACCGCGACCGCGCCAAGGAGATTGCGCGCTACAGAACGATGAAGGAGCGCGAGGCCCAACTGGCCAAGAGCTCCCGCGTATCTCTGGAAGGCCTGGCAGAGCAGATCAAGCAGGCCGGAATGAAGGATCTGAACCTGATCCTGAAGGGCGACGTGCAGGGCTCGGTCGAGGTGCTGGCCGACTCGCTCGAAAAGATGTCGACGGAAAAGGTTCGTGTCCGTGTGCTGCGTGCCGGTGTCGGCGCAATCACCGAGTCCGATGTTCTGCTGGCTTCGGCCTCGAACGCGGTCGTCATCGGCTTCAACGTGCGGCCAGATCGCAAGGCTGCCGAGATTGCCGAGCGCGAGAACGTGGAGATCCGCATTCACTCGATCATCTACGAGCTGCAGGACGAGATCACCAAGGCGATGTACGGGCTGCTGGAGCCGGTCTTCAAGGAAAACTACCTTGGCCGCGCCGAAGTTATGAACGTCTTCAAGATCACCAAGGTTGGCCAGATCGCCGGCTGCATCGTCCGCGATGGTCTTATCAAGCGCGATGCGCAGGTTAAGCTGGAGCGCAACGGTGAGGTCGTCTGGAAGGGCAAGATCGCCTCGCTCAAGCGCTTCAAGGACGACGTGCCTGAGGTTCGTCAGGGAGTCGAGTGCGGTATCGATCTGGGCAGCTTCAAGGACGTACAGGTCGGCGACTTCATTGAGGCCTTTACGACCGAGCGTCTGGCAGCAGAGCTAGGCCGGACGGCAGCCGAGCGCAAGGCTGCTGCAGCCGCTGAGACTGCCAATGCATAACCAATCCGCCTGAACAAGCAAAGGCCGGGAAGATCTCCCGGCCTTTTTCTTTTTATCTTTCTAATCGCCTTCAACCGCGCCATGGTGACTGTCGAATCACTTGGCAGAAGTTCCCGCGTACAAACTCCGGATCCTTGTCCGCGAGCACGTCGGCCTTCACGTTGCCAAAGGTCGTCTGCGGCTTGTGTCGTATACCCTCATAGAAAGTTTCAAGGATATCTTCTTTGAAGTGCGCTGTACGTGGATACCTCGCAACCACGGCCTCGCGCTGCTCCTCGCTGAAGCCCGCGTAATCGATTCCCAGAACATCCATCTCAACGCCAGCCGTTACCAGCGCAACCAGCGGATGCATGTACTGCGGAATTCCCGGAGTCGTGTGCAGCGCAATCGCCGTCCACACATGGTTGATGTCCTCCACAGGGATTCCGTGCTGCTCTAGAAACCTGCGTGCGGCGTTCGCTCCGTCCACCTCGAAGCGGTCGGCTGTGCTGCTGTACGCCGGTACCAAGCCGATGTCGTGAAACATCGCTCCTGCATAAAGCAGATCCGCATCGAATTTCAGGTTGCGCCTCTGCCCTGCAAGGGCGCCGAAATAATACACCCGGCTCGAATGGTTGAAGAGCAGACTCGACTCCGTATCGCGGATAAACTCCGTAATCTCATGTGCAAGCCGACTGTCAGGGATGCTTACTCCTCCAGTGATCAATGCTGTCTGAACCGAAGTGGCCATATCATTTCCTCCTTTGTGTGACATCTCACACCCTCACACTAGGAGCCTTCCGCCGCCTTCGCCACGACATCGTTCCTTCAATTCAGGACATCGCCCTTCGCTTCCACCTGACGTCGAAAGCGGCTCGCATACTCTGCTGCCGTCACCCCCAGCACGCGCACAAAGCCGCGGCGCATCGCATCGGTCGATCGAAACCCGACTGCATCCGCAATCTCTTTGAGTCCATGCGCCGAGCTGTCGATCCTCTGCTGCGCTGCTTCAACCCGCATACGATCCACGAACTGCCCTGGATTCATCCCCGTCTCGCGCAGACACACTCTCGTAAAGTTCCGTGCGCTCATGCCCATGCGGTCGGCGAGCACCTCCACGGTCAGATTCTCCTGCAGATGTTCCAGCATCCATACCTGCAGCTCGCGTAAAGGCTGCGAGGCACCTGCCTGGTGCGAAAGCATGTGGCTGTACTGCGCCTGCCCTCCGGGCCGCACCAGGAACATCACCATCTGCCGTGCGATCTTCAGCGCCATCTGATGACCGTGATCCTCTTCCACCAGCGCAAGCGAAAGATCAATCCCCGCGGTTATTCCCGCCGAGGTGTAGATGTTTCCATCGCGAAGATAGATGGGGTCCGGCGTCACCCTTACCTCGGGATACTCCTTCGCCAGACGCTCGCAGAAGTTCCAGTGGGTGACCGCCCTCCGGCCGTTTAGAAGCCCTGCCTCCGCCAGCACAAAGGCACCTGTGCAGATTGAGGCGATGCGGCGTGCTCGTCCTGTCGCTTCCAAGACCCAGGCGATAAAGACAGGATCGAACTCTCCACTCTCAGCTCCCTCCCCTCCTGCAATCACCAGGGTATCGATCGGTCCCACCACCTCCGCGATAGGAGTGGCTTCACCCAGCACGATACCGCGATGCGTCCTGAGGCTTCTTTCTTGCCCAGGATTCGCGAGCTGAACTTCGTATCCGGGAGCAGTGGAGAAAACCTCCATCGGCCCCATAACGTCAAGGACCTGGACTGGAGGAGGGCCAACGATGACAACCTTTCGCATCCCGATAGTGTAATGAACTATCGGCTTCTTAAATCAAAGGCCGGATCATCTCCGGCCTTTGAAAGTTATATCGGATACGCGTTAGTCGTCGTCGTCGTCCACGTACTTCTTTGCGGCTTTGACAAACGGCCCCGGCATCATCACTTTGTCCTCTCCTGGATAGGGGCGATTCCAGCCCGTCGTCGCGTACCAGGTCACGTGATTGAGGAAGTTCGGATCCACGGAATCGGCTTTCTCGTACTTACCCTTCATGACCTCGGCCGTGGCCTTGAGCCATGCCTTCTGCATCGGAGTGTAGGCTGTGGCCGTGGTCTTTCCGGTTGGAAGCCCCGGCCCCTGGTCGAGCGGCATCACGGCGGCCACATGATCGTAGGGAGTCAGATCCGGCGTGTTCTGAAAGGCGTCGAACATCGGCGATGCGACGAGATCAAACTGGGTAAGAGGCTGCATGCCCAGAATGTTTTCGATGGTGCGGTTGATGTTTTCCGCCGTGTAGGTGGTGTGGATCGCCTTTCCCTGCCCGGGTGCCTGCGGGGTCACGGTATAGGGGCTGATGACATAGACCGGCTGCCGGTGGCCATCGACATGGTCGGCTCCGGCCTGCGAATCGTCTTCCTCGACAAAGATCGCGGACTGGGCCCAGACCTTGCTGTGACTGATCGCCTCCACCATGCGGCCTAATGCAAGATCGTTGTCCGCCTGATAGTTGATTGGATAAGGCAGCCCCTCCTTGGTTCCGGCGGTATGGTCGTCCGGAAGCCACAGGATCGTCAGATTGGGAACCTGGTTTGCAGCATCCATCCGCTCGAAATCCTTAATCCAGTAATCGACACGATATTGGTCGGGAATGGTGAGATTGAAGGGAGGATAGTGGGGATCCATGATCTTTGCAGCGGAAGGGATCGCAGAAGAAACTTTGACGGCGTCATCCGGAACGATGCAGTTCGAGGCTGGAGCTTTTCCTTCCCTGCATAGTGCGGTGTTGTAGAAGTCACTCCAGGTGTAGGCGCTGCCATCTGATTTTTTGGCGATGGTCGTGCCGCTACTCCATTCGCCGTATAGCTTCGCGGTCAGCCCCTTCGCCTCCGCTGCTGTCCACAAGAAGCCTTTGGGCGTGTAGGTCAGAGGGTCTTCTGCACCGCCGCCAGGATAGGAGCGAATCCAATCCGGCGAAAGAATGTCGTTGGAGTAGAACGACCCGGACATCCCGATCCAGGGATGTCCGTCTGCCGATTGCCTGCTGGGAGCATAGACGTTGTCCAGCAGCGGAAAGCGCTGAACCAAGGCATGCTGGTTGGGCACGGCTGACCCGAAGATGGCAAGTGCAGGAGCGCCATTGCCCCAAGGCACATCGCCCAGCATCTGGTCGTAGGTACGGTTCTCCTTGATGATCAGGAAGACGTGCTTGATGAGTGACGGCTCACCGATATGCTTCGGAACCGCTACCGGTGCGGCGTGAGGATCGATGTACTGGGAACCAACCTCGATATTCATCGTCAGGTCCCAGTGATTGTTCTCGAAGACCTGCTTGCTGAACTTTGCCAGTTCGCTCGCATTCGGCTCCGCGATCAGGTTCACGACTCCCATGTCAGCATGGGTGTTGTACCCGATTACACCGCCTTTGTTGCTCGTGATGCCACGCGAACCCAGACCCTTGTCATCGGCCACCACAAGCTGCTTATGCGCCTTGTCATAGGTGATGGAGGTCGGGAAATAGGCCGTGGGGATATAGCCGATGACGGGATTGGCATCGCGTCCCTGGAGATTGACGACAGCCAGAGCATTCGCCTGGCCCAGTGTGACATAGGCCTTTCCGTCGTCGGTTACGGCAACACCATTCGGACCTGAGCCGAAGACGCCACCGGCGATCGGAACGCTGAGCTTGATGGTTCGAGTCACCGTGTTGGTGTGAAGATCGATGATGGACAGGCTGTCGCTGTACGCATTCGCGACATACAGGTTGGATCCGGAGATCACCATTCCTGCCGGATGCAGACCGACGGGGATCGTCTTCACCTCTTTGCCCGCCGTGAGATCGACGACGGAGACTGTGCCGGTGATGGTGAAGGCGTCCTTCCGGTCCACAACAATCGGTGTACCGTCGGAGTAGTTCGTGAAGTCCTCGCTGGTGGCAGGGCGTCCTCCTTCATTGCTCACATAGGCATATTTGCCATGCACCAGCACACTGTTGGGAACGTTGCCGACAGGGATCTGGCCGATAAGCTTCGCGGGAGACGCCGTCAAGTCGATGACGCCAAGTGTGTTCACCACATTGAGAGCGACATAGGCGCGCTTGTTGTCTTCCGAAAATCCGATACCGCCGGGATTGATCGATTTTGCGTTGTGATACGGCCGCCCATCTGCGGGCGGTTCCGGCAGGCTGACTCTCTGCTCGTGAGTTAACAAACCCGTCTTCGGGTTTACATTCGTAACAACGACAAAGTTGTTGTCCTGACTGAAGAGCAGTTTCCTGCCATCCGAGGAGTAAGTAACGCCCGTGAAGGAACCCGTACTGAGCCCTTTAGGAGTGGCTCCCGCCTCGGTCGGGGTAAAGCGCTGAAGAACTTTTCCGGTCAACGTATCGAACACGATGATCGGCTGCGGCGATCCCATCAGCAGCACGGCACCGGTGTGCGTGGCGCGATTCGGATTCAGCGCAATTGCTTTGGCCCGCACAGGCGCGCCCAGTTCAACGATCTTGCCTGCCGGTGTCAGCGTCTGATTATCCGATACAACGATGGACCCGTCTTGCTGAGGACCAACGGTACGATCGGGGCTGTTTACCTGGGAGGTAGCCGTAATTCTTCCAGCCGCGGTCGCTCCCTCGGCAGCATCCTTGGCCGGACCGACGGTGAAGCCCTGATTGCCTGTCTGAGGTGTTCGCGTCTGGGGCGATTGTGTCTGGGCTGAAGCCAACGAGGCCCCTGCAAGCAGGCAACATGAAAGCGAACGAGCGATACCAATCGCAAGCGGATGATTCAAGGGCATAATGAATCCTCTTTTTCTCAACCTATACACGAACTGTTCTAACTCATGATTAACGAAACCATGATCCGGCAAGCCAGGTTCACGTTCACCGGTCTCTCTTCGACCAATCCGAAATCTTCTCGTATCGGACTTCTGCCAAGTAGAATCGTGGATCAAAGCCTAAAGATCAGGCTATTCCGTTTATTTTGCTTCGAAGAATTCTGCATATTTTACCGGGAGGAGAGACCATGACGGCCACTGCAAATACGAAGGAACTGGACCTCACCGCCATTCAGCAGACCCTTCGGGAACAGAAGATCGATGGCTGGCTTTTTTACGATCACCACTACCGCGATCCTCTGGCTTATCGAATTCTGGGGTTGGGTGAGGGCCTGCACGTCACGCGGCGGTGGTTCTACTTCATTCCCGCGGAGGGCGAGCCGAAGAAGCTGGTTCACCGGATCGAGTCGGGCCGACTCGACACTCTCCCCGGCTCAAAATCCGAATACTCGTCATGGCAGGAGCTGGAGGGGCAGGTAGGCGTGCTGACGTCGGGAGCTACGAGAATCGCCATGCAGTATTCTCCGCGTAACGCCATTATGTATGTCTCGATGGTGGATGCAGGCACGGTCGAGATGGTGCGTGCCCTGGGAAAGGAGGTCGTCAGTTCGGCGGATCTTGTGAGCCGGTTTGAGGCAGTGTTGAATGACGATCAGATTGCAACACACTATGTGGCTCAACAGAAGATCGATGCAGTCCTTGAAGCTGGGTGGCAGGAGATTGGACGCAGGGTGCGGTCCGGCGGAACCCATGAGTTCGCGATGGTGGAGTTTCTCTCGGAAGCGATGGGACGCGAGGGCCTGGTGTGGGAGCATGGGCCGAATGTGAGCGTGGGCGCGAACTCGGCGGACTCGCACTATGAGCCGACAGCGGCAAGCTCAAAGCCGATGCGCAAAGGCGATTTCGTGCTGATCGATATATGGGGAAAGCTGAATCGGCCGGACGCCTGCTACTACGACATCACCTGGACGGGTGTGGTAGATCGCGAGCCGACAGAGCGTGAGCGCATGATCTTTGAGACCGTAAGGGATGCCCGCAATGCAGCAATCAAAGTTGTTCGGGATGCGTTTGCGGCGGGTACCCCGATTGCGGGATGGCAGGCCGATGATGCTGCTCGGGGTCTGATCGCAAAGGCCGGATTGGCAGAGTGGTTCACACACAGAACCGGGCATAATATCGGCCCGGTTCTGCATGGAAATGGGGCGAATCTCGACAATCTGGAGACGCATGACGAGAGACTGATTCTTCCGAAAACATGCTTTTCGGTCGAACCGGGCCTTTACTTTCCCGGCGAATTTGGCGTCCGCAGCGAGGTCGATATGATGGCCATGCCGGAACGCGCTGAGGTTACCGGCAGGGTGCAGACGGAGCTCGTGCGGATCTAAAGATCATGCCTCAGCCAATCCAAGCCAGCGTCTTACAGGATGGATGCGGGAGAAGACGAATCTCTCCAGCAGAACGACAACGACCAGCGAGGCGGCCATGGCGGGCAGATAGAGCGCCAGCGCGACGATGGTCCCGACCACCGCCAAGGGCCATCGAGGTTTTGCCATCGGTACGGGAGCCCCCAGGACGCCTGTGCTGCGTCGTCTCCACCACAGGACCACAGCGCTGATGCAGAGCGTGACCAGCCCCATTGCGGTGGTCACGCTGAGAATCTGGTTCGCGATTCCGAAAAGCTGTCCTTCATGCGCTGCAATGCCGACGCCGAGGACGCGATCAATCAGCCGGCGATGGCTGAAGTCTTCCTGCTGCACGATCCGGGTGGAGGCTGGGTCCATCATGACGACCGTTCGCAGCGGACGATTCTGCGCGTCAGACTTCACCGTCCACGGACCACCTGCGGTCATCGGCGGCATGACGAGCACAGGATAGGCAAGATGAAGATTCTGCGCCGCGGGAACGAGCCGATTCAACGCATCGTATCCGGCGGCGTCGGCAACACCGGGCATCATATGGTCCATGCCCAGGTGCCCTGCATGCTCTGCCGGGGCGGCGAGACTGTTGCGGTTCATCGCTTCGCGCTGCGCCACCTCAGAGGAAGTGCCTGTGCTCCAGTCTTGTCTTGCTACGGCAGTTCCAGTGATCTGGCGCACCTTTTTGAAGTAAGTACCCCATCCTTTCGCCCACGGAAGCCCCGTCAGAAGCAGGAAGAGCGCGAAGGCTGAGACCCAGACTCCGGTGACAGCGTGGAGATCTCTCCAGAAGATTCTTCGTCCCTGATGGAGGCTGATCCACAGCACTCCGGCCAGCTTCCGCGATTGGCGGGGCCACCAAAGATAGAGGCCGCTGACGAGGAGGACGATGCCCCAGGACGCAGCAAGCTCGACGAGATGCGATCCCCAGTCGCCTGCCATCAGCTCTCCGTGGAGCCGGAAGATAATTTGCATGGGACGGTCTTCTTCGTTGATGACTTTTAGAGGTTTGAGAGTGACGGGGTTCATGTAAACCCGATACTCGTCTTTGCCAACCCCAACGATGACCCGAACGGCACCGTGTTCCGACGTGGGTAGCTCATAGGAATGCAGCGTAGACCTCGGCACTGCGCTGACTGCGGCGCGCGCAATCTGCGCGGGCGTGGCCCGCGACGCACTCAGCGCAAGATGATCGTAAGGGCGGTCGAGCCATCGCTCGATCTGGGGCTTGAAGACATAAATAGAACCGGTGCAAGCCAGCCAGATGACCAGCGGGATGCAAAAGACCCCCGCGTAGAAATGCCATCTCCAGACTGCGCGATAGAGCCGGCGCGACTGTTCGCCACTGCTCAGCAGATTCGCTTTGGAATCCATATTCCTCTCCGTTGATTGAGCGGTTTTATGAAAAACCGCTGATCCGTGCCAGATCGGACAGGTCAATATGAGTTGTCCTGCGATGCGCAGGCACTTCTCAGTCGACTGACCGACTTTCTCTAGCTATGGAGCAGGAACGGAGGGCCGCGCTTCTGGCGGGCGCGATCGCGTGATATGCGTAACTTCGATTCTGTCTGTGCGTGGCCCGTCGGATGGCTGACCAGCTCAGCAAAGATCGACGGGGCTGCAATCATCGCGAGGGTACTAGATGGGGACGTCGTTGTCCGGGCAGGGTAATACGGGCAACGCTCAAGAGGAGCCTGCCAGGCAGGAGCATGATCAGCCAGAAATCCACCGTTGCGCATGGTCATCGAGCAATGATGTTTGCCATTGCGGCGGCAGCATGCAGGCAGACTCGCCTCACTCAGCGCGCCAGAGGCGACGAGCGGTGCAAACAGAGGCATTCCAAAGATTGCCATCAGCGCAATGGCGAGAACTTTTCGCAATATATCCATTCAAGCACCCGCATACCCGGCGAGGCAAACTGGCCCATTTTGGGGTGGAGATAGAATCTCCACCGCCGCACAACGTAACTGGTATCATCATGGGTGATGACGACGAACGTTCAGGGACAGGCCCGGCCTGCGCAGAAGATCACCTCTCTGCCTCCGGCTCTTATTCTTATTGCAGGCTGGCTGATTCCAGGCGCAGGGCACTTCCTGCTGAAGAAGTGGATTCGCGGGACCCTTCTCCTGATCTCGATTCTTGCAATGTTCTTCATTGGGATCGCTCTGAAGGGCAAGGTCTATGGGCCGAATACGGCAGAGCTGCTGGATATGCTGAACTTTGCCGGTGACCTGGGCAACGGATTGCTGTATGTTGCAGCACGGGTCTTCGATCTGGGACAGGCTGCGGAGCAGATTGCGATTGCGGACTACGGTACAAAGTTCATCGTCGTTGCGGGTCTTCTGAACATCATCTCCGCCGTGGATGCACACTCGCTGGCAATCGGAAGGAAGGCATCGTGACCATCACGCATTTTTCTGCGGTGCTGCTCTTTTCGTTGTTTACGTCGATCGTCTTCGGAATCACCCAGCGCTCGGACCCAAAGATGATGATCCGATTCGGAGCCTTCTGCTTCGTTCTCTTCGTCGGTGGAACCGTCATCGCAAGCTGGCTAATGTGGCTGATCAAGCACTAGGAACAGCGAGTCAGATCTTTGAAAGTCGCTCGATATAGGCCGCGAGTACATCGCGGCAGAGCGTGTAGTTTACAAACTTTCCTTCCTTCTTCGACTCAATCAGGCCTGCGTTTTCAAGCTCCTTCATGTGATGGGAAAGTGTGGCAGGCGTGACGGGGATGCAGTCGCGGATGTCGCCGCAGGCGCAGTTGTTCGCTTCGGACTGGCCGAGCTTCTCGACAATTTGATAGCGATGCGGATCAGACAGTGCACGGGTGATGAGATGAAACTGCCGATCGGTCAGCGAGATGCGTTTTTCTGTCACGTAACTACTTTATCGGATGAATCGTCACTGTATCTTGCCCGAAGCACACTGGACGCCGCAGGCAAAATCCAGGGGATCCTTTGCGTTGCTCAGGATACGTCCAATGGTTATTGCGTGGGGAAAATGCCGAAATGCCCTTGCAAAATTCAGGGGCGCATCCTTCTGGATGCGCCCCTAATTCTGCACTCGAAGAATCTTACGATTCCTGCCCCTCTTCGCCTGCAGGAGGATTCTGCTCTTCCAGCTGCTTCTGCAGCTCTTCACGGCGTTTTGCGCGAGCATCTGCACGCTTCTGAGCCTTCTCGTTCAGCTCCTGCTCAGCACCGAGAAGCTCGATGAAGGCCATCTCAGCAGCATCGCCTTTACGAGCCCCTGTGCGGGTGATGCGGGTGTAACCGCCATTGCGTGCGCCGTAGCGAGGTGCGACTACATTGAAGAGGCGATCGACCGAGGCCGGTGTCAGTAGATATGCGGCGGCCTGGCGACGGGCGTGAACATCGCCACGCTTGCCAAGAGTAATCATGCGCTCAACGAGAGGCTTGGATGCCTTGGCCTTGGTAATCGTCGTCTCGATACGATCCGTCAGGATGATGGAGGTGACGAGGTTACGCAGCGTAGCGCGGCGATGGCTGGTGTTACGTCCTAATTTAAATCCTGCATTGCGGTGGCGCATGATGATCTCCTTCGGTTTGAGCTTCTGCCCTGAACCGGTCTGTTGAGTTGAGGATGGGAGCAGGGCATGATTCCCTGCTCCCATCGGAGTTTATTTAGAACTGATCGGTTTCGGCGGGGAGGTTGAGGTCGTCTTCTTCATCCTCGTCCTCATCGTCGAAGTGGCCGAAGCTGGCGGCGAGAGTGGCTGCTGGAAGAACCGAGGTTGGTCCGGGCTGCGGGTTGCCGTTCTCGTCGATCTTCATGCCGAGCGAAAGACCCATCTGAGCAAGGATCTCCTTGATCTCGTTCAGGGACTTGCGGCCGAAGTTCTTGGTCTTCAGCATCTCGGCCTCAGTCTTCTGGATCAGCTCACCGATGGTCGCGATGTTGGCATTCTTCAGGCAGTTGTAGCTGCGAACCGAGAGCTCGAGCTCCTCGACGGAGCGGTTGAGATTCTCATTGCGGATGGCGGGGCCGTCGTGGACTCCATCGTGACCGGTCTCCAACTCCTCTTCGAAGTTGATGAAGATGGTCATGTGGTCCTTGAGCAACTTCGCTGCGAGACCGAGAGAATCAGCCGGAGAGACGGTGCCGTTCGTCCAGATCTCGAGCGTGAGCTTGTCATAGTCGGTAATCTGACCGAGACGAGCAGCCTCGACGAGATAGTTGACCTTACGGACCGGGGAGTGGACGCTATCGACGGGAATGAAGCCAAGTCCGAGATCGGCGTCGAAGTTCTTGTCAGCCGAGACGTAGCCGCGGCCGCGCTTGAGACGCATCTCCATGTCGATCTTGCCGCCTTCGGAGACCGTGCAGATGTAGACGTCCTTGTCGAGAATCTCGACATCGCCGTCGGCCTCGATGGAACCGGAGGTGACGATACCGGCAGCGTCGGAGCGCAGGTAGAGAGCCTTGGGGCCCTCGCCGTTGAGCTTGAACGGAATCTGCTTGAGGTTGAGGATGATGTCGGTCGCGTCCTCAACGACGCCGGCGATGGACTGGAACTCGTGCAGCACGCCCTCGATGCGGACCGCCGTTACGGCAGCTCCCTCGATGGACGAGAGCAGGGTGCGACGGAGTGCGTTGCCGATGGTGGTGCCGAAACCACGCTCAAAGGGCTGCGCGCTGAACTTGCCGTACTTTTCGGTGAGAGACTCGCTGTCGACTGCGAGGCGCTTGGGCTTCTGGAATCCTCTCCAAAGCATGTGTTTTCTCCTTTGCCGTCCTGGCCGCGAAGCACTTTGCGGACCGGCGGGTGATGCGGTTGGCGTATTCGGTTGTGGTGTCGTTGTGACCTGTAGGTCACAACGTTTGCCGCGAGTCTCCCCGTGTGGAGTGACTCGCGGCGAAGCCTGATTACTTGCTGTAAAGTTCGACGATCAGCTGCTCGTTGACCGGGAGCTGGATATCTTCGCGCTTCGGCAGAGAGAGAACCTTGCCGGAAAGGTTGTCGCGGTTGATATCGAGCCAGGTGACGGAGCGCTGCCCGCTGGCGAAGTTCTTGGCATCCTCAAGAATGGTGATGGACTTCGATCCCTCACGGATCGCGATCTCATCACCCACCTTGCACTGGAAGGACGGGATGTTTACCTTGCGGCCGTTGACCTGAACGTGGCCGTGACGGACGAGCTGACGGGCCTGGCGGCGGCTCTGCGCGAAGCCGAGACGGTAAGCCACGTTATCCAGACGGGTCTCGAGCTGCTGCAGGAGCAGTTCGCCGGTGACGCCAGTCTTGTTGGAGGCCTTCTCGTAGTAGGCGCGGAACTGGCCCTCGAGCGTGAAGTAGATACGCTTGGCCTTCTGCTTTTCGCGCAGCTGCAGACCGTAGCCGACGACCTTCTTCTGCTTCTTGGACTGGCCATGCTGTCCTGGGGGGAAATTGCGCTTCTCAACGGGGCACTTCTCGGTGAAGCACTTGGCTCCCTTGAGGAAGAGTTTGGTACCGTCGCGGCGGCAGAGGCGGCAGACGGGTCCGGTATAACGTGCCATAACTTACTTATCTCCTGACTTCGGGTGTCGATCGCTTTACACGCTGACAGCGCTTCATCACGATCCGGTTAGGTTGTTTGTTCTCCGTGGTCAGTTCACAGTCACGGATGTGACTGTGAACTGACACCCGAGAACTGTGATTACACGCGGCGACGCTTGGGAGGACGGCAGCCATTGTGCGGGATCGGCGTAACGTCGCGGATCGAGCGAACCTCGATACCGGCTGAGGCCAGCGCACGAATAGCCGACTCACGGCCCGAACCGGGACCAGCGACGCGGACATCGACCGAACGGAGACCGTGCTCACGGGCGGCGTTGGCAGCGCCAACAGCAGCCTGCTGCGCGGCGAACGGGGTTCCCTTACGCGAACCGCGGAAGCCGAGCGAGCCCGAGCTCTTCCAGCTGAGCGTGTTGCCCGTCTGGTCGGTAATGGTAACGATGGTGTTGTTGAACGAAGCCTGGATGAAGACCAGACCAAACGGAACGTTCTTCCGCTCGCGCTTTTTGAACTTCTTATTCTTGCCAGCCTTGCCGGCAGCCTTCTGCTGAGTCTTTGCCATGGCTTATTTGGTCGCTTTCTTCTTACCAGCGACAGTGCCCTTGCGCGGGCCCTTGCGGGTACGAGCGTTGGTGTGGGTGCGCTGACCGCGTACAGGAAGCGAACGGCGGTGGCGGAGACCACGGTAAGACTGGATTTCGATCAGGCGCTTGATGTTGAGGCTGACCTCTTTGCGTAGGTCGCCTTCGATCTGGCCTTCCTGCTCGATGACGTGACGGATGCGGTTCAGCTGGTCCTCGTCGAGCGAAGCGATCTTGGCGAAGGGATCGATGTCAGCCTTCGCGAGGATCTTCGCAGCGCGCGAGTTGCCGATGCCGTAGATGTAGGTGAGTCCGATGCGTACCTGCTTATTGTTCGGTACGTCGACTCCAGAGATACGTGCCATTGGCGTCCTTATCTTTGGGGCTCCGGAAGCGTCGCCACGGAGCAGGGTGAGTGGTTGTGGCAATGTCCGCGGGGTTCAACGCACGCCTTGACTTCGGCGAACTAGCCCGGCGGGGCCGGTGGAGAGGCGAAACCTTCCGCCTCGGGTAACTGACTTATCCCTGACGCTGCTTGTGCTTGGCGTTCTCGCAGATAACGCGAACGACGCCACGGCGATGGATCACCTTGCACTTGTCACAGATCTTCTTTACAGAAGCACGAACCTTCATCTCTTCTCCTAAAACAGCCATTAGCTTTCAGCCACCAGCTCAGGAGCTGATGCCAAGGCTACTAGCCTGATTGCCTGGGTCTGAATCGTTTCCAGCTAGCAGCGCGAAGCTAAAAGCCAGAAGCAGCCTCGTCTACTTATAGCGATAGACGATGCGGCCACGGTTGAGATCGTACGGGCTGAGTTCAATAGCAACCCGGTCACCGGGAAGAATGCGAATGAAGTTCTTACGCATGCGTCCGGAGACGTGCGCCAAAGCCTGATGCTTGTTTTCAAGCTCGACGCGGAACATGGCGTTCGGCAGGGTCTCGACGACCGTGGCCATTACTTCAATTGCATCTTCCTTCGACAAACGATCTCCTTTGGGAAAGGTCGTTTCCGACACTCTCCTCAGTTGTTTCGGTCAGTACCAGAGCCCATAAGACGATTCCCGCAAACGAGAATCACAGACCTGCGGCATAATGCACACAGCATTTCTTATAATAACCCACTTTTTCCCGAATTCCCACTGTATGCCGGCTTTCGCAGCGATTTCGCCAGAAATGCCAGCTTAGCGGGTGAGAACCACTGGGCCTTCCTTGGTCACGGCAACGGTGTGCTCAAAGTGAGCACTATAGCTGCCGTCGACGGTCACGGCAGTCCAGCCGTCGGCCAGAACCCGGACCTCGGGGGCTCCAGCGTTGATCATGGGCTCGATCGCAAGCACCATACCTGGCTTCAGCCGAAGTCCCTTGCCGCGGGTGCCGAAATTTGGCACCTGAGGATCCTCATGCATGCTGCGGCCGATGCCGTGTCCCACAAACTCACGAACCACGCCGAACCCCTCGGCCTCGCAGAGCTCCTGCACGGTGGCGGAGATGTCAAAGAGCCGCCCTCCGACCTGACACTGCTCGATCGCTGCCTCAAGCGAAGCCTGGGTGACGTCGAGTAGCTTCTGAATCTTCGGGTCAACTTTTCCGACGGCGTAGGTCACGGCCGCGTCGGAGTAATAGCCATCGATGATGACGCCGCAGTCAATTGAGAGGATGTCGCCTTCCTTCAGGACGCGCTTCTTGTTGGGCATCCCATGCACCACCTCCTCGTTGACCGACGTACAGAGCGCAAAGGGATAGCCGTGATAACCCTTGAAGGCTGCCTTTCCGCCGAGTTCAGCGATGCGAGCGATCGCGATCTCCTCGAGGTCCATCGTGGTCGCACCCGCGACGACGTGAGGCGCAAGCGTGTCATGCACCCTGCGAAGAGCGATGCCGGAGATGCGCATCTTCTCGATCTCCTGCGGCGTCTTGAGCATGATCGCCATGGCCCCTACTCCCCTGCCTGACGCAAATGCCGAAGGGCCGCCTCGATGGACGCGGTGACCTCCTCAACAGCGCGGGAGCCATCGACCTCACGGAAACGACCCTGGCGGCTGTAATGCTCGATCACCGGAGCGGTCAGGGAGTTATAAGCCTTCATCCGCTCGGTAAACGCCTGCTCGGTGTCGTCGGAGCGATGCTGCAGCGGGCTGCCTTCGTTATCGCAGAAGCCCTCTTTCCTAGGAGGCTTGGAGTGAATGTTGTAGATGGTCTTGCAGACCGGGCAGATCCTCCGGCCCGTGATGCGACGCAGCAACTCCTGCTCATCCACCTTGATGCTGATGGCTACGAGTGGAAGGGAAACAGCACCAGCATCCTCTTCGAGCGAGATGAGATGTGAATCCAGCCACTCCGCCTGGCCCAGCGTCCGGGGATACCCGTCGAGGATATATCCGCGTCGGACATCAGGCTGTGTAAGACGCGATCCCACCATGCCGTTGACCAGCTCATCCGGAACGAGTTGACCCTGATCCATCAGGGACTTCGCTGCTCTTCCCAGCTCCGTGCCGCGCGCGATGTTGTCGCGGAGGATATCTCCGGTCGAGATCTGCGGAATACCGAAGTCGCCCATGAGGCGCTGCGCCTGGGTTCCTTTGCCGACTCCGGGAGCCCCCAGAAGAAGAATCGGCCCGGGCAGAAGACGATTGTCTGCCGGGGCCGAAGAGTGTGCAGATTCAGAGGTCAATGTTTCCAATTCCTACCAGCTCTTGCGGCCACGGATACGGCCGCTCTTGGGGGTAAAGCCGTCGTAATGACGCATGATGAGCTGCGATTCGATCTGCTGAACCGTATCCATCGCCACGCCGACGACGATCAGAAGGCTTGTGCCACCGAAATAGAAGGTCACGCCGAGGCCGTTTGTCATCCAGGCTGGGAGCTTGTCGAAGATGGGCCCAATCAGCCACAGGTGGTTGAAGTGGATTCCGCTGATGATCATCTGGGGAATCATGACGATAATGACCAGGTAGATGGAGCCTACCAGGGTGATGCGCGTCAGCACGTCATTGACAAAATCCGCGGTCCGCTTGCCTGGGCGGATGCCGGGAATGAAGCCGCCGTACTTCCTCATATTGTCGGCGATATCGTCAGGGCGAAAGACGATCGAGATGTAGAAGTAGGCGAAGAAGACGATCGCCACCATGAAAACCAGTTCGTAGAACGGCTCGCCGGGCGAGATGTACTGGAACAGCGGTCCAAGGATCTTTGTATCGCGCAGAGGAGCACTGCCAAAAAAGCTCATGCCCGCAAAGAGCAGAGGGGCAGAAAGGATGGAGCTGGCAAAGATGACCGGCATGACGCCACCGGAGTTCACCTTGAGCGGCAGATGCGTGGACTGACCACCCATCATGCGACGACCGACGATACGTTTGGCATACTGTACGGGAATGCGGCGCTCCGCCTTCTCGACGTAGACGATGAAGGCGACTACCGCAAGCATGCCTGCAATAAGAATGGCGATGGCGACTGGAGTAAAAGCTCCCCAGGCGCTGGTCTGAACCTTGTCGTAGAGCTCGGCCACGCCCGTGGGAACACCTACCACGATTCCGGCAAAGATCAGCAGAGACATGCCGTTGCCGATACCGCGCTCGGTGATCTGCTCACCCAGCCACATGATGAATGTCGTACCGGCCGTGAGCGTGAGAACGCAGAGAGGAATAAAGACTCCGCGTGGAATGGTCACCATCGAAGACCCGGTCGAGGTGTTGGTCAGGGTAAGGGCGATCGTAAACGACTGCACCACACCGAGCAGAACCGTTACATAGCGCGTCCACTGGGTGATCTTGCGACGTCCGAGCTCCCCTTCCTTCTGCAGCTTCGCCAGCGGCTCATAGATAACCGTAAGCAGCTGGAAGATAATCGACGCCGTGATGTAAGGCATGATGCCGAGGGCGAAGATCGTCAGCTTGCGAAGGTTGCCGCCGGAGAAGAGATCGACAAGACCGAGGGCTGAGCCGGAGTTCTGATTGAAAAACTCGGCGAGCATCTGTCCATTGATACCCGGGGTGGGAATGTGGGATCCAAGACGATAGACCGCCATCAGGGCCAGCGTGAACAAAACGCGCTTACGAAGGTCCGGGATGCGGAAGATGTTTGCGAACTTGTCGAACATCGGAGAGGGGTACCTCAAGAGGTGAAACAGATAACCGGAGTGAGACAGCGGAGCGAGGGATCTGAATCCCTCGCCGCTCTCATTCTACATACTCCACGAAGGAAAGATCAGGCAATCACGACAGCCTTACCGCCGGCCTTCTCAATAGCCTCCTGGGCAGCCTTGGAGAACTTGTGCGCGTGGACTGTAATGGCGGCTTTGATCTCGCCATTATTGAGCACTTTAACCAGTCCGTTGCGCTTGCGCAGAAGCCCAAGGGAGACGATCTTCTCAAGCGTAAAGTCGGTCTCGTTGGAAGCAGCCTGAATCTCCGCAAGACGGTCCAGACCGAGCACGGTGTACTCGACGCGGAAGATGTTGGTGAATCCGCGCTTGGGAAGACGACGGTGCAGAGGCATCTGGCCGCCCTCAAAGCCGCGCATCAACGACGAGCCGGAACGCGAACCCTGACCCTTATGACCACGCGTCGAGGTCTTACCCATGCCCGATCCCATACCGCGGCCGACACGCTTCTTGTTTTGATTGGCCTTTGCAGGGGCCTTCAGATTGGAGAGATTGCGTACTGACATGTTTTCCTCGCTATAACGCCGGGGCTATGCCCGACTCGCATTCCGTCGCACAGAGGCGACGTAAGTATCTCTTGAGATCCCTACTCGACGATACGGACGAGATGTGGAACCTTTGCCACCATTCCACGAATGGATGGCGTATCCTCGCGCTCAACGATCTGGTTCAGCCGGGTAAAGCCAAGGCCCTTGACGACGAGCTTGTGCTTCTCCGGGGTAGCGATCTTCGAGCGGAAGTACTGCAGCTTGATTTTGGCTTTTGTCTCTGCCATGACTAGGGACTCCTCTTACAGTTCTTCTTCGGCCTTGCCACGCAGCGCAGCCACTTCCGTCCTGCTGCGAAGCTGGGTGAGCGCATCGAAGGTGGCCTTGATGACGTTGTGCGGGTTCTTGGTGCCGATGGACTTGGTAAGGACGTTCTGCACGCCAGCGGAGGTCATCACGGCGCGAACCGTTCCTCCGGCGATCACACCGGTACCTTCGGGAGCCGGCTTGAGCATCACCTGACCCGCGCCATAGTGGCCCAGCACCTGGTGCGGAATCGAGGTATCGGTCAGGTTGACCTTGAAGAGATTCTTCTTGGCAGCCTCGATCCCCTTGCGGATCGCCTGCGGAACCTCCTTGGCCTTCCCCGAGCCATAACCCACCACGCCTTCCGCCGGGTCGCCGATAACGACCAGGGCAGCGAAGGACATATTCTTACCACCCTTTACAACCTTGGTAACGCGATTGATGCTGACAACCTGATCTTTCAGATTGAGGCGGTTCGCGTCGATCTTTTTCCGTATTGCCATAGTGTCTTATCCAGCTTTCTGGCTCCCCGCCTGGCGGGCGCCGTTCGAGAAACTTGAAACCTAGAACTCCAGACCCGCCTCGCGAGCTGCGTCGGCCAAAGCCTTGATGCGGCCGTGATAGAGATAACCGCCACGATCGAACACGACCCTCTTGACGCCCTTCTCCTGAGCTCTCTGCGCAATCAGCTTGCCGACTTCAACAGCCGCTGCAACATTGCCGCCAGTCTTTCTTCCCTCACCCTTTTTGCTGATCGTGGAAGCAGAGGCAATCGTGGCCCCTGTCGAGTCGTCGATCACCTGAGTATAGATATGGTTCAGGGAACGATAGACATTCAGACGGGGACGCTCCGCGGTCCCGGCCAGCTTCTCACGAATGCGCGTATGAACGCGCTTGCGGATAACGTCGCGCTTGCGAGGTGTAATCATAATCTGTTTCCTTCCTAAAAGCGGCGCCAGAGTCCTGACGACGTTCGGCTGTTTACTGCAAATCTGGAACAGGGACCGGAAGCAGTTCCTGGTTGACTTCGACGACCTGAGCCACCTCAGAAGCCGCCTCCGGTTCCTAGCTTGTGGTTACTTCGCGCCCGTCTTACCGACCTTCTTCTTCAGCTTCTCGCCGGTATAGCGGACACCTTTATTCTTGTACGGATCAGGCTTGCGCAACGCGCGCATGTCCGCAGCGACCTGGCCGACCTTCTGACGGTCGATACCGGAGATGGTGATATGGGTCTGTTTGGGGTCAATCGCGACATCGATACCCGAGGGCAGAGGAAACTCGATGGGGTGGGAATACCCGAGGGTAAATACGACCGTACCCTTCCCCTTCATCTCGACACGGTAACCAATACCGACGATGTCAAGCTCCTTGGTCCACCCAGCCGTCACACCTTGGACAGCATTGAAGACCAGGGCACGAGCCAAGCCATGAAAGGCAGCCTGCTTATCGTTCTCACGCTCAGCCAGCAGAGCTCCGTCCTTCTCAACGAGCTTGATGCCGCCGGGAAGCAGCGCAGTCACTTTGCCCTTTGGCCCCTCAACCAGAACGGTGTTGCCATTCACGGTGTACTTGACACCGGAAGGAAGAGCAATCGGCTTCTTGCCAATACGAGACATTTCAAATCCTTATCATGGCTTGCGAGTCCCGGGACCTAACCGGCTCCGTTCCACTGCAGCCTGGCAGCTTCATGCTGCCGGTAATACCCACTTCAAAACTTCTCCACGCCGAACTACCAGACCTCGCAGAGAATCTCTCCGCCAACACCTTCACGACGCGCCTGACGACCAGTCATGACACCCTTCGGAGTGGTCATGATCGAGATACCCAAGCCGCCCTGAACACGACGAATCTCATCACGTCCAACGTAGACGCGGCAGCCGGGACGGGAGACACGCTGCAGATCGCGAATCGCAGCCTCATTGTTCGCGCCGTACTTCAGATACACACGCAGAAGTCGTTGGCCATTCTCTTCAACCGCCTTGTAGTTGGCGATGTAGCCCTCGTCCTTGAGAATGCGGGCGATCTCTGCCTTCAAACGGGAAGCGGGAACGTCCAGCTTCTGGTGACGAGCACGGATGGAGTTGCGAATGCGGGTCAAAAAGTCTGCTACTGGATCGGTGAGATTCATTCATTCTCCTTCATTCTTCGTTCGCTCGCAGAAGTCATTCCACGAGAACCAGCAAGAATGTCTTGTTGCCTGCTTGTTGACGATCCAGACTTCTGCATCCTAGCGACTGCCGAATGAGGTCTCTGGAGCGTGCGCACAAAATGCCTGACCATGCGCAAGAGATACACCGGATTATATCAGGCAAAGATGCCTGATCGGCTCGCGGATCTTACCAGCTCGACTTCACGACGCCCGGGATCTCCCCCTTGAGGGCGAGCGAACGGAAGCAGAGACGGCAGACGCCGAACTTGCGAAGGAAGGCGCGAGGACGACCGCAGAGCTGGCAGCGGTTGTGCTGACGGGACTTAAACTTCGGCTTCTTTGCGTCCTTGACGCGCTTCGCTGTAGTTGCCATAACCTTTACTCTCTATCTTTCCAAAAGATGTTGATGGCTCCGGAACTGTCCGGAGCCGAAGCTGTCTTACGCTCCCTGGCGGAACGGCATACCGAATCCCCTTAGTAGTGCGCGGGCGCCGTTGTCGTCCTGGGCAGTGGTCACGATGGTAACGTTCATGCCCTTGATCTTGTCCACCTTCGCGTAGTCGATCTCGGCGAAGATCAGCTGGTCGCGAAGACCAAGTGTGTAGTTTCCGCGTCCATCGAAGCTCTTGGAAGATACACCGCGGAAGTCGCGGACACGGGGAAGAGCGATCGAGATCAGGCGATCCAGGAACTCGTACATCGCGTCGCCCCGCAGGGTGACCATCGCACCGATGGGCATTCCCTCGCGAACCTTGAAGGCTGCGATGGACTTCTTTGCCTTCGTGGTCACCGGCTTCTGACCGGTGATCGAAGCAAGATCAGCGACCAGAGGATCCATGATCTTGACGTTCTGGGTCGCTTCCCCCAATCCCATGTTCACGACGATCTTCTCAAGCTTCGGGATCGCCATGACATTCTCGATGTTGAGCTCCTTGGCGAGCGCGGGCTTGACCTCTTTCTCGTACTTCTCTCTGAAACGTGAAGCCATCTCTCTCTTCGCTTTCTCCACGGTTCCGGGTTGGCAGTGCCGTATACCGTTTCGTGGGGTGAACCTTCAATCTTCTACTGACTTGAAACTGCTTACTTCTTCCGGTCGGCAATTACGTTGCCGCTTGCCTTCGAAACACGAACCTTCTTATCGCCTTCGATCCGGGCTCCAACGCGGGTCTTGTTGCCCTCGCCATCGACCAGCATCACGTTGGAGATATGAATCGGAGCTTCCTGCTCAGCGATACCGCCCTTGATGTTGCGCTGCGGATTCGGCTTGAGATGCTTCTTCACGATCATCACGTGCTCAACCAGAAGGCGATCCTTGCCGGCGATGACGCGCAGAACACGGCCACGCTTTCCCTTATCCTTGCCGGCGATGACCTCCACCACGTCGTTGCGCTTGATCTTCATACCTGCCATTTTCCTTACCTCTCCTGCCTCGGCGATCTGTCGGAGCCGGAATCCGCTGAGTGGGGTCGCTTATCCGACCGAAAATTAGATAACCTCGGGTGCAAGCGACACGATCTTGAGAAACTTCTTCTCGCGAAGCTCACGGGCAACAGGACCGAAGACACGGGTTCCAACCGGTTCCATCGCGTCATTGATCACGACAGCCGCGTTCTGATCGAAGCGGATGTAAGTGCCATCCTTGCGACGGCTCTCCTTGCGAGTGCGCACGATCACGGCCTTCACAACCTTCCCCTTCTTTACGGTTCCGTCGGGAGCGGCTTCCTTGACTGCCGCGGTCACAACGTCACCCAGGCCAGCGATCTTACCCAGGCCACCGCCGAGAGGCAGGATCACCTGCAGCTTGCGTGCGCCGGAGTTATCGGCCACGTCAAGAATTGTTCTCATCTGTACTGCCATCGTTCTTCTCCTGATGCGGCCGGGGGATCAAGCCCCCATGGCGGTGAATCAAAAACGGTGATCGAAGAGATCTTAAGCTTCGGCTACAGGGGCCTTCTCGTCGGCAAGCTGAGCCAGCGAGCTGCGGCGGACGATCTCTTCCAGCGTCCAGCGCTTCAGCTTCGACAGAGGACGAGCCTCGCGAATGCGAACCACATCGCCCACACGGGCCGAGTTCTGCTCATCGTGCGCGTAGAACTTCTTGTTCGACTTGATCACGCGCTTGTACTTGGGATGCGCCTTACGCATCTCGATCTCGACGACGATGGTCTTCTGCATCTTGGTCGAAACTACCAGACCTACCTTCTCGTTACGGCGAGTGGAGGCCTGCTCGGCGGCTTCGGGCTTGTTTGTGGTCTCTGCCATAGCTTAATCCTTCTTTGCTTTCTTGCGAGTGCTCTTCACAGGAGCGGAGGCAACAGCGGCACCGCCGCCAGCAAGCTCGCGCTCGCGGGCAATCGTCTTGATACGGGCGATGTCCAGCTTCAGACCCCGCAGCTTCTTGATGCCCTCGGTGTTTCCCAGGCTCTTCTGAAAGCGAATGCGGAACAGCTGTTCGGCAGCCTTGTTCTGCTCGTTCTTGAGCTCATCGTCACTGAGGTTACGAATCTTATCGAGTTCCATCGGTCTCTTCCTTCAAACGAATCTTCTTACTTGGCGGCCGTCGTGCTGACCACGTCATGGCGCATCACGAAGGTCGTCTTGAGCGGCAGCTTGTGAGCGGCCAGGCGCATCGCCTCCTTGGCCATCTCGGGGTTGACGCCTTCCATCTCGAACAGAATTCTGCCAGGACGAACAACGCAAACCCAATGATCCGGAGCTCCCTTGCCCTTACCCATACGGGTTTCGGCCGGCTTCTTCGTAATCGGCTTGTCCGGGAAAAGACGCAGCCAGACCTTGCCGCCGCGCTTGATAAAGCGCGTCATGGCGATACGGCTGGCCTCAATCTGGCGGTCGGTGATATACCCGCACTCCATGACCTTCAGGCCATAATCGCCGAACGAAAGATCGGAGCCGCGCCACGCCTTGCCGGTCATCCGGCCGCGCTGCTGCTTGCGATACTTCACCTTCTTAGGCATCAACATAACGAAACCCCTAGCTGTTTAGCTGCTTGAAGAGGCACCCGCCCCACCAAGTCTGAATCGAAAACTCACCGTACCGGAAGACCGGTACTCCAATTACGAAGTAAATACCCCTGCCGTAGTACCCTGGTCGCGACGCTTCTTCTGCTCGTAGATATCTCCGCGATAGATCCAGGTCTTGACGCCGATGACACCATAGGTAGTCTTGGCTTCGGCAAAACCATAGTCGATATCGGCGCGCAACGTATGCAATGGAAGCCGCCCCTGCAGATACCACTCCGACCGCGCAATCTCGTTTCCGTTCAGACGGCCCGAGACGCGAACCTTGATTCCCTTGCAGCCGAAGCGCAGGGCCGAATCTACCGACTTACGCATCGCGCGACGGAAGCTGACGCGCTTTTCGAGCTGCAGAGCGATGTTCTCGGCAACCAGCTGAGCGTCAAGCTCAGGCTTGTTCACCTCGAGGATGTCGACAAACACCTCGCGGTTGGTGCGCTTCTGGATATCGGCCTTGAGCTTGTCGATCTCGGCGCCCTTGCGGCCGATGATGATCCCAGGACGAGCCGTCCGGATGATCAGGCGCAGCTTATTTCCGGGACGCTCCACCTCAACCGAGCTGACACCGGCGGCCTTGAGCTTGTCGCGCAGCTCGGCCTTGAGCTTGACGTCCTCGACCAGCAGCTTGTCATAGCCGCGCTCGACGAACCAGCGCGACTTCCACGGCTTGTTTACGCCGAGGCGAAACCCATACGGATGGACTTTCTGTCCCATAGCTTCCCTTTACTCTGCGCTCCTGACCGGTTGAGCCGGCGGGCGGTAATCCAAAACTTCTATTTTACTCAATGCGAACCGAAGAAACCGTCTTACTTTGCAGCTTTCTTCGTCGCCGTCTTCTTTGCAGCAGTCTTCTTGGCCGGAGCCTTCTTCGCTGCAGTTTTCTTGGCCGCGGTCTTCTTGGAAGACTTCTTCGCCGCAGACGCCGAGGCCTCCCCTGTCTCCGCTTCAACAGGTTTATTCTTCTCGGCAACGGTCACGATGATGTGAGCGAGGCGGCGCTGATAACGGAATGCACGGCCCATAGGGGCGGGGCGGATCCGCTTCATGCGCGGTCCCTCGTTGGCGACAGCCGACTTGACGTAGAGATTGTCGACATCCACGTCGAGGCCCTGCTCCTGCGAGAGATAATTTGCATTCTGAATCGCGGACCGCAGAACCTTTTCGACCGCCGGGGCAATGCGTTTGTTACTGAAATGGACCGTGTTGATCGCCTGCTCCACACGGAGTCCCTTGATCAGGTCCAGGACGAGCTTCGCCTTCTGCGGGCTGGTGCGCTGGAATCTTGCCTCCGCGCGGAACTCTTTTGTCTTTTCTGCTGCCTTAGCCATGACTTCTTCCTTGAACACTCAAAACGAAAGTTACTGATACATGCCTGCCGGTCAAACCGATTGTCTTACCTGCCCTTGGCAGCCGACTCCGTCTTGGCAGAGTGGCCCTTGAAGGTGCGGGTCGCCGCAAACTCACCCAGCTTGTGACCGACCATGTTTTCCGTCACATAGACCGGAATGAACTTGCGGCCGTTATGCACCGCAATGGTGTGGCCGACAAAGTCCGGATGGATCGTCGAGCGGCGCGACCAGGTGCGGAGCACCTTCTTGTCATTCGCCTGATTCATGACCGTGATCTTGGTCATGAGGTGGTCGTCAATAAACGGACCTTTTTTCGTAGAACGTGCCATCTGTTAGCTCTCCCGAATCCTTTACTTGCTGCGGCGGTTGACGATGAACACATCGGTCCGCTTGTTGTTGCGTGTCTTGTATCCGCGCGTCGGCTGGCCCCATGGGGTCACAGGGTGACGGCCACCGGAGGTCTTACCCTCACCACCACCGTGCGGGTGGTCGACCGGATTCATCGAGACACCGCGGTTGGTCGGGCGAATTCCCTTCCAGCGATTGCGTCCAGCCTTGCCGATGGTCACATTCTCATGGTCAGTGTTCCCGACCTGGCCAACGGTGGCCATGCAATCCACGAGCACACGGCGGGTTTCGCCGGAGGGCAGCTTCAGGAGAGCGTAATCGCCTTCCTTTGCAACCAGTTGAGCAGAAGAACCGGCGGAGCGAGCCATCTGAGCACCCTTGCCGGGACGAAGCTCGATGTTGTGGACCGTCGTACCTGCAGGGATGTTCTTGAGCGGAAGCGCATTGCCTACCAGGATGTCGGCCTCGGGACCGCTCATAATGGACTGGCCTACCTTCAAGCCAACCGGCTGGAGGATGTAGCGCTTTTCACCGTCCACATAAGCGACGAGAGCAATGCGTGAGCTGCGGTTGGGATCGTACTCGATGGTCTTGACGGTCGCCGGAACCCCAAACTTGTCGCGCTTGAAGTCAATGATGCGCAGCTTCTTCTTGTGTCCGCCGCCGTGATGACGAATCGTCAGGGCGCCGGTGGAGTTGCGCCCGCCGGTGCGCTGCTTGACGGCCAGCAACGGCTTGTGTGGCTTATCCGTTGTCAGATCGTCGTTCCGCAGCGTCGTGGTAAATCGCAGCGAGGGTGTAATCGGTCTAAAGGATTTGATCGGCATCTTCTTCTTAACTCCTAGCTTTTCTCTTCCGGGCTAGCCGGCTTTTCAGCTAGTTTCAAAACTTCTTACTGTGTCTTAGCCATCTTCCCCGGATCCTTCCCGGAACGGCTCATCCATCGCTGCTTAGAGACTGTCGATATATTCCGGCATCTTCTCGCCAGCCTTCAGGCGAACGTACGCCTTCTTCCAGTCTGGACGATAACCGGCGAACCGGCCACGGCGACGCTCCTTGCCTTCGACGACTGCTGTGCGAACAGCGGCTACCTTGACCTTGAAGAGAGTCTCGACGGCCTGCTTCACCTCGGTCTTGGTTGCATTCTCTGCAACTTCAAAGACCAACGTGCTCTGGGTCTCCTTGATGCCCATCCCCTTCTCGGTAATCAGGGGGCGGCGAATGACGGTATACAGGGTCGGCATTACGCGACCTCCTTATCGGAAGCGGTCTTACGCTTCGAAACATATTTCTTCAACGTCTCCTGGAGGGCCTCGATGGCGTCCTTCGAGAAGACGGCGTGCTCGTAACGGAGCAGGTCGTAGGGGTGAACTTCAGAGCTCAGCACCAACTCCACGCCTGCAAGGTTGCGGGATCCGAGATAGAGCTTCTCGTCGAGCTTCTTGCTGGTTTCAACCAGAAGAGTCGTCTTGCCAGCTTCGAGCTTGTCGAGGGCCTGGCGATAGAGCTTGGTCTTCGCCTCGGAGACCTCAAACGAGTCGACGATGGTGATCTTGCCTTCCTGGATCTTTGCCGTAATGGCAGACCGGAGGGCGCCCATCAGCTTCTTCTGGGGGAAGGCATACTCGTAGCTGCGCGGCTGAGGTCCGTGGACCGTACCGCCGCCACGCCAGAGCGGAGTGCGGATGGAACCGACGCGTGCACGGCCTGTTCCCTTCTGCTTCCAGAGCTTCTTGCCAGCACCCGATACCAGCTTGCGGTTCTTGGTTGCTGCTGTTCCCTGGCGAAGTGCTGCGCGATAGTGCTTAACCGACTCCCAGAGCAGAGCGTCATTGATCTCTCCCGCGAAGACCGCGTCGGCGAGTTCGAACTCGCCGACCTTGGTCCCGCCGAGATTGACTACGTTGATATTTGCCATCGTCCTTCAGTTCACTTTCTGTGCGGCCATCGATGCGGCTCGCCCTGACTTTGTTACTCTGCTTTCCCGGTCTGTTCCCCGCGCAGAGGGTTGCTGATTTATTTCCTGGGAAGACTTACTTCTTCTTGGCGGAAGCCTTCTTCGAAGCCTTCAGAGGATCGATCGTTCCGGCGCCGCCGAAGCCACGACGCTCACGCGGCGGAGCCTTAGCCTTGGAGATCAGAACATAACCGTCGCGAGGTCCAGGAACCGCTCCCTCAACCATCAGCAGGTTGTCATCGAGATCGATGCCGCGGATGCGAAGATTGCGAATCGTAACCTGCTCATGGCCCATGTGGCCAGGCATACGCTGTCCCGGAAAAACACGCGACGGGAACGAGGAGGCGCCGATCGAACCCTGCACCTGGAACATATGGCCGTGCGACTTGGGGCCGCCTCCGAAAGCATGGCGGCGAATGACACCCGCAAAGCCACGGCCCTTCGAAGTTCCAATGATGTCGACAAACTTATCGTCCGCAAAGATATCCACCAGGACACGGTCTCCAGCCTTGACACCGTCTGCCTGCTCGCCGCTTTCGCCTGCCGCGGGAGCATCGATCGCAACCTCCCTGAGAACGCGGACCGGAGGAACATTGGACTTCGCGAAGTGGCCGGTCATGGCCTTGTTAACCTTGGATGCCTTGACGAAATCGACATATCCGATCTGGGCGGCATCATAGCCGTCCTTTGCCAGAGTCTTGAGCTGCGTAATGACGCAGGGGCCAGCCTTGAGAACGGTGACCGGGTGAACATCACCCTTCTCATCAAACATCTGGGTCATGCCGACTTTCTTACCGAGAATTCCCTGAACTGACATCTTTTCTTCCTTTCCTCATCATGCTGGCTTCATGCTCAGCACTGTAGGTATTGCTCAAACGAAAACTGTCTCTACTCTTCTTTACTTCTGGACCGTCTTGATCTCTACATCCACACCTGCCGGCAGGTCGAGCTTCATTAGCGCATCCACCGTCTGCTGCGTGGGCTCGAGAATATCGATGAGACGCTTGTGGGTCCGTATCTCGAATGCCTCGCGCGACTTCTTATCAACGTGCGGCGAACGGAGAACGCAATACTTGTTCTTCATCGTCGGCAGAGGAATCGGCCCTGCAACCTGCGCTCCGGTGCGCTTTGCCGTCTCGACGATCTCTCCTGTGGAGGTGTCGAGTACGCGGTAGTCATAAGCCTTCAAACGAATCCTGATCCTCTGTCCTGCCATCGTCTTCTCTCTTTTCTGTACGCAAAGAACTGGTTGAGTTGCCGCCCGCCGAAGCAGGCGGCACTGAATCACTTACTTGATGATTTCGGAGATGGTACCGGCGCCTACGGTGCGTCCGCCTTCGCGGATGGCGAAGCGCAGGCCCTTCTCCATGGCCACCGGGGTGTGCAGCGTGATCTCCAGCTGGATGTTGTCGCCAGGCATCACCATCTCGGTGCCCTCAGGAAGCTTCGCCGAGCCCGTTACGTCCGTCGTGCGGAAGTAGAACTGCGGACGGTAGCCGTTGAAGAACGGAGTGTGACGTCCGCCTTCTTCCTTGCTCAACACGTAAACCTCACCCTTGAACACCGTGTGCGGCGTGATCGATCCCGGCTTGGCCAGAACCATGCCGCGCTCCACGTCTTCCTTTGCCGTACCGCGCAGAAGAAGTCCGGCATTGTCGCCTGCAAGACCCTCGTCCAGCTGCTTCTTGAACATCTCAACGCCCGTCACCGTCGTGTTCTGCGTGTCGCGGAAGCCCACGATCTGAACCGGCTCGCCTACCTTCACCTTGCCACGCTCGATACGGCCCGTCACCACAGTTCCACGGCCCGAGATCGAGAAGATGTCTTCGATCGGCATCAGGAACGGAAGGTCGACCATGCGGTCCGGCTGAGGAACGTTGTCGTCCACAGCCTGCATCAGCTCGTCGATCTTGTCTTCCCACTGCTTCTCGCCGTTCAGGGCTCCAAGAGCCGAACCGCGAATCACAGGAACGTCGTCGCCGGGGAAGTCATACTTCGACAGAAGCTCGCGAACTTCCATCTCCACCAGGTCGATCAGCTCCGCATCCTCAACCGCATCGCACTTGTTCAGGAACACAACGATGTACGGTACGCCTACCTGGCGGGCCAGCAGAACGTGCTCCTTGGTCTGGGGCATCGGGCCGTCGGTCGCCGCCACCACCAGGATCGCGCCGTCCATCTGCGCCGCTCCCGTGATCATGTTCTTGATGTAGTCGGCGTGGCCAGGGCAGTCCACGTGGGCATAGTGGCGGTTCGCCGTCTCGTACTCCACGTGCGAGGTCGCAATCGTGATACCACGCTCACGCTCCTCAGGAGCGTTGTCGATCGTATCAAACGAACGGAAGCTGTTCTTCGGGTTGTGCTTGGACAACACCTTCGTGATCGCCGCCGTCAGCGTCGTCTTGCCGTGGTCAATGTGACCAATCGTCCCAATATTCACATGCGGTTTGGAACGATCAAATTTCTCCTTCGCCATTGCTCTCCATCCTTTTTCTCCGGACCGGGCCGGGGTCAAAATCCAATTCTGATCTGGGCAGCGGGGCTTCCTTTAGTTCGCCTTGCCCTGTACCTTGGCGATGATCTCTTCAGAGACCGACTTTGGCGCCTCTTCATAATGCGCAAATTGCATGGTGAAATTGCCACGTCCCTGCGTCGAACCACGCAGATTGTTGGAGTAGGCAAACATGGTCGCCAGCGGCACAGTCGCCTTGATCACCTGCTGCCCTGCCATCATCTCCATGCCCTCGATCCGTCCGCGACGGGAGTTGAGGTCGCCGATCACGGTTCCCATGTAATCCTCGGGCACCGTAACTTCGACGGCCATCATCGGCTCCAGCAGAACCGGCTTCGCCTTGCGGGCCGCTTCCTTGAAGGCCATCGAACCGGCGATCTTGAACGCCATTTCGTTCGAGTCGACATCGTGGTAGCTTCCGTCGAACAGGGTCACCTTGATGTCGACCATCTCGTAGCCAGCCAGGACTCCGCGCAGAAGCGCATCCTGAATGCCCTGATCGATCGGCTTGATGTACTCTCTCGGAATGACGCCGCCCTTGATATCGTTGATGAACTCGTAGCCCTTACCCTGTTCGTTGGGCTCGATGCGGATCTTGGCATGCCCGTAGTTCCCTGAACCGCCCGTCTGACGAATGTACTTGCCCTCCGCCTCCGAAGTCGTGCGAATCGTCTCGCGATAAGCCACCTGCGGCTTGCCAACGTTGGCCTCGACCTTATACTCGCGCATCATGCGGTCGACGATGATCTCGAGGTGAAGCTCGCCCATACCCGAGATGATGGTCTGGCCCGAATCAGGGTCAGTGTGGACCTTGAAGGTGGGATCTTCCTGCGCCAGCTTTGCCAGCGCCATGCCCATCTTCTCCTGGTCACTCTTGGTCTTGGGCTCAACCGCAACCGAGATCACAGGATCCGGGAAGTCGATCGACTCAAGAACGATCGGGGACTTCTCCGTGCAGATCGTGTCGCCCGTGATGAGGTTCTTGAGACCCACTGCGGCGCAGATATCGCCGGCCAGAATCTCCGTGATCTCCTCACGCTTGTTGGCATGCATCTTCAGCAGACGGCCAATGCGCTCTGTCTTGCCCGTGCGAGGGTTCAGAACAGTGTCGCCGGCCTTTAGAACGCCCGAATACACCCGGATAAAGATCAACTGACCGACGAACGGGTCCGTCATAATCTTGAAGCCAAGAGCAGCGAGGGGCTCATTGTCATCCGACTTGCGAACCAGCTTCTCTTCCGGATCGTCGGGATTGATACCTTCAATCGGAGGAATATCGAGCGGGCTCGGAAGATAATCGACCACGGCGTCGAGTAGAGTCTGCACACCCTTGTTCTTGAAGGACGAACCCATCAAAACCGGGAAGATATGCATGCCGATCGTCGCCTTGCGGATCGCAGCCTTGAGCTCTGCAACGGAAGGCTCTTCGCCCTCAAGGAACTTCTCGAGCAGAGCATCATCGGTCTCAGCGACCGATTCGATCAGCTGATTCCGGAAGGCCAGCGCCTTCTCCTTCAGATCGGCGGGGACCTCTTCGACCGAGTACTTGGCGCCCATCGCTTCGTCGTGCCAAAGGATGGCGCGCATCTCGACCAAATCCACCACACCCTTGAAGTTTGCCTCTGCACCGATGGCAAGCTGCAACATAACCGCCTTCGCGCCAAGGCGATCCTTGATTGTCTGGGTCGCATGCTCGGCATCGCCCCCGCTTTTGTCCATCTTATTGATGAAGCAGATACGGGGAACGCGGTACTTCGTAGCCTGACGCCACACCGTCTCCGACTGGGGCTGCACGCCGGCAACCGCATCAAAGCAGGCCACAGCGCCGTCGAGAACGCGAAGCGAACGCTCCACCTCGGCCGTAAAGTCCACGTGACCAGGAGTGTCGATGATATTGATGCGGTACTTATTCCAGAAACAGGTCGTCGCAGCCGAGGTGATCGTGATGCCGCGCTCCTGCTCCTGCTCCATCCAGTCCATGGTCGCAGTGCCTTCATGGACTTCGCCGATACGATAGTTCACACCCGTATAGAACAGGATGCGCTCCGTCGTCGTCGTCTTACCGGCGTCGATATGAGCCATGATGCCGATGTTGCGGCATTTGTCCAGCGAGATATTGCGTGCCACGTTGATTCTTCTCTTCTGCGGTTTCCCGCGGTTACAGCCTGATTACGCAGACCCGAGGAGCGATCCTCGGCCCCAAACCTTACCAGCGATAGTGAGCGAAGGCCTTGTTTGCCTCAGCCATGCGATGAACATCTTCCTTCTTCTTCATCGCCGCTCCGCGTCCGTTTGCCGCATCCAGCAGCTCGGCGGTCAGCTTTTCAACCATGCCCTTCTCTCCACGAGCGCGGCCATACGTTACCAGCCAGCGGATCGCGAGCGAAGTGCGGCGCTCAGGGTTGACCTCAATCGGCACCTGATAGTTCGCTCCACCTACACGGCGGCTCTTTACCTCGAGCAGCGGCTTTACATTCTCGACGGCCTTCTTGAAGAGCTTCAGGGCCTCGTCGCCACCCTTCTGCTCCAGGTTCTTCATCGATTCATAGAAGATGCCCTGCGCGGTCGACTTCTTGCCGCCCCACATCATCGAGTTGACGAACTTCGTCACCAGGGTCGAACCGTACACCGGGTCCGGAGCAACCTCACGCTTCGCGATATAACCTTTTCTCGGCATTCCTTCTTCTCTCTTCTTCCCCCGGCGCGGTCAACCTCTCACGAACCGGGCTTGATTGCTAAAACTTCGTTTACTTAGCGGCAGCCTTCGGGCGCTTCGCGCCGTACTTCGAGCGGCTCTGCTTACGATTGGCCACGCCGACCGAGTCGAGCGTCCCACGAACGACGTGATAACGAACACCCGGGAGGTCCTTCACACGGCCACCGCGGATCAGCACGATCGAGTGCTCCTGCAGGTTGTGGCCGATTCCCGGGATATAGGTCGTAACCTCGATGCCGTTCGTCAGACGAACACGAGCGACCTTGCGGAGCGCCGAGTTCGGCTTCTTCGGCGTCTGGGTGTAGACGCGGGTGCAGACACCACGACGCTGGGGCGAACCCTGCAACGCGGGGCTGGCAGTCTTATAGCGAGTGGGCGTGCGGCCCTGCTTGACGAGCTGATGGAACGTAGGCACTCGAACTCCTTGGTGTTGCAAACCTAAACTTTTCAGACGCACACAGAGAACCTCGCACCGCTAGTGCGCTACGCGCAAAAACGAGGATGCACACTGCACCCATGAGCGAAGAAATCCCTGCTTCGCGTCTGTAGAACCCTTTACAACCAGACGAAAACAGTCGACGGTGACCGGGTCGCATACCCTGATTCAGGCCTGCCCAGCTCCGTTTCGCTGTTCCGGCCCACATAGCCCATCCAAGGTGGAGGGTGTCGCAGGCTCGTAATCGATGGGCCGCAGACTATATGCTCTCCCGAATCTCTCGGACTCGCACCTGCGGTTCTCTCTTGTTATATCCAAGTATAGCGCAAATTCCCGTCCCCTGATGCACTTCCAGCGGGGGAATCGGTAAATCGCCGGGCTTTTCTCTGCCCATCGCGCCTGTTCTTACACTCGGCGCGTCCCCGGATACTCGCGGAACCTTATGAGAATAGCAATGATCTGCGATCAGGTCAACGCAGAAGAGCCGTTTTCCAGAAATCATTCTGCGAATTCCTGGCCCTTTGAAAGCTGCGCCGGAATGCTAGCCTAAACGCCATGACGTCTGCACGGATCTGCCGCGCCACCATCGTTTTCCTAACCCCACTCTTCCTCGCTTCCCTGGCTTTAACACAGACCCCTGCAAGTCACCAGGATTCCCACCACCAGGATTCCCGGATCGGAACCCTTCTGGACACTTTGGGAAGGACCCAGACGCCTACGATGGCCTCTATCTCTCCGGACGGCAAGACAGTCGCCTGGTCGGTACAGAAGGGAGGAAACTATGAGACTCACCTGAGCGGAGTGTCAGATTCCTCCACCGATCTGGCTATCCGTCCCTCGGGGAACGGCGCAGCCTGCAGCAGCGATGCGCCTGCCTGGTCGCCCGACGGCAAATCGCTGGCATATGCCTCCGACTGCACCTCCGATGGCACCCGACAGCCCCAGATCTTCGTCTGGTCCAGACAGACCGGCGAATCGCGTCAGATTACGCATGTTACGGGAACCATTGACGATATCGCCTGGTCGCCGAATGGCAAACAGATCGGCTTCCTCTTCGTCGAGAATGCCACCCGCGCAGCCGGTGCACTGGATGCCATGAAGCCCTGGGACGGCGTCATCGGAGAGGACGGCGTCGAAGTACAGCGAGTCGCGGTGGCCAGCCTCTCAGGCGATTCCGTTCAGCAAATCACACCCAGCGATCTTCACGTCTATGAGTTCAGCTGGGCTCCTGATTCCAACCAGCTTGTGTACGTGGCAGCCAATCCGCCCGGCGAGAACAACTGGTGGGTCGCCCAGCTCTACACGCAATCCATTAGCAGTGGAGCTCCTCACGCGATCCTCGATACGACGAAGATCAGCGGCTCCCTGCATGGCCTCCAGATCGCCGTCCCCCGGTTCTCACCGGACGGCAGGCAGATCGCCTTTATAGGGGGGCTGATGAGCGATCAGGGCTCTACCGGAGGAGACGTCTACCTCATCCCCTCGGCAGGTGGGGAGCCGAAGGACATCACCCCAAACCGTGCCGCATCGGTCGCTTTTCTTCACTGGATGTCTCCCGACCTTCTCGGCTTGAGCGAGCACGTCGGCGGATCAAGCCACATCACAGCAATCAATGTAGCCACGGGAACGGATGATCCTAAGATCAACCTTACCCTCGATGAATCCATCGGCTCGGGAGCCTCTGTGATGAGCCTCTCTGTCTCTCGCGATGACAAGGCTTATGCTTTCATTCGCAGCTCTTACCAGCATGCGCCTGAGGTCTGGGCCGGCCCCTTAGCAAACCTCAGGCAGATCAGCCATCTGAATGACTCCATCAAGCCGCTCTGGGGCGGGACCGAGGACGTCCAGTGGACGAACGAGGGCTTCCATGTCCAGGGCTGGCTCCTCTATCCCGCGAACTATGATCCCTCCAAAAAGTACCCTCTCATCGTGACGGTTCACGGGGGACCATCTTCCGCAGTCACTCCGCGCTGGCCCGGTCTTGGGTATGGCGGAGTTCCCTTCTCCGCCCTCGGCTACTTCGTCTTCATGCCGAATCCGCGCGGGAGCTTCGGGCAGGGAGAGAGGTTCACCCAGGCCAACATCCGCGACTTCGGGTACGGTGATCTACGCGACATCCTCGCGGGCATGGACGCGATTGAGGCCCGATTACCGATCGACAAAAATCGTGAAGGCCTCACCGGCTGGAGCTACGGCGGTTTCATGACAATGTTTGCCGTCACCCAGACGACTCGCTTCCGCGCTGCCGTCGCCGGAGCCGGAATCAGCAACTGGAAGAGCTATTACGGGGAAAACTCCATCGACCAATGGATGATCCCCTTCTTCGGCGCCAGCGTCTATGACGATCCGGCGATCTACGCGAAGAGTTCAGCCATCGAATACATCAAAAAAGTCAAAACGCCAACGCTGGTCGTGGTTGGCGATCGCGACGGCGAGTGCCCTGCTCCGCAGAGCTTTGAGTTCTGGCACGCTCTGCGCGCCCAGGGGGTAAAGACCCAGCTCGTCGTCTATCCCAACGAAGGTCACGCCTTTCGTTCGCCCGAACACCGGAGAGATGTTCTGGAGCGGGCCCTCAACTGGTTTGAGACACAGATGCCCACAAATTGATACAAACAAAATGTGCTCTTCCGTCGACGACAGACAGGCTGCCGTTGCGTCGAAAAAGAGCGCTTCCATATTTGCCTCTGAGACTTCGGCTTTATACACTGAAGCCTCGGGAATTCCAGCATATGCGGTGAAACCGTTCAGCTTGTGTTCCGGGTTGAACGGGGAGGTTCAATGCGTCGGTTTGTCACTCTAGCAATTCTGCTTTTCTTCACCATTCCATTTGGCATCTCCATCGCGGGCTGCTCCAAGGGAACCTCTGTTGTCTTTTGCAATGGCGGCGACACCGGCCCCATTGTTGGACAGGTAAGCACGATCACCCTCACCCCCAGGATCTATGGAATCTCCCTGAATCAGGGACAGATCGGTCAGGTCGCCACGCCACAGGCGACAGACTGCCAGGGCGGCACCGTCTCGATCTCGTCGTACACCTATGGGGTCTTTGACGCCAGCGGGCATCAGACCAACGACCTTCTCCAGATCGCCGATGTTGTTCCTTCGGGCGCGAACGCCGGCAAGCTCTGCGCCGGCAACTGGAATCGCAACACCGGCGGCGGAATCCCTGACTACACCACCTGCAACCCGACCGGAAAGTCCGGAGAGGTCTACATCGTTGCTACCGGCGGAGGCGCCACCAGCAACCCCCTTCCGATCTTCGTTCACCCCAAGGTTACGAGTGTCATTCTCGGAAACCCGACGCCGAATAATCAATGCAGCGCGACCGATCCGGACAGCCTCGATCAGTCCTCGAACTGCTGCCCGCTCGCCCGGCAGGCGACCGTGAAGTCGGACCTTCTTTACGACGGCTCCTTCTGCGTCTCGCAAGGGAAAACGGCCCAGATCGCCGGGCGAGCCTATGACGCGAATGGAAACAACGTCACCTGCAAGGTGGGCCATCTCAGCTTCGCCGCTCAGTCAACCAGCATTGTGACCATCGACGAAAACGGCGTGGCGACAGCGCAACAGCCAGGATCCACCGTCGTCAGCGCCGACCTGACGCAGGCTGGTTCAAGTGCCGGATTCTTTTCAACCTGCGCCCCAACGTCCATCAGTCTCTCCGTGCCAAGCGCCACAGGCCCATCCACAAACGTGGTGGTGAACCAGAACACGCCGCAGCCTCTGACGGTAGTCGCCAAAGATAAGAACAACGTCACGTTGACCGGCCTCAATCTAACCTTTGTCTCGACAACACCGATCACCATTCCGGTCTCTTCAAGCGGCGTCATCACCCCGGCCTTCCCCGGCGCGGCGGGAGTCACCGCGCTCTGCCAGCCTCCCACCTGCAACCCGTCCCCTCAAAACGCCATTGGCCTTCTGGGGAACGGAAAGCCGATCACTTCGAATGCCGTGGACGTGACGACTCCGGGAGCAAACAGTTCGCTGCTCTGGATTGCGAGCACCCAGTCGCGCTACATTCTGCCGGTTGACTTCGCCAATCCCACACTCGGAACTCCGGTTCGTCTCCCCTTCGCTCCAAACTCCATGGTGATCTCTAATGACGGCAGCTCGATCTACATGGGAACTCCGACCGAGCTGATGATCTTCAATGCCTCCACCAACAGCCTGTTGCGTGAGGATGCTTCTGTGGCCGGGCGCGTCCTGGCGGTATCGCCCGATGGCGGCTCCGTGATCATCTCTGACCCCCGCAAGCAACTCATCTATCTCTATTCCACTGCCACGAGCAGCGGTACAGGCAGCACGACGACCACCCCAGTTGCAACCTCCAACTATGGCGGGGTCGCCACCCACGCGGAGTTCAGCACCGACAGCCAGACGGTTTATATCACGCTTGGCACGCCGGACCCCAGCGATCCAACCAACCCTGACAAGTTCACCCCAACCAACCAGCTCCTGGTCCACTCCACCTTTACAGGCTGGTCGCAGATCGCGCTTCCCAACCCCGCCTCTGACGTCGCCATCACGGTTCCGGGCGTAGGCGCTTACCTGGCCGGCTCTCCCACCACAGGCCGCAGTTACTGCCCAAGCACAACGATCACCGGAACTGGCGCCAGCCAGACCGTGGCGAGCAATCAATACTATCCGCTGGCAGATACGGAGTCTGTCGCCACGGATCGTATCGCTGCCACTAATGATGGAAAGCACATCATCGGCGCAACCGCAGCCAACGGCGGAACTATATCCGACCTCGTATTCAATAATCCGTTACCGCCTCCGCCTCCTACAGGAGATCCAAACAATCCCGTCAGCGGTTCTCCCGTGGCCGGGTCCTGCCCATCTACTGTTGCACCGGACTACTTCACGCAGTTCCGGGATGCTCTCAACACACATCCCCTGGGAATTACATCGGACCGCATTACAGGCGTCATTCCGACTACGAACTCCAGTCTGGCGTTCGTAACCTATACCGGCTCCGGTTCACTGCCGGCCTACTCTCCGGCCACTGGAACCGTTACGCAGGTTACCCTTCAGGGAGCCACGGCTCCGGTCGCCGGAACGATCAGCGCAGACGACCTGACGCTTTTCCTTGGGACCTCGGGCGATAACAAGGTCCATCTGATCGATACCAAAACTCTCTCGGACGATCCGGCGAAGGCGATCGCTCCGAATCTACCCCTCTACATCAACAACAACGACGACAAGAACACCATTGTGACGCCGAATCTTCTCGTCCAGCATCCGCGCAAGACGATCTCGTAGTCATTCACGCACCAGACACAGAAGAAAGCCCTCTCAATCGAGAGGGCTTTCTTCTGCCTAAAAGACAATCTGCTAAATCAGCCCAGCCTCTGCTTCAGCAAATCTCGTGCAATCGCATCGAGCACGCCGTTCAGGAAGTGAATCGACTCTGGCGCCGCATAGCGTTTCGCCACTTCCAGAGATTCGTTGATGATGATCGCCGACGGAGTATTCGGGCTCCCCATCATCTCTGCCACCGCCGCTCGAATCAGGTTGCGGTCTACAACAGCCATCCGCTCCAGCCGCCAGTTCTGCGCGTGCGCCTCAATCAGCTTGTCGATCTCCGGTTGCTTCGCCGTGGCCACACGATAGATGTCCTCCGCGAAGGCGCGCGTGTCTTCATCCACATCGTCACGTGAGTCCCAGAAGACCTTCGCAACTTGCTCCGGCGTCTGTTTGCCCAGGTCTCCCTGAAAGAGCATCTGCATCGCAAGCTCACGGGATTTCCGTCGTGTTCCCATTACTTTTTGTCCCCTTGCTCGCGAAGCTTCTGCTGAATCGAGACCATCTCGATGGCCGCAATCGCTGCCTCGAATCCTTTATTGCCTGCCTTGATGCCCGCACGATCCAGGGCCTGCTCCAGCGTCTCGCAGGTAAGCACACCAAAGGCATGCGGAATGCCCGTATCCTGCTGCGACTGGCCAATTCCCCTCGCAACTTCGTTGTAGATCGCCTCATAATGCGCCGTCTCTCCACGAATGAGACAGGCGAGCGTCACGATGGCGTCGAACTTCTTCGACTCCGCAAGCGTTCGGGCGGCGGAAGGAACTTCCCATGCGCCCGGAACCCGCACAATCTCCACGTCCGGCTTTGCCACGCCGCTGCGATACAGGGCATCCAGCGCTCCCTGCAGAAGACGGTCCGTAATGACGGCATTCCACCTTGCTGTAACGATGGCGACTCGCATTCCCGCTGCGGAAAGATCTCCCTCAATCGCCGCGGGCTTGCCGTGCAGAGGATTCTCCGACTGCCAGAATCCCAATTCGAGCCCCTCGCCGGCATCGTCTTTCAGCCGAACCGTAAACAGGCGGCTGTTCCAATGCGTCAGCTCAGGCTTGCTCAGCAGGTCTCCTGCCTCGCCTGGATAGTTCGAAAGCATCCACTTCTCCACCGCCGCGTGGACAGCGTCCAGCCCCAGCACCTCAATCAGGATGGGAGGCACCGCCGGCGCTCGACCGGTCATCAGCTCCAGATTTCCCAAAGGCGACAGCAGTGCGACACCACGGCTGGTCTCGTCCTGCCAGCCCTTTCCCTGCTCAAATCCCAAAGCCAGCATCAGGCGGCTGAATTTATCGAGAGCATCGGCCGAGGCGACCTCACGAACCAGCGTCATTCCCTTGATCATGAGTTCGATTGTATCGTTATCGTTCTAAACCGCCCGGCGAACCATGACGCGCTCCAGCTCGATGCCAGAGCCCGATCACAGTGACCGCCTGAGGAGTCTCTCCATGACGCAGACCACGCCGTTCGAAACCCTGCTGTGCAGCATCGAAGCCCAGATCGCTCTCGTCACGCTCAATCGTCCCCAGGTGCTCAACGCCCTTAGCCACCAGGTCTTCGCCGATCTCAAAGAAGTCTTCTCCCAGCTCGCAGACGATCCCGGTATCCGGGTCATCCTGCTCGCCGGCTCCGGAGAGAAGGCGTTCGCCGCCGGAGCCGACATCAATGAACTGACAAAGCTGGACCGGGGCCTGGGCCAGTCGCTTTCTCATCGCGGCCAGAGCATCTTCCGTCAGATCGAGACCTGCGGAAAGCCTGTCATCGCACTTATCAACGGATTCGCCCTGGGAGGCGGCTGCGAGCTGGCACTGGCTTGTACCCTGCGAATCGCATCGAGCACAGCGCAGATGGGCCTGCCCGAGCTGCGCCTCGGCCTGATCCCGGGTTACGGCGGAACTCAACGCCTGCCCCGCCTGATCGGTCCTTCGGCGGCCCTGAAGCTGCTACTGACAGCCGAACGTGTCGACGCAGCCGAAGCCCTGAGGCTGGGACTGGTCGATGAGGTGGTACCACCTGATCAGCTTCTACCCAGGGGTAGACAGCTTGCCCAGTCCATCCTGCAGGTTGCGCCGCTCGCCGTCACCGCCTGCCTTGAAGCCGTTTCCGAAGGAGCCGACCGCAATCTTGACTCCGCCCTGCGGCTGGAGAGCCGAATCTTTGGAAGGCTGTGCGGTACAGCCGACGGAGCCGAGGGAACACGCGCCTTCCTCGAAAAGAGGCCACCGAAATGGAGCGGCAGATAGGCGATTCTGCGGCGAAAATCAGAAGATCGGCCAGATGCGACCTTTGGTATGCTGATAGCTGATATGTCCATCCCCACTGGCCGATCCTCTCTCACGATCGTCCTTGCCACCGTACTCGCTCTTCCCTTCGCTCTCACCGGTTGCCACGGAGGCTCCGCAACGGGGTCTATCCCTGGCTTCGCCGCAGAGCGCGAACAGGCACTTGAGGCCGCCCGCCAGCAGATGGAGCTGATTCCTCCTCCCTCAAAGAGCCGTTACATGGCTGTTCAAAGCCTGAACTCATGGGAGAACCCCTATCTCACCGTTCAGGGCGGCATGGTGACACTCCACGTCCTGATCGGCGACGCCAACCCAAGCACCCTTGGCGTAGGCGGCCTGCTTCGGCCCGTCAATGCCCGCCGCCGCAACCTCGACGTACGTCTGAACGATCTGCCAGCGGCCCTCAATGCCATTCCTGAGAGCGCGTGGCCCTATGGCCGCGTCGTTGCCATCGAAGAGGCGCATGATGTGCCCACCAAAGCGAGGCCCCAGATTCGCCGCAACGTAGAGGCGGTACTGAAGACGCTCGGCGATCTTGGCGTGGTGGCCTACGAGTGGAACGACACCGGACACGGTGTTTAGAACTCTCAAACGAGAGTGAATCTATATCGTCCACGCAACAACTGGCTAACTCCCGTCTTCTCATGAGGTAGGATGCTCTTATTCCAACTTCATCCGGGAGTACCGCTGATTGCATCCGATTGCGCTTGCCGTCTTCTGCCTCTTCTTTCTACTGGTTACGCTGGCAGGTTTCTGGGCAGCACGCTGGCGGCGTCCTGAATCCGGTATCGCCTCGCTTGAAGAGTGGGGGCTGGCCGGGCGGAGCTTCGGCACCTGGATCACATGGTTCCTCATCGGTGGCGATCTTTACACGGCATACACTGTCATCGCCGTCCCGGCCGCACTGTACGGCGCTGGAGCTATCGGCTTCTTCGCCATTCCCTATGCAGTCATAGCATACCCCTACATGATGCTTGTGCTGCCCCGTCTATGGCGCGTATGCCATCGTCACGGCTACGTGACCTTCGCCGACTTTGTGAGCGGCCGCTACGGGAACCGCTGGCTGACCATTGCGATTGCACTTACAGGGGTGCTGGCACTGATGCCCTACATCGCGCTTCAGCTCGTCGGCATGAAGGTAGTGATCGCCGCAATGGGCCTTCACGGTGAATGGCCGCTGGCAGCGGCTTTTATCATCCTCGCGGCCTACACGTACTCCAGCGGCCTGCGGGCTCCCGCGGTGATCGCCGTCGTCAAAGACCTGATGCTCTACATCATGGTCCTTGCCGCCGTGATCTTCATTCCGGTCAAACTTGGCGGATACCATCACGTCTTCGAGCTTGCAAACCAGGCGCTGGCGACGCACACTCCGGCAGCAAGCATCTTCCTCAAGCCCGGCCAGTTTCTGGGATACTCCACGCTTGCCATCGGCTCCGCGCTGGCTCTCATGCTCTATCCCCATACCGCAACGGCGGTACTGTCGGCCAGCAGCGCGAACGTCGTTCGACGCAACGCAGCAATGCTTCCCGCCTACAGCTTCCTGCTGGGCCTCATCGCTTTGCTCGGATATCTCGCTCTGGCCGCCGGCATTAAGACCTCGGACACCAGTTCTTCCGTTCCTCTGCTCTTCATGCAGTCTTTCCCGGAGTGGTTCGCTGGGTTCTGTCTTGCGGCAGTCGCTATCGGCGCCCTGGTCCCGGCGGCCATCATGTCCATTGCGGCCTCCAATCTCTTCACCCGCAATCTCTACGGCGCACTCTCCAGTCGCAAGATGCTTCCCCACCAGGAGTCTGCGATGGCGAAGGCCGTCTCTCTCGTCGTCAAATTCGGTGCTCTCATCTTTGTGCTCTATCTCCCGACCCCCTATGCCATTGAGATGCAGCTGCTGGGTGGAATCTGGATGTGCCAGCTTGTTCCGTCCATCGTCATCGGCGTCTTTACGCGCTGGCTGCATCCCTGGGCGCTGCTGGCCGGATGGGCAGCCGGTATGGCGTCAGGAACGGCGATGGCTGCAGAGCTGCACCTGAAAAGTTCCGTCTATCCGCTGCACCTTCCCGCATGGCTGGGTGGAACCTGGGCCATGTACGCCGCTATTCCTGCGCTTCTGCTGAACCTTGCCCTCTCGGCAATCCTCACTATCGTCTTCCGGTCCGTCAGCTGGAACTCGGGTGTTGATTCTACGGACGCTTCCGCATACGTCGGATAGAGCGTTGCAATCGTCTTCCATCAAGCCATCGGCATCTGCAGGAATCGCTGCATCCTAATAGCCTGATAGCTTGAAGATATTCTGCTGAGGTGAACGCTGTGAGCAAACGAACAAGATCGATCGCCAAAGGGGCCATCGCGGGCCTGGTCGGTGGAATTGTCGGTACTGCGGTAAAGTATGCGGTTGAAAAAGCGTATCCACCGCGCGTCCACGGAGAAGAACCTGAACAGGCCGCGCTGCCGGCCGATAAGCCTTCAGCAACATCGCTCAAATTCAGGCAAAGTCCCATCACACGGCAGGCGGCTCACTGGAGTATCGGTGCCGCGACCGGAGCTGCCTATGGTGCCGTCGCGGAGCTCTATCCTCCGGCGACAGCCAAGCTGGGAGCCAACTTCGGCGTAGCGATGGTCGCCCTCTCGCACGACTCGACCCTGCCCATCATCAAACTCGCAACCAGGCCAGAACCGCAGACGACACGCGAGAAGACCAGCGAACTTGCCTCATACATCGCCTATGGCGTGGTCACCGAGACCGTTCGCAGAATCGTGCGCCGAATGATCGCCTGATTATTCGCCAGGAAGATGATCGCGAGTCACGCTCCAGCGTGCCACCAGATCGTCCACGACCAAATGCCCTACACGGTAGGCGGCTTCGAGCGACGGCATATACGCGCTGTATTGGCGAATCTTGGTTTCGGCCAGGCTCTCCGCCGCGGTAGCGCCTTCCCGTTGCTGGTCATAATTTGAGGCGGTACGCAGCACCAGCACCCGATGAATATCTACCTTGCCTGCCTTCGCGAGCCACGTCAGCGACTGTAGCGTCCCTGTATCTTCCATCCCGCAGATCGCGTAGGTGCTCTTTCCGTCCGTCTGATAGTTCACCCAATCATGCGCCCACTGATTCAGCAGCCTGCCGTGCCAGAAGGTCGATGCAGAAAGATTGCCGCCGCGCAGCACAAAAGGAGGCCGCTTTGCCGGCTCCGGCGCATACTGCTGCCGTCGCATCCGCATGGCATCGGTATCTTCAAGCTTTACATCTTTCGTGAGCTGGAACGCCCAGTCCACCAGGCTGGGATTGAGACGATAGACATTGCCATCATCGCCAAACCGCGCCTGCCGCGGTTGCTCGTAGGGTACGGACTTCCCCAGCGGAACATAGCCGGTCTTCCAGTCCTTCGGAATCTCGCGGGCGTCGATCTCATGCGCAAGATCCCCATCAACCACGTAGTCGGCCCACACAGCAGAACTCAGCGACCCCATCCTGGGATCGATTCCGCCAATTCCCGCAACGACAAAATAGGCATGCGTCAGGTCAAAACGCGGATCGGAGCCCAGCGCCATGATCGTCGCCGCCGCGCGTGCCGTACCGACTCCCGTCACCACCCCCAGGACGCCGTCCTTGTTCATCCGCAGGTCGTGATAGCCCTCAGGAAAGGGAAAAACCTGGTCCAGATGTTCACGCTCCACCCAGTACTGGTACTCACCGGGAGCATCGCCAGTATCAGCTCCCACCTCAAACATGCTGATCACAACCACCTTGACCTCAATCGGCTTTGGAGGCCTCTGGGCGAAGACACACGTCGCGCTCAGCAGCAGAAGAACAGTAGAAAAGAAGCGCATATTCGATGTTAGCAAGAGGAGTAATCTACGCGTCGAAACGATTCCGATCGTCATCCTGAGCGAACGCGAAGGATCTCTGTATTTTGCCTGTAGCGTCCATGGCACTCCGGGAGGAATGCAGGGATCCTTCCCCTTCGACCTCACTCAGGGTCAGGATGACGACTTCCTAAAGAAATCCACCTCAACGAGAACCGATCTAGACGCCTTTTTTCTGCGGCTCCCAGATGAACTTGTGAATCTGCAGGGACAGTCGCGCAGGCAGGCCGTCTTCCAGCATCCAATCCACCAGCTTGCGAGGATCGAGCGCCATGTTGTCAGCCGTGCGCTGCGGACTGGGAATCTTCTGGAACGCCGGTGAGAGCAGAATCTCTCCTGCCTTCTGCTCCAGAGCGTGCTCGCGAATAAAGTTCCGCGCAAACTCGTAATCCGTACGATCCGAGATGACGAACTTCACCTCGTCCCTCTTCGTAAGTGCATCCAGATTTTCTATCCGAAAACTATTCGCCGCCGCGCCAGCACCGGGGCACTTTACATCGACAATCTTGTGGACTGCCTTCGGAACATCCGCCAGAGGGCGCTCCCCAGAGGTCTCCATCATCAGTGTGTAGTTCTCAGCCAGGAGCCGCTCCATCAAGGGCAGCAGCTCACGCGCCTGCAGCATCGGCTCCCCGCCCGTAAACTCGATCAGTCTGCACGGTGCAAGCGCTTCAATCGCGCTGACCACCTCATCCTGCGTAAACGGCTTTCCTCCACTGAAGGTGTACTCCGAGTCGCACCAGGCGCAGCGCAGATTGCACCCTGCCAACCGCACGAAAATACACGGCAGGCCGGCGAAGGACGACTCTCCCTGGACGGACTTGTACAGCTCAATCAAGTGCATGGCGTTAGATCTGCTCGTAATAACGCGCGAAGCTCGTATCGGTCTCGTAGAGCGTGCAGTCCTTCACCCGGACGCGACCTTCGGTCATGTCATGAAGCTGCTTCGTCGTTTCCTGGTAAAAGTAGCGCGCCAGGTTCTCCGCCGAGGGATTGACCGTCGTAAACGGCTCAAGATCGTTGATCATCTGGTGATCGAGATAGTCCACAACAGGTCGCATCACCTGCTTCAACAGCTTGAAATCAAGCAGCAAACCGGCCTCGTCCAGCTCTTCGCCAATCAGCGTGACAAAGACCCTGTAGTTGTGGCCGTGCGGATTCTCGCACTTGCCGCGGTAGTTCCGCAGGTAGTGTCCCGAGGAGAATCCGGCTTCTACAGTCACTTCAAACATGGTTTTTCCGATACCTTTCAGCCGGCCGAACCGATCAGATGGGGGGAGACAAGAAGCAGCCTGGCTCCTTCTTATTGTACCGTTCTCCGAGCTCCTAACGGCCTCGCCGCTTTCTGCGCTCTTCCTCGGCCCTGCGCTCCACCTGCTCAAAAAGAGAGGACAGCATGGCGGCCAGCGCAACCACCAGAGCCAGCACCAGCAGCGCCAAACCAGTCGTTCGCCATAGAGCGATATCTCCCGGCGAACCCGGCTGCTGCGCAATGTTGGTGTACGCTACTCCGCACGAGATCAGCGCCAGTACGAATAGCGTTGCGGCAAGAATGTAGAGATTACGTCCCATCTGTTTTCATTCTACGGCGCTTTGAAAGAAACGCTCGACCTCGGCGATATCGTCCGTTCGCCGGTATGCCGGCAGGCTATCCAGAAAGATGCGCCCGTAGCGCTGCCGATAAATCCTCGGGTCGAGAAGCATCAGGACGCCCCGGTCTTCAAGAGAGCGAATCAAGCGCCCAAATCCCTGCTTCAGCGTGATCACCGCATTCGGAATCTGGTACTCGAAGAACGGCTTCCCGCCCGATTCTTCAACAGCGCGCATCCGCGCCTCTACCACCGGGTCCGTCGGCACAGCAAAAGGCAGCCGATCGATAATCACGCAGCTCAGTTGCTCTCCCTGCACATCCACGCCTTGCCAGAAGCTCGACGTGCCGAACAGCACTGCATTCGGTGTCTCCCGAAACTGCTGTACAAGAACATGCCTGGGCGCGGTCCCATGCAGCAGCAAAGGAAAGGGCACCTCCACCAACATGCGCTCGTAGATCGTCCGCATCTGGCTGTAGCTGGTGAACAGGCAGAACGCGCGTCCCTGCGTAATCTCCAGCACACGCCGAATCCTCTCTGCCGCACGATCCGTGAAGTCCGGCTCACGCGGATCAGGCATATTCGGAGGCATGTACAAAAGCGCCTGCCGCTCGTACTGAAAGTGCGACGGCACGATCAGCTCCCGCGCAGACACCAGCCCAAGCCGCTTGCGAATATGCTCAAATCCTCCCGCAACCGTTAGGGTCGCTGAAGTCAGCACCACACTGGAGTAGCTGTCGAAGAGCGCCGTCGCCAGCAGGTCAGAGACATCGATGGGCGTTGCCTGCAGGTGCGTATTATAGGCAGCCAGCGCCGTACCGCGTGCCAGACCACGCACGCCACCTACAGCCCGTCGCTCAATCCAGAAAACCGTGTTGTGGTCGGTCGACTCCAGCAGAAACGCCAGATGCGCGCGAATATCCGCTGCGCGCTTGCGCAGGCCAGCAGCCTCATCGACATTCTTGACCCGATCCAACTCGCCCTCAAGTCGCGTCAGGGCGTTCAGCGTCGCCGTGTAGTAGTCTCCGCTCTCCTCCAGAAAGTCCGCTCGATTTACAAACGGCATCCGGCCCGGCCCGTTGGTGCTGTCCGGCAATGCCGAAAAGAACATCCGCGAGCGATTTTGCAACGTGCCGCATGCACTCTCAATCGCAGAGGTCGAGGCCTGCTTGGCTCGCAGCATCATCTCGACATCGCGCACCAGCTCATCCACCCGCTGCGTGCTCAGCCCGATCCCGAAGTAGTTCGAAGCCACCTCTTCCAGTTCATGCGCCTCGTCGAAGACCACCGCCGCAGCCTCCGGAAGAATTCCCGCATCCGGCGCATTCGCCGCCTGCTGCTTGATGCTCAGATCGGCAAAAAACAAGTGATGATTCACGATCACAATGTCCGATTCCAGCGCCTTGCGCCGCATCGCCGTGATGAAACATCGCTCCCAGTCCGGACAGCTCTGTCCCAGACACGCCTCCGTCCGGGCATCGATCTTGTGCCAAAGCGCCGAAGTCTCGGGGAGCGCGTCGATCTCCGCGCGATCGCCCGTCTCCGTCGTCCTCTCCCAGGCGGCAATATGGTGGAACTGCTCGATCTCCTCCAGCCCGTTCAGCAGCGGATTATCCCGCAGTGCATAAAGCTTGTGTCGGCACAGATAGTTGCCGCGCCCCTTCATGTAGCAGACCTTCAACGGTCCCAGCAGTGACTCGAGAAAGGGCACGTCCTTGAAGTAGAGCTGCTCCTGCAGATTCTTCGTCCCGGTGGAGATGATCACCCGCTGCTGGTGCTCACGAGCTTTGCGCAGCGCCGGAAGCAGATATGCCAGCGTCTTGCCCGTGCCGGTTCCCGCCTCAACAATCAAATGCCGCTTGTCCTCAAATGCCTTCTCGATCGCCCGGGCCATCTCGTATTGTCCGCGCCGATGCTCAAACGCCAGCGACGAGCGCGACAGAATCCCTCCCGGCGCAAAGAACTCGTGCAGCGTCGGCAAACGCTCTCCGGGCTGGAGCGGTGGCGGCAGAACCGGGATGGGAGATGAGGCGGACAAGGCGAAGAAGCGGCAAAGAGTCGCTGGTTTCTATAATAGACAGGTTGCGCTGCGCCAGAAGCTAAGTGGCGTTGATGGAATCATCTCGACCCCAACCATGCGGGCGAGGAGAAAGCTGGACTTCCCGGTGGCAAAAAACGATCAGAAGAGGCTCGGCAAAAAACACCGTCAGGCCAGCACGCGTCCCAAGAAAGGCCGCGCCCCCAAGGTAGTTCCCACGACCGGCGCCGTCGATCCACGCAAGCGCAAACAGCTTGCCGCAAAAAAATCCGCGACTGAAAAGCTGAAGCGTCTCCCGAAAAAATCGCCGGAGCGCGAAGCCAGCATCGCCCTTCGCGGAGGAGAACGGCGTCCCCCCGCAAGCGTTCGCCCGGTCGCAGTTTCTTCTTTCTACGCCAACCGAGATGCCGCTGAGCCACAGGATCCGGTAGAAACGCGCTCTGCTACAACTCCGGCCACAACGCGGTCGATCAGTGAGCAGCTTCCTCTCGTCGCCGTCTGTGGCCGCCCAAATGTGGGCAAATCCACACTCTTCAACCGTCTCACCGGTACACGTCGCTCTATCGTGGGCGACGAGCCCGGCATCACCCGCGACCGCATCTACGGACAGATGGAATGGGCCGGACGCACCGTTCGTCTCGTCGATACCGGTGGCGTCATTCCCGACGACGAAGCCCTCATCCCCAGCGAGATCTTTCGCCAGGCACAGGTCGCACTCGCTGAGGCCAACGCGATCGTTATGGTGGTCGACGGCCGCACCGAGTTGGTTGCCCCCGATATCGAACTGGCCCGCCTGCTCATGCGCGGAGGCAAGCCCGTCTTCCTCGCCGTCAACAAGATCGACGCAGCCGAACTGCTGGCTGCGGCAGAGAACTTCCGCAGCCTCGGCCTTCGTCACGTCCTTCCCATCTCTGCGGAACACGGCACCGGAGTCGGCGACCTGCTCGACGAGGTCTTCGCAGCCCTGCCGCCCGAAACCGTCTCCACAGAACCGACCGAGGTCATGTTGACCATCGAGGACGAGATGGCCGAAGACGAAGACGGCCCCGAACCTGCCCGGAGGCTCCGCAGCCACGGCGAGTTCCAGCAGACCGAGACGAAGATCGCCATCATCGGTAGGCCCAACGTGGGCAAATCGACCCTTCTGAACGCCCTGACCGGCACAAAACGGGCCATCGTCTCACCCATCGCCGGAACCACCCGCGATGCCGTCGACGAGGTCGTCGAGCGTAACGGGCACAGCTTCCGCTTCGTCGATACAGCCGGAATCCGCCGCAAAGGCAAGACAAAGCTGATGGCAGAAAAGCTCTCCGTCATCATGGCTCGCAAACATCTTGAGGCAGCCGACGTCTCCCTTCTGATCATCGACGCCACCGAAGGCGTGACTGCGCTCGACGCCAACATCGGAGGCTATGCGCACGAGAGCGGCAGAAGCGTGATCATCGTCGTCAACAAGTGGGACGCCGTGACCACAGGACGCACCGATGGCAAAGCTCCTGCGGACAAGAAGGTCTATGAGCAGCAGGTTCGAGACGCCCTGAAGTACCTCGACTATGCTCCCCTTCTGTTCATCTCTGCCGCCGAAGGCAAAGGCGTCGACCAGGTCTTCAAGAAGGTCGAGCTGGTCGCCCGCGAGCGTCGCAAGCGCATTACGACCGGCAACATGAATCGCTTTCTCGATAACATCGATTTCCAGAAGGCATCAGTGCCAATGTCGAAGCGAGTCCGTATCTACTACATGACCCAGGCGGCAGTAGCGCCGCCAACCTTTGTGCTCTTCACCGACAAAGACGTGAAGCTGCACTTCAGCTTCGAGCGCTTCCTGGCCAATCAGGTTCGCGAAAAGTTCGGCTTCATCGGCTCACCCATCTGGTTCAAGATACGCGCCCGCAACAAAAAGACAGCAGACTAAGCAGCCCTCGCCTCACGTCGATGGTAGATGGCTTGTTTAAAGAACCGTCATTCTGAGGCGCAGCCGAAGAATCCCTGTATTTTGCCCGGAGAGTCAAAGTTGGATCCGGCAGAACACAGGCATCTTTACGCCCATTGAAGAATCTCCCTAAGCAGAAGCTGCCGCAACCCCAGCCTCCGCCAACCATCCATCCCAGGCCTCAAGCGCCCGCTCGCACTGAATCCGGTGCCGTTCCTTCTTGTCGCGAATCTTCTTCCGCAGCTCCTCTTCGAGCGGCAGCAGCAGATCGAAGGTGATATTCGCCGGCTGAAAGTGCTTCGCCTCGCTGTGCGTGATGTAGTGAATCAGCGATCCATGTGCCGTCAGGCGGGGCGGGGCTGCCGGCACCCTGCCCTGCGCGAGCGCTGCGGCGAAGCGGCCCGCAAGCAGCCCTCCGGCAATCGACTCTGTATAACCCTCAACCCCACTCAACTGGCCCGCGATCAGGATGTTCGGATGCGTGCGAAGCTGTAGCGTTTCGTTCAACACCGTCGGCGAATTGATGTAGGTGTTGCGATGAATCTGCCCGTAGCGGAGAAACTTTGCATTCTCCAGTCCGGGAATCAGCCGCAGCACGCGCGCCTGTTCGCCATACTTTAGGTGATTCTGAAAACCCACAAGATTGTAGGAGTCAGCCCGCAGGTTTTCCTGCCGCAACTGGACCACGGCATAGGGCCAGCGTCCCGTCTTCGGATTTGTCAGGCCCGCCGGCTTCATGGGGCCAAAGCGCAACGTGTCATGCCCACGCCGCGCAATCTCTTCGATCGGAAGACATCCTTCAAAGTACTTCGGAGCGTTAGCAATCACCGCACCTTCGGTCGGAATATGCTCCCACTCCTTGGCAGGCACCGTTTCGGCGGTCGAGAGAGCTTCAATAAATCGTTCGTACTCTTCCTTCGTAAAAGGGCAGTTGATGTAGTCCGCGGTTCCCTTGTCCCAGCGTGCCGCAAAGTACACCTTCTCCATGTCAATCGTGCTGGCATCGACGATGGGCGAAATGGAATCGTAGAACGCAAGGTGCTGTGATCCTGTCAGCCGCTGCAGCTCTGCCGTTAGTGCAGGCGAAGTGAGCGGACCGGTCGCCAGCACCGTAATCTCGTCCGGATTCTCATCGAGCTGTGTGATCTCCTCACGGACGACCCTGATCCGCGGGTTCTGCTCAATCATCGCCGCCACTTTAGCCGAGAACTCCTGCCGGTCGACCGCAAGTGCATGCCCTGCAGGAACTGCCGTCGCATCCGCCGCTGCCAACAGAAATGAGTTCCCCCGGCGCATCTCCTGCTTCAGCAACCATGGAGCCGAGTTCTCGCTCTCCGATTTAAGCGAGTTGGAGCAGACCAGCTCGGCAAAATCCGCTGTCTGGTGTGCCTCGGTCAATCGCACAGGCCGCATCTCGTATAACGTCACTTCGCATCCGAGCGATGCCGCCTGCAGCGCAGCTTCCGGACCTGCCAGGCCCCCACCAATGACTTTGATTCTCTTCATCTCCTCTATTGTCTCTCGAACATATCTGCACAGATCGGCAGACATACTTTCCGAGACAGATGAAGGATGATCGCCGGACATCAGCGCAAGACGGTGAAGGACGCGCCATGCTACTCTTGGCTCTCCTCCCCACGACTTACCGGGCCCTCGCTTTCCATTTCAGGAGGATTAAGATGAACATATCCTGCAGACGGGCGGCGGCCACAGTGGCTGACCGTTTACGGCAGTGTGTCTCCACGCGCTCAAAATTCTTTGGTCTGATTGCCCTCGCAGCAGGCCTCGCAATCACCCCGGCAGCCAGGGCGGACTCCTATAGTTTCGCGTTCAGCGGCGGTGGTCTCAGCGGTTCGGGCGTAATCTCCGTCTCCAACACACCTGTGCCAGGCGTCCCCGGCGGCTACCAGATCACCGGCATCACCGGCACCTTCACCGACTCGATCGCAAACTTCACCGGCGCCATCACTGGAATCCATTCAACCTCACTCCCGTCCAGCATCAATCCCGATGGCACCTTCCTTCCCCCTGGGAGCCAGGCGCAGGGCTTTGGCTTCTCCTGGGACAATCTCTTCTTCCCCGACGGAAACTCACCCGCTGTCTGCCCCCCTCCCGGTCCCGGCGACCCTGAACCTCCCTATCCCTTCGGCGGTGGAGTCCTTGACATCTATGGCATGCTCTTCACCGTCGAAGGTGGCTACAACGTTGACCTGTGGAGCAACGGCGTAGTACCCGGATTCGGCCTCACTTATGGCGTAGGGGACTCGCTCAACGGAACGGTCCTGAATACCTATGGGGAGCCCTTCTCGGGGACGAGCGTCGATGTCAGCACCGCCGCTACACCGGAACCAGGCACTCTCCTGCTCCTGGGAACTGGCCTGCCCGGAATGTTGCTGGTCCTGCGGCGTAAGCTCGGATCAGCCGCGAACGCATAAAAACAACCACGGATTGCGAAGACTGACCTGAACTCTGTTTTCGGGTCAGTCCCTCGTGACCGATAGCGGTTTCTTCGAATCGCTGTCAGGCAGATTGCGCTGCAAGCGCCCTGAGCGCCTCTCCATCAATTCGCATGATGCGCCACTCCTCAAGCATGCCGGCTCCCATCTGCTTATAGAAATCGATGGCCATCCGATTCCAGTCCAATACGTGCCACTGAAACCGGTCACCGCGTTCCAGCGCGATCGTCGCAAGGCGTGAAAACAGGGCCTTTGCGATCCCGTTTCGCCGGAACTGCGGGCGCACGAAGAGGTCTTCCAGGTGGATTCCGGCGTTACCGCGCCAGGTGGAGTAGAAGGGAAAGTAGAGCGCCATGGCAGCCGGCTGTCCCTCCCATTCGGCTATAAGGCATTGAAATACAGGTGTTTGCCCGAAGCCGTCGCGCAGAAGGTCGGCGGCGGTGGCAATCGCGGCCTCGGGTTGACGCTCGTACTCGGCAAGTTCGCGGATGAACAGGAGCATCTCCGGAACGTCGTCTGGACGCGCCTCACGGATCACCAGCGGTGTCGAAGGATTGTTTTGTTCGGACAAATCTTTACTCCTCAGCGACTTGCACCTGCTCCGGATTTCCCGGACTTCTGGGAAGCCAGCCACTTATCGAAAGGAATCGAGAAGGCAAACAGCTCTTTTCCACCGGCGGTGTGGATCATCTTGACGTAGATCTCTGCCCCCTTCAAGGGCGGATCGTCGAGGTCCTTGATGTCGTAAAAGAGGTAACCACCAATTGTCGAATGGGCGGTTACGGTTGTTGTCTTGAACCCGAAATCGTCATCGTCCTGGGTGATCTTTTTGTCGATCGGCGAATGGCGGATAGGGATAGGAATCGGGATGATGGGAACCTTGCGACCGACGGCCTGCTTTGTGGAAAACAGACGGCGGTTCAGGTCATCGAGGTTCGCCGCAGGATACTTTTCGCCGTCTCGAGCGATGAACTGCATCCGCACCTGACTCAGGTCGAGGGTCGAGTCGGAGTCGTTGGTGATGATAACCCGTACCGGAATCATCGAGTGCCGGATGTAGGGCAGGCGGAAGAAGTCGCAGTTCTTCGGCTCCGTACAAGGATCGATGGCAACGGAGACGTGCTCCTCGGGGTGGGAATCGAAGGCGGGATACTGGTTCGCCGGCTTAGGAGGAGCGACCTTTTTGCCGCCGGCGAAACATGGCAGTGCCGGGACCAGCGTGAAGAAAATGGCCAGAGGTAACCATGCTGACAGAGAACGGCGGTAGGACTTCATCGGTAAGTTGATTATCATCTTCGCTGATAGACCTGGTAAAGCAAGGGGACATCTCGTTTGATTTTGGGGATTTATAGCGCGCTACTGGCGGCAGCGCTGGTGGTTGGCGCTCCGTGGTGGCTGGCACGGATGGCGACCAGCGGACGATACCGCGCGGGACTGGCCGGACGGCTGGGCAAAGTTCCTTCGGGGCTGACCGGCGCGGCTGCTGGACGCAAAGCGATCTGGCTGCACGCCGTCTCGGTGGGAGAGGTGATGGCCGCAACCGAGCTTATACGGGAGCTTCGCCGGCAGCTTCCGGAGTGGGTCATCGCAATCTCCACTACGACTGAGACGGGACAGCGGCTGGCGCGTGAGCGTCTAGGGGGCCAGTCACCGGTCTTCTACATGCCGCTGGACTTTGCCGTGCTTGTACGGCGCTATCTTCGCGCGCTGCATCCTGAGCTGGTGATCCTGATGGAGAGCGAGCTGTGGCCGAACCTGATCGATGCCTGCGCTTCGCAAGGTATCCCGGTGGCGGTTGTGAACGGCAGGGTCTCGGACCGTTCGTTGCCACGGTATCTGCGGCTGAGCAGGCTATGGAGGCCGATTCTGGGGCAGGTTTCGCTCTTCCTCGCACAGAGCCAGGAGAATGGCTCCCGATTTGTTCGGATTGGAGCTGCTGAGGGGAGCGTGAAGGTAACCGGCAACCTGAAGTATGACGTCAGAGCGCCGGAGACCACCGAGATGACTGCCCGGCTGCGCGAGATGCTGCCGGAGAGCGCCAAAATTGTCGTCGCCGGAAGCACGCTTGAGGGCGAGGAGAAGATGCTGCTCGAGGAGTGGCCTAAGGTGCTTGAAGACGAACCGGAGGCAGCGCTGATTCTTGCTCCACGTCGCCCGGAGCGCTTCAACGCAGTTGCAGAACTGGTGGAAACGGCAGGATTCGACCTGCTCCGGGCCAGCGAGCTGGTTCCGGGCCAAAGGCCAAGGAGGAACGAAGGAGTCATCCTGCTGGACACCATTGGCGACCTGGCGTCGGTCTACTCACTAGGCAGGGTCGCGTTTGTAGGAGGAAGCCTGGTCCCGATGGGGGGCCACAATCCGCTCGAGCCTGCACGGTTCGGTGTCCCTGTGGTGATGGGAAGATCGGCGGAGAATTTTCGCGAGATTGTGGACGCCATGCGCTCCGCTGAAGCAATCCTGATCGTCGAACCTTCGGGGCTGAGAAAGGCGATCAGCGAGTTGCTGAAAGAAGAAGACAGAGCGCGGCAGATGGGGGAGCAAGGCCGGAAGGTCTTTACAGCCGAGGCCGGAGCTACGGCCCGGACCGTAGAATGTCTCCTGGGACTGCTGAGGAACAGGTCATGAATCGCCTTCGGAAGAATCTGCTTCCGCTCTCGCCTGTTTACGAAGCTATCGTTTCGGCAAAGCGGAGGATGCACAAGCTCGGCTGGCTGAGACAGCGGCGACTGCCGTCGCCAGTCATCAGTGTCGGCAGCGTTTCGGCAGGAGGCGCCGGGAAGACCCCGATGGTGGTGATGCTGGCCGGAATTCTGCGAAGACGCGGCTACGCCGTGAGCATCCTGACGCGAGGGTACGGGCGGGCTTCAAACCTGATCGAGCGCGTGGACGCGAACGATGATCCAGCCTGGCATGGAGACGAGCCGGTACTGCTGGCGCAGCGTTCCGGAGCCCCGGTCTTCGCCGGCGCCGACCGATACCGCGCAGGACTGCTCTCCGAACAGGACTGGCGCGAAGACAAGGTGCGAGTGCATCTGCTGGACGACGGATTCCAGCATCTGCGCCTTGCCCGCAACGTCGATATTGTCCTGTTGACGCTTGAGGATGTCCGAGACCACCTGCTGCCTGCGGGAAACCTGCGCGAGCCGATTACGGCGGTCGCGGATGCCGATGTGGTTGTTGTGCGTGAAGAAGAGGCCACAGAGATCGAGGGTGTGCTGGATCAGTTGCGCGGCGAGGGTAGCAACTTTACCGTCTGGACGATCCGCCGCACGCTTGGCCTTGCGGGGGGCGACCAGCGGCTTCCACCTCTGCCACTGGCCTTCTGCGGAATTGCGCGGCCGGATAACTTCACGCGCATGTTGATGGCCTCACGCTATGAGCCGCTGGAGACAGTCACCTTCCCGGACCATCACCCTTATCGCGAAGCCGACATGGTGCGAATCCTGGACAGGTTCAGAATTCGGGGTGCAAACGGCTTCGTTACCACCGAGAAAGATGCGGTGAAGCTGACGCCGGCGATGCGCGAGCGGCTGGAGTCCGTGGGCCCCCTGATTCTTGCCCGCCTGAACGTCGAACTGCTGAATGAGAAAGAGGCGCTTTCGCAGCTGGTGCAGATGGTCTCGGAGCTGGATCGCAGAAAAGGGCAGGAGCGGCCCGTGAGAGAATGAGCGCTTGGCGAGCAGAGACCAAACTGACTCCTCTCATGGAGAGAAGAGCCGCGTCCTCATTGTGCGGATCGGCGCGATGGGAGATGTCCTCCATGCGCTGCCCGCCGCCGCTGCCCTGAAGAATGCGTGGCCGGACTGCTCGATCGGCTGGGTGATCGAGCCGAGATGGAGCCCTTTGCTGCGCGCCACCTGCAGTTCTGCTGCGAAGCCGGTTGTGGATGAGATTTTTCCGGCAGAGACGAGACGATGGAAGCAGCGACCGCTTTCCACTGGAACGCTGACGGAGATTGTCGAGCTGAGACGGCGACTGCGCCAGGGACGATTCAATCTGTGCGTCGATATGCAGGGCTCCATCCGGTCGGCGGTGATTGGAAGGATGGCGGCAGCCGGTGAGTTCTGCGGCCCTGCGGAGCCGCGTGAGGCGCCTGCACGATGGCTTTACCAGGGAAGGATTCCGGTGGCGTCGACGCATGTGGTGGAACAGGGATGCGAGCTTCTGGGGCAGGCTGTCGGAATGAATCTTCGTCCAGCAGAGATCGACTTCCCTTTTGATGGCGAAGCACAGCGGAGTTGCGAGACTGAACTTTCAGGTATTTGGGAGAGCGGACGCTATGCGCTGCTCTGCCCGACCGCGGGGTGGGGAGCAAAGCAATGGCCAGCGGAACGTTTCGGCGCGGTCGCGCGAGAGCTTCATCGCAGGGGAGTTCCGGCTGTCATCAATGCGGCAGGCTCGGCCGATCCCGTTGCAGAGAAGGTCGTTGCAGCCAGCGAAGAGTATGCAACGACGATGGCGGGGGATATTCCTCAATTGATTGAGCTGACGCGAAGGGCGGCGGTTGTGATTGCCGGGGATACAGGCCCTCTGCATCTTGCGGCTGCTATGCGGCGTCCCGTAGTAGCTCTATTCGGACCGACGGATCCGGCACGAAATGGGCCCTATGGAACTGCGGCACGGATTCTTCGTCATGGCAGGGAGCGACGAGACCATCGGCGGCTGGCAGAACCGGAAGCCGGGCTGCTGGAGATTACAGTAGATGAGGTGGTCGCCGCAGCAGAGGAACTTTTAGAAAGCGCCCAGGGTTAAATCGAGAGGGAAGGGAGAAGAGTGAGCGAACGAAGCAGTTGGCAGCGCATAGCGCGGCGGATCCGCGTACCGCTGGGGTTCCTGTTTGCAGTGCTATTCCTATGGCTGGCACGGCCAACGTGGAACCTTATTCTCCTGAGCCTGATTCTTGTGATTCCGGGCGTCTGGCTACGCGCCTATGCCGCCGGGTATGTGAAAAAGAACGCGGAGCTGACCCGCACCGGACCGTATGCCTATACGCGGAACCCCCTGTACCTCGGCTCGATGTTAATTGCCTATGGATTCGCATGGGCCTCCGGGAGCTGGATTCTATTCGTTGCGCTTGCGGTGGGCTTTCTGGCGATCTATCTTCCGACGATCCGGTCGGAGGAAGAATATCTCCGGGCGCACTTTGCAGGATTCGACGAGTATGCGCGCCAGGTCCCGCGACTGCTGCCGCGGCTGAGTCCCGCCCGGAGCGAATTACCTGCGGGCCGCTTCTCGCGGGAACGGTACCTGCATCACCGCGAGTACAATGCATCTATCGGTGCTGTTGCTCTTTACGCGGCGCTGGTGGCGCTGCTTCTCTATCGAAGATAGAGAAACGGAACCTGCGGGAGATGGCCGGAGAGCGGTCCCCGGGCTGGCTGGAATTTCGTTGAAATGCTGCTGAAAAGTTTCAACGACCGGTTTATTCTGAGGCCTTCAATTCCAAATCGAGTGAGTTAGCTCTGTCGAAACGTTTCACGGTCCTCCTTCTCCCGATGCTGTTGTGCTGGCTGGCCACTCCCGTGGTTCCGGCGCAGTCGCTGACCCAACGGCTCTTTCCTGCGCCGCCCCCGGTGACGATTCCTACGCTGGAGCCGCCGCCCGCAGCGTACACCTTTCCCACAAAAGAGACCTTGAGCTATTCGGTGGACTGGCGCGTGTTTACGGCCGCAGTTGCCACCTTTCAGATCGAGCAGCAGGGAACGACCCAGAAGATTACCGCTACGGCAGATACCGTGGGCGGAGTGACGATGCTGTTCCCGGTCACCGACCGATTTCAGTCCGCCTTCGACACCAAGACGGGATGCTCCTCGGGATTTTCCAAGCAGACGCTCGAAGGCCGCAGGAAGATCTCGAGCGACCTGAACTTCAACTACCCCGAGGGCAAGCAGACGCTGGTAGAGCGGAACCTGGTCAAGGGAACGAGCAAGCAGCTCACGGCGTCCATCCCGGCCTGCGTTACGGATTCTCTTTCGGCGATCTTTTACGTGGGCTCGCATCCGCTGATCGTCGGACAGGACTTCCGCTTCCCTTTGGCCGATGCGATGCGCACGGTCACGGTGACAATGAAGGTTGAGGCGAAGGAAGAGGTAAAGACTCCTGCAGGCACCTTCCAGACGGTCCGGGTTCAGCCGACCGCGGACGAAGGCGTGGTGAAGAACCGGGGAAAGATCTGGATCTGGTACACGGACGATGCGCGGCATATCCCGGTGCAGGTGCGCGCAAGTCTCTTCTGGGGAACGATTACGGCGCGGCTGCAGTCGTATGAGATCAAGTGAGGGAGCCGATGGACGAGCTGACAATACCACAGGAATTCGACCCGGAGCAGTTCGTCACCGTAGCGCGCTTTGAGGATCCGATGGAGGCTCAGATGGCCAAGGGTCTGCTGGAGACGGCGGGATTTGAGTGTTTTTTGCAGGGAGAGAACGCCAATCAGTTGCTGAGCTCAGCGTTTCGGGCGCGCCTGATGGTGCATCGGGTGGATGAGACAGAGGCGCGAGGCCTGCTGGAGGGAATACCAGAGGATGGTGGAGAGAGATGACGAACGATACCGAGACGACGAATACTGGCCGACCTCGGGCGGTGTTGTGCCTCTCCGGGGGGATGGATTCCACGGTGTGCGCGGCACTGGCGGCGCGCGAGTATGACGTCTACGCTCTGCACTTCGGCTATGGGCAGAGGACGGAGACGAAGGAGCGGGCTTCGGCGGAGGAGATTGCCCGGCTGACGGGGGCAAAAGAATTTCTGCCGCTGAAGATGGACCTGTTCCGCAGGATCGGAGGTTCTGCGCTGACCGACGAGAGGATCGCGGTGCCGGACGCCCCAACAGATGAGGATGTGATCGGCACAGAGATTCCAGTGACTTATGTCCCGTTCCGGAATGCGCATTTTCTGGCAGCGGCGGTGAGCTGGGCGGAGGTCCTGGGGGCGAAGAAGATCTTTATCGGGGCCGTGGAGCAGGACAGCTCCGGGTATCCAGACTGCCGGGTAGCCTATTACGATGCCTTCAATGAGCTGATCCGGCAGGGGACCAAGGTGGGCGATATCCGGGTCGAAACCCCGCTGATCCACATGAAAAAGAACGAGATTGTGCGTCTTGGAGTTGAATTAGGCGCTCCGTTCCATGTAAGTTGGTCATGCTATTCCGGCGAACGGGAGGCGTGTGGGGTGTGCGAGAGCTGCGTCTTACGTTTGCGAGCGTTTCGTGAGGCCGGAGCGGTGGATCCGATATCCTATGCTGGCCCAAAAAACAGCATCTAACGCCGCAGAGATAACATAGTCTTTGACCATCAGGCGCGACAGGCCCAGGAGCGGTCAGACGTGAACTGAAACCAGGGAGAACGAATGATGAACCGTATTGGAAGAAAGTGGAGCACAGGGCTGGGAGTCTGTTTAGCTCTTGTGCTCACTCTGGCGACGCAGAACGGACGGGCGCAGGGTCCGGCTCCGGCAAGCGTACACGGACATGTGAACAACGCGATCGGTGCCCCGCTTACCAAGGGGCAGGTAAAGCTGACGCAGGATCGCTCAGGCGACGAGAAGAGCCGCAAGTATACGAACACCTTCGAGATTGACGCTTCCGGCAACTTCAAGGGTTCTGATGTTGCGCCGGGGAACTATCTGGCGATTGTGTTCGTCGACGACAAGAGCGTTGACTACATCGATAATGTCACCTTTGCTCCTGGCGAAGATCACCTGCTGAACTTCGATATGACCCGCAAGGAGTACATCGACAAGATGACTCCGGAGGAGAAGAAGCAGCTGGAGGAGTTCAGGAAGAAGAACTCCGAGACGATGCAGGCAAACGCCAAGATCGCCAACCTGAATGCTCTGCTGACCCAGGCTCGCGCGGATACAAAGGCCGGCAACTTCGACTCCGCCATCACGGCGATGCAGCAGGCGACCTCACAGAAGCCGGATGAGGGGATTCTGTGGGTAGCGCTGGGCGACGCTCAGCTAGGCTCGGCTGATGCGGCGGCCAAGGCGGCGAAGGCGGCAGGCAAGCCGGCTGATCCGGGTGTTCAGGCCAAGTACGCAGAGGCTGCGGCCTCCTACAAGAAGGCCATCGACGTCAATGCGGCTTCGAAGAAGCCCAATGTCGAGACAGCGGCGGCTGCCTACAACCAGATGGGCCAGGCGCTGGCCAAGAGCGGCGACGGCAAGGGCGCCTCGGATGCTTATGAGCAGGCGGCCAAGGCCAAGCCGGAGAACGCCGGCATGTACTACTACAACGAGGCAGCGACCCTGTATAACGCAGGCAAGCTGGATGATGCCGCGGCAGCCGCCGACAAGGCGATCGCAGCCGATCCGAAGCGGACCGACGCCTACTACATCAAGGGCCAGGCTCTGATTCCGAAGGCGACCGTCGATCCGAAGACCCAGAAGATCGTTGCCCCTCCAGGGTGCATCGAGGCCTACCAGCAATACATTGAACTGGCTAGCAACAGCCCAAATGAACAGGCCCGGGTAGAAGAGGTCAAGGGTATTCTTCAGGGCATCGGTGCGGAGATCAAATCCAGCTACAAGGCTGGAAGGAAGAAGTAGACTCCCGCAATCTACAGAAAGGCCTCGGCTGAGCCGGGGCCTTTCTTATTTATGTTTATGTTTTTAACCAGAGAGGCACAGGGATGAGATTGGCCAGCGGGCAAAGCCGGGGAACAGGCGAGAAGGTCGTCAGCTTCGATAAAGCACTCGCGATTGTGCAGACAGAGTCGGCGGAGGTAACGCCGATCTCAACCGAGACGGTGAAGATTGCCGATTGCCTGGGACGTGTCCTGAGTGCGGCGATATGCGCCGATCGAGACCAGCCACCTTTCCATCGATCGACGCGGGACGGGTACGCCGTTCGGGCGGAAGACGCGATGGCGCGAACATGGCTAGCCGTGGCCGGAAAGATTGCCGCGGGTGCAGAGTGGAAGGGGGAGCTTCCCATTGGAGAGACCGTTGCCATCATGACGGGAGCACCTGTCCCGGAGGGAGCCGACGCTGTGATGATGGTAGAGCACGTGGAACGCAGCGGCACGCACAGACTGACTGCGGTCCGGCTGGCGGAAGATCGAAAGATCGAGCCTGGCGACAATATTGTTCCCCAGGGAAGCGAGGCACTGTCCGGAGATGTGGTGCTGGAGACAGGAACCCGCTTGGACGCCCCTGCGATAGCGCTGGCGGCGACATGCGGTGCAGTGACGCTTGAGGTCTTTACCCGGCCAACCGTTTCGATTTTGGCCACTGGAGACGAGCTTGTAGATGTGACGGAGACACCCGGGCCGCAACAGATACGGAACTCAAACAGCTATGGATTGGCGGCGCTGGTAAGCGAGGCTGGTGGCATTCCTTTGATTCAGAAGATCGCACCGGATCGCCGGGAAGAACTGGGACAAGCTATTGGAGAGGCGAGACGGGCGGACATGATGCTACTCTCCGGCGGCGTATCGATGGGCGAGTATGACCTGGTCGAGGAGGTGCTGCTTTCGATGGGCGCGGAGTTCTTCTTCACGGGAGTAAAGATGCAGCCGGGCAAGCCGCTTGTCTTTGGCCGCCTTCCGGAGAGAGACGGCGAAAGAGAGGTCTACTTCTTTGGTCTGCCTGGAAATCCTATCTCTACTCAGGTCACATTCTCCTGCTTCGGTGCCCCTTTTCTAAGCACTCTGGGCGGCTGCTATGTCGACGGTCCCCGGTTTGTACAGGCGACACTGGCGGATGCTGTGGAGGCTCGTCCGGGCTTGACTCGCGTACTCCCCGCCAGACTGACGTCGAACAGGGCCAGACCCGAGGTGAGGCTGGTGGCATGGCAGGGCTCCGGCGATATGGCGGCCAACGCACGCGCGAACTGCTATGCCGTGCTGCCTGGCGATGCACCGCACTTTCGTCCCGGAGATGTCATCACAGTTCTGGCGCGTTGAGACTCTCTTCGCCAACCGAGAGCATCTCCTGCTGTAGTCTTGATTCTTGTCCGGAGGGCATTCCAGAGAGATGAAGCTATCGCACTATGACGAAGAGGGTCAGGCACACATGGTTGATGTGGGTGCAAAGCCGCCCACACGTCGCGAGGCACGAGCGCGGGCCTTCGTGGAACTTTCGGCGGAGGCACTGACGGCACTTCCCCTGAATCCCAAAGGCAATCCTCTTGAGGTGGCCAGATTTGCCGGGATTCAGGCGGCCAAGCAGACGGCTTTCCTGATTCCGATGTGCCATCCGTTGCAGCTGAGCTTTGTGGATGTGGAAGCGAAGATTGTGGCTGGCGGGGTCGAGGTGGAGACGGTCGCAGCTACCGTGGCAGGCACCGGCGTCGAGATGGAGGCAATGACAGCAGCCTCGGTTGCCGCGCTGACGGTCTATGACATGACCAAGGCGCTCGACAAAGGTATTCGGATCCGCGAGGTGGAATTAGTAAGCAAGAGCGGCGGCAAAAGCGGAGAGTGGCGGAGAGAGGGACGCTGATCTGACGCAGAGTTCAGAGTGAGCCGCCCCCTCTCGGCTGGACCAGGTACCGCGGCTGCACGGACGAAAATGGGTGGCTATCCTGGCATGAGGGTTGTGGCGCTGCAAACAAAAATACAGGGATTCTTCGCCTGCGGCTCAGAATGGCGGATGGGGTGTTCTTTAGATGGCTGTCGCGAGGTTGACGGCGAAGCGGTGCTCCGGGTTCTCCCAGCTGTGCGAGAGACGGAAGCCTGAGGAGCGCAACAGATCGCGCACTCGTTCCACCGTGAATTTGTGACTATTTTCGGTATGGATCGATTCACCCGCCATGAATCGTATCGTTAGTGCCTGCCCCGATGCATTGGCCGGAATGTGGATCTGTTGCGCAGAGCGTGCGACGAGGTGCATCTCGATTCTTGAGTCACGTGCATTCCAGACCGCACGGTGCTCAAAGGCATCGGGATCGAAGTCGGCCCCGAGTTCGCGATTGATTCGCGTGAGGACGTTACGGTTGAAGGCGGCGGTCGTGCCAGAAGCGTCGTTGTAAGCAGCGATCAGATCGTCCACGTTTTTGCCGTCACCCGGAGCCAGGTCTGTTCCAAGGAGCAGCTTGTCACCGGGCAGCAGCTGCGCTCGCAGGTTGGTGAGGACATCAAGCGCATCCGCGGGTGAGAAATTTCCGATGCTGGAGCCGATGTAGAGCGCAAGCGTGCGAGTGTTCTGCAGCCGGTTGAGAGGAAGGGCCTGATTGGTATAGTCCGCGACCTGACATCGAACCGTTACGCCGGGAACGTTGGCGCGAATGTTCTCTGTTGCCTCGGCCAGGGCAGTTTCGGAGACGTCGACCGGCTGATAGACGACTCTTCCCTGCTTCCGCACCGCAGCCGCGAGCAGAATCCCGGTTTTGGTGGCGGTTCCAGCACCCAGCTCGATAAGGGTAAGAACAGGAGTGGGATCGTCTCCTGCAGGTTCTGCGGCCATCTCGATGATCTCATCGGCGTACTGCGCAAAGAGACTTCGCTCAGCCCGCGTCAGGTAGTACTCAGGAAGTTCGGTAATCTGCTCGAAGAGATGGGATCCTTCTTCGTCATAGAAGAGCCAGGGAGAGAGCGTCTTTGGGGTGCTGGTAAGCCCTGATCGGACTTCGGCGGCGACCGCATCGGCAGGTGAAGGTGCGAGCATGGACTCGCGGAGAGACAGGAACGAATCAGCGGCCGCAGAGGTCATAGGCACGATAGGTTTTCCCCATTTGTAAGATTCGCGGCCAGAAACCGCATGGCAATAAGATGCACGTTAACCCCGGAAAGAGTCCAGAGAACCTGCTTCTGCTGACGCATTTTGTCAGGATGATCCTGAATCATTTCAAAAGAGTAAACGCTCTCTCTCCCTGGTTAACCGCATAGGCGCGATGCGTCACGGGAGAGAAGGCGACCGCATAGGGATGCTGGAGGCCACGATAGGTGCGGAGGATACGCTGCTGTTTCGTGTCGATGACGGTCACCGTGTCCTTCTGTGGGCTGGCAACATAGAGACGATGCGCGCCGGGATCAAGCGAGAGTGCCTGAGGCCATGCAGAGACCTTAAGCCTTGAAGAGCGGCCCCCCTTTTCTATCACCGAGACGGTTCCATCAGCGTAATTCGCAACGTATAAAGTTCCTGCGTCCGGGTCTACAACAACTGCGCAAGGCATGGAACCTGCCGGCAGAGTGTGAACCTGGTGCGCTTGAAGATCAATTGCACCGATGGTTTTTTCCTGAACATGCGAGACATAAAGAGTCTGTCCTGCGCGCGCCATTCCCCACAGGTGCATGGCGCCGGCGGGGAGCTTCGTGGTTGCTCCGGTCTCGGGATTCAATTCTGTGATGGTGTCGGATTCATAGCCGAGAAGATAGACACGCCGGTTTTCAGAGTCGACCAGGATGGCGTCGGCAGAGCCCACCGGAAGATTTTTCGGTCGATTGGTCTTGCCGTCAATCACGGTAAGCATGTTGCTGAAGGTATTGGAGACGTAAACACGGTTCGAGAGTTCGTCGACAGCGATGGCGTATGGGCGGGCTGCGGTAGGAACCGATGCGATCATATCGCCGGTCTTCGCATCGACTACCGAGACGGAGCGGCTCGCTGCATTGACGACATAGACACGCGCGGTTTTCTGATTGATTGCGACGGCAACAGGGCCTGCCCCGACCTTGATGGTCTGGGAGGCGCCGGAAGCAGCTATCGCTACAAGAGCGTCATGCATGGTATCGACCAGATAGATCCTGCCCGTCTCCTGACTGAAGACGGAAGCATCGCGATTGATGAGCCCTGTCTGAGGAGCCGACGCCTGCGCCATAACGGAGATTTGCGAGAGCGGAAGAGCCAAAAGACCGAAGCAAATTTTCAGCAGACGTCGATGCACCAGACCTCCAAGGGCGAAAACTTTCTTTGAATCAAACGTTTGTCTACAATGGAAGACGATTTTAGCAGGCGTTGCGTAGAAGTGGCTTAACGAAACAACGAACGTATGCCTGGACGGGCTGTTCTTGAGGACAATGAAGGATGCATGTCTTTTTACGGCGATTGACCGCTCTGCTGATGATGTTGTTTGCGTATACCGCCACCTGCTCACACGCACAGGAATCAAAGCCGAAATTTCATGTCCTCGCGTTTTACTCCGAAACCGTGGAGCACGATCATGTGGACTTTGCACATCAGGCGATCGAGTTCTTCTCAAAAGCAGCACAGCGCGATCACTTTGAATTTGCCACGACAACCAACTGGGATGATCTGACCGCGGCCAACCTTGCGAACTATCAATTAGTTGTGTGGCTGGATGATTTTCCTCACACCACGCAGCAGCGAACGGCATTTGAGCAGTATATGGAACACGGCGGAGGATGGCTGGGATTCCATATTGCAGCGTATAACGATGCGGGCACGCGATGGCCTTGGTTTGTCCGCTTCCTGGGCGGAGGAGTCTTCTATGGGAATAACTGGCCGCCGCTTCCGGCAATGCTCACCGTCGATGATCGACACCATCCGGTGACTCATAACCTTCCGCAGAGCTTTTCAGCTCCGGCGAACGAGTGGTATATCTGGCGACCATCGCCTCGCGAGAACAAGGATGTGAAGGTTCTTGTGACACTTTCGCCATCGAACTATCCGATCGGCATGAAGGATGTCCTGCGAGGCGGCGATGTGCCAGTCGTCTGGACGAATACTCACTACCGCATGCTGTACGTCAACATGGGCCATGGCAATAAGATCTTCACCAGCGATATTCAGAACCGGCTGATGGAAGATGCGATGCTGTGGGTTGGAGCAGGACGGGAGAGATAACAACCAACCCTGTGATATTTTCGCGTATCCGGCTGGCAAGGTTGTTTAGGGTTGTCGACATATTCTGTCTCTCGCGTTTGTCTGGTTGAAAAGAGCTGTCATTTCGACCGTAGCGCAGCGGAGTAAAAGAATCCGCTTTCTACCGGAATGCTGGTACCAGCATGGAAGAGAAGCAGATCCCTCCACTTCGGCTTCGCCTCCGGTCGGGATGACATACTCTCCGCTATTTCTAAAGACGAGTATGTCGTTACACCTTAGCGAAGATCCTGCGCGAGACGCAGACCCGAGAACTGCCAGCGGGTTCCAGGTGAAAAGAAGTTGCGATACGTGGCGCGGATATGGGTAGCAGGAGTTACACAGGAGCCGCCGCGCAGAACGATCTGAGAGCTCATGAATTTGCCGTTGTACTCTCCGAGAGCGCCTGGAAGCGGAGCGTAGCCGGGATAGCCGACGTAGGGGCTGGCCGTCCACTCCCACACATCGCCAAACATCTGCTGGAGGCCGGGGAGATGGCTCGCAGGAATCGGGTGCAGATTGTCAGTCTCAAGCAGATTAGATGAACTTACGATCTTCGATGAGCCTTCGTCCGCAGAGGCATGCCGGATGGGGGTCTGCGACTGCGTGGCCGCATACTCCCATTCGAATTCGGTGGGGAGACGATGACCGCTCCATCGCGCGTAGGCATCGGCTTCAAAGAAGCTGAGGTGGCAGACGGGGGTCTCGGAGGCATCTTCGAGTGGGACCAGGCCGTGAAGCGTATAGATGGACCAGCCAGACCTGGTCTCAGAGTCACGGAGCCAGTAAAGCGGCGCTTGCCACCCTTCTTCGTGGACGGTGGCCCAACCTTCGGAGAGCCACAACTCAGGGCGGTTGTACCCGTTCTGGTCCATGAAGGCCAGATACTCGGCACAGGTGACTAGTCGAGTGCCCATGCGAAAGGGGGCTACATAGACAGGGTGGCGCGGAGTCTCGTTATCGAACGCAAAACGATCGAGAGAGGACGGATCGGGCGTGATGCCAACCTCGATGAGTCCGGGCGAATAGTCGATCCAGTCGAGAGGAGGTGCGATGATGGTGCTCTGCGCCGGCTCTGACCTTTCAACGTAGGCCGGGTGGAGTGGGTTGGCGAAGAGTGCGTGCTTGATGTCGGTGGCGATCAGTTCCTGATGCTGCTGCTCGTGCTCGATGCCAAGAGCGATGCGGCGGGCGGCCTCGTCTTCAACGGGATGCTGAAGCAGGTTTTCGATGGCAGTATCAACATGGGTGCGATAGGCCAGGATGTGCTCAAAGGGCGGCCGGGAGAAAGACGAACGTAGCTTCTTCTCCGGCATATCACCGAGAGAGTTGTAATAGCTGTTGAAGAGCCAGCGGAAGTTCGAATCGAACGGCGTGTAGTTTGCAAGAAACTCAGACAGGACAAAGGTCTCAAAGAACCAGCTGGTATGGGCCAGATGCCATTTGACCGGGCTTGCCTCCGGACACGACTGAACCATCATGTCTTCAGGAGTGAGCGGTCGACAGAGCGCGGTGGTTGCGCTACGGGCAGCTTTAAACCGGCTTAGCAGAGCGGGTGCAATCTTCTGAGTAAAGGCTGGCATAGTTATCCTTTGTCTGTCTTCATGGGATGGGATGACCGGGTCTTTTGTTGCTTTTTTTCAGGCGATGAAGCGGGCTGACCTCCAGCTTCCTCTCCGTTTGTCATGAGTTATGTTCGAGCAGTCGCGCGAGCAGGAATGCTGCTGCGGCCGCTATCCCTCCAATCAGCATGGTCTGGATTGCACTGCGCAGCCAGCCCGTTCCGACCACCCTTCCCTTGAGGGCTCCGAACAACGCCAACGCAATCAGGGTAATCACCACCGAGAGCTGGAGGGCGAAACCGTTGTCGGCGACCAGCATGTATGGGAACAGAGGAACCAGTCCACCTACGATATAGGATACAGCGATGGTTAGAGCCGATCGATGGGCACGGTTTGGAGCAGGTTCTTCGAGACCCAGCTCAAAGCGCATCATGAAATCGACCCAGGCGGCCGGGTTCTGTTTGAGCGCTTCGAGAACGGGTGCTGCACTCTCGCGCGATACCGAGTATTGCTGGAAGATTTCGAGGATCTCTTCTTCTTCGTCATGGGTCTTCTCGACGATCTCGCGCTCTTCGCGTTTCTTCTCGGAGACGTAGTGCTCTGCGTCTCCCCTGGCGGCGAGATAGCCTCCGAGCCCCATCGCGATGGATCCGGCGGCTATCTCGGCAAGCCCGGCAAGAACGACGATGCGCGAGGAGGAGACTGCCCCTGAAAGACCAGCGGCCAGCGCGAAGGGAACGGTCAGACCATCCGAGAGTCCGATGATGATGTCCCGTACGATCTCGGAGGACTCGAAGTGCTTTTCTATATGGGATGGATCAAGGCTTCCCTCGGGGGAAGGGGCAGGTGAAATGACGGGGCCTTGTGCAGAATCTGGCATGCCGGTAGTGTAGACCGCATGCTCTGGAGGTTCATCCAGCAACCAAGGTTTTTTGTCCTCCAACAGAGTCTTTCTTCGCAGATTCACGTCTTTATGAGCACGGGTTTCAGATTGTGATAGGAAGGCCGGGATGAGGACGATGATCGTGCGGTATCTGCTCACGATCGCGCTTGCGATCGCGGGAGTGGGAATATCTTCGGCGCAGGTCCAGGAAGCTCCCGCAGATGCAGGTGCTGGATTTGCCAGGGGACCGATGGTGCGAGGTACCGTGACGGCTGCCGCTGCTGACCACCTCACCATCAAGACGGATTCCGGCGAGGTCTACCAGGTCACAATTACACCGAATACGCGCCTGATGAAAGAGCGTCAGCCCATACAGGCCGGCGATGTTAAGGTTGGTGACGGTGTGGGCGCGATGGGCGAGCTGGACGCTCCGAAGAAGACGCTTCACGCCTTGTTTGTCGCAGTCATGGACGCCGAGCAGGTCAGGAAGATGCGCGAAGACCTGGGCAAGACCTACATCACTGGAAAGGTAACGGCGATCGATGATCTGAAGCTGACGATTCTTCGGCCGGATCATGTCAGCCAGGTGATCGAGGTGGATGAGACCACATCGTTTCGCAGAGGAAGAGGACGGCGGCGCGGAAACATGGCCTCTGATGCTGCTTCTCTTCCAGGAACTGCGAATCCAACAGTTCCTGCCGACACAAATGGTGAGATCGTAACCCTGGCGGATGTAAAGGTGGGCGACATGATCGCGGGGAGAGGCTCGATAAAGCACAGCATGTTTGTCCCGACGATGCTCGCGATTCTGCCCGCCGGGGCTGGGGGAGCCATGGGGATGAGGGCAGGCCGGCGTGATCAGCCATCCACGGATGGAGCACCCGCCTCATCCAAACATTGAACTCCTTCGGTCCATGCCGAAAGCGCCGAGAGTTAAGCCCGACTAACCGGAGCGAGGTCCCTTGTGAAGAGAACGTTTGAGAAGGCGGCGCTGTGTCTCCTGATGGTCTGGCTGACCGGCTTGTATGCGTATCCATCCATTGCTCAGAGCATCGGCGCCGCTGAAGCGAATCCAGTCGCTCCGCAGAATCCAGCGGGTGGAATCATTCGAGGCAGCGCCAAAGCAGGCGCAGTTCCCTTGCCCGGAGTTGCGATTACGGCAACAAATACGCTCACTGGAAAGAAATACGCTACGACGACGGATGTGATGGGATCGTTCATCATGACGATTCCGAAGGATGGCCGTTATGTACTTCGAGCCGAACTTGCGGCATTCGCGACCGATACGAAAGAAGTGCTTCTCAACGCAGATGGTCAGAACGGGGGAAAGCCCGAACAGGCAGTCGACTTTACGATGCAACTGGCGTCGCGCGTCGAGCAGCAGCAGGAACAACAGGAGGCCCGGCAAACTAACGCTGCCAACGCCATCGCCGGAGCCTTGGGGCGGGGGATGCAGTCACTGAGTGTTAATGGTGCCGGGGCCGATCTGGCAGACGCCAGTGCAGGCGCCGGAAACGCTGGCGCGCAGATGCCGACCATGGCGAACCTTGGAGGCGACGCGGCATCGGCGGATTCCGTGACGGTGACCGGACAGATGGGGCAGACGAACGGTCTGGCGAACTTCAGCGAAGATGAGATTCGCCAGCGCGTGGAAGATGCCATGGCCCGCGCTCGCCAGCAGGGTGTCGCTGGCTCGGACGTCGCCAGCGCTGTAGCGGGAATGCTGGGAGGCATGGCAGGAGGCCGAGGAGGAAGAGGTGGTGGTCCCGGCGGAGGCCTCATGGTTCGGGGAGGGCGCGGGGGCAGAGGCTTCAACCCGACACAACCTCACGGCGCAATCTTCTATCAGGGTGGCAACGGTGCGCTGGATGCAACCAACTATTCACTGACCGGCGCTCCGGTGGTCAAGCCTGCCTATAGCAAGAACCAGTTCGGTGTGACCTTTGCCGGATCTCCCTTTATTCCTGGGCTGATCAAGCCGAGCACAAAGCAGTTCGTCTTCTTCAATCTGACAGGAAGACGCAACTCCAACCCACAGAACCTCTACGCCACGGTTCCAACCGAGGCTGAGCGCGGTGGTGATTTTTCGCAGTTGAACACCCCCATCTACGATCCGTTGAGCCAGCAACAGTTCCAGTGCAACGGCGTTCTGAACGTCATATGCGCGAATCGCATCTCGTCACAGGCCGCATCCCTGCTGAAGTATTACCCTGCCCCCAACATCGCCGTAACCGGCGCGCAGGGATACAACTATCAGACGATCACTTCGGCGGCACAAAACACGCTTAGTCTTTCCACACGCTATGTTCGAAACTTCGGACAGAATGCCGGCTTCGGCGGGCGCTTTGGCGGATTTGGAAGAGGCGCGCAGCAGGCGAACGCTCCCAAGACGCTGCGGCAGAATATCAACTTCGGATTTGCGTACAGCCACTCCGCCAGCGACACACCCAATGTCTTCCTTCCGCTGGGTGGATCGACGATATCCGATGGCTACAATCTCTCAGCGGGATACACCGTCGGGTATGGGCGCCTGACCAATAATGCAACGGCGACCTGGAACCGCTCCCACGCTACGCGGTCCAACTTCTTCACCAACGGGACAGATAGTCCTGCAGCTGACGCCGGGATTCTCATCGGAACAGCGGTCATCGCCTCCAATCCGCTCTACTACGGCGTGCCCTCCGTTACGCTCTCGGGCCTGACCGGCCTCAATAGTGTGACTCCCAGCGACACGGTGAACCAGACCATCTCGTTCAGTGACTTTGTAAGCTGGAGCCACAAAAAACATAATCTTCGCTTTGGTGGGGATATTCGCCGCGTCCACGCGGACAGTCTTACCGCTCCCGGCAATCTGCAGACCGGAGCAAGTCCGCTGGGAGCGTTTACCTTCAGCGGAAGCTCCACGGCTACTAAAAATCCTGATGGAACATCTCTTTCCACGGGAGGATATAGCTTCGCAGACTTTCTGCTGGGGCTGCCACAACAGTCTGCAATCCAGGCGGGGCTGTCGAAGGCCTATCTGCGAGCGAACGTCATGGATGCGTACGCTACCGACGACTGGCGCATCCTGCCAAACCTGACACTGAACTACGGAATGCGCTACGAGTATTTCGCGCCATATACAGAGAAGAACGGGCGCCTGGTGAATCTGGATCACAGTGCGGATTTCAAGCAGGTAGCCCCAGTGATCGCAGGACAGCAGGGACCGTACAGCGGGTCGTTCCCACGGTCGCTGGTCAATCCCGATCGCACCATGTTCGCGCCTCGGCTAGGCGTAGCCTACAGGCCGAAGTGGATCAAAGAGACAGTCATTCGTGGCGGCTATGGCATTAACTACAACACGAGCCAGCCGATCACGTTTGCGCAGCAACTGGCCTTCCAGCCTCCGTTCTCTCTTACGCAGACAAATGTCGTCAACCAGGAAGGATGCGGGGTTCTCGCTCTTGCAGATGCATTCAACTGTTCGACCGCAACAGTCCAGAACAACTACAGCGTCAACCGGGACTATCGCCTTGGGCGCGTTCAGATCTGGAGCATCGATATTCAGCGGACGCTGCCCCTGGATATTGTTCTGAATGTTGGCTATAACGGCGGCGTGGCCGGGAACCTCGACATGGTTCTGATACCGATACAGGCCGCCAGCTCCGGTTCACAGACACAGCCATTCAACTACGAAGACTCTCGGGGCTCATCGCGCTTCCATGCGCTCTCAATTAACGCGCGCAAGCGTATGCAGAAGGGTGTGTCGCTGCAGGCGACCTACCAGTATGGGCACTCCATCGACAATGCGTCGTCTATCGGCGGCTCTACGGTGGTGCCGGTTCAGAACTTTCAGGACATCAATGCAGAGTACGGAAACAGTTCCTTCGATATCCGCCACAAGCTTACAGGCAACTGGGTGTTCGAGCTTCCTTTTGGACCGAACCGCGCCTTCTTCTCAAAAGGAGATACATGGTCGAAGGTGCTGGATGGCTTCTCGCTCTCGGGTGACTTTACGTTTGCTAGCGGAAGTTACTTCACACCGCATCTGTTAGCCACCGCCGGCCAGGTCTCGAATGGCGCGAATAATTCTGTGCGTGCGGATCGCAACTTTTCGCAGCCAATTCATGGAACGGGGACAATCCTGGACTGGTTCAACGCAGCTGCCTTCAGCTCTCCCTCCGGCGCATTTGGGACAGCCTCACGGAACTCCATCGAAGGACCGGGAACCGTTGCCGTCGATGCGTCGCTATCGCGAACCGTTGCGCTGGGTGAGACGCGCTCGTTTGAGATGCGCGTGACGGCCAACAATGTCTTCAATACGGTGCAGTATTCCGGGATCGACACGATCTATAACTCACGGACCTTCGGACAGGTCACGTCGACGGCATCGATGCGGCAGATAAGCTTTCTCGCCCGCTACAGGTTCTAAGAGGATAACGAAAGATGCGGCGGACTATTGCAACAGCACTTTTGATGTTGATAGCAAGCTTCCCCGGCTACAGCCAGCAGGCCGCCGGGGATGGCACCTTTACCCTGAAGGTACAGAGCAACATCGTTCTGACGAACGTCGTTGTTCGCGATAAAAAGACGGGAGCGGTCGTCAAAGGCCTTACGGCAGCAGATTTCACGATTCTTGAGAACGGCAAGGCGCAGAAGATGGCCAGCTTCGACTTCCAGAATGTGGATGATGCGGTCGCGCTCCATGAGAACACTACGGTAAGTGGAAAGGCTTCTGTCGCGGACCTGGTGAATCGAAACTTCGCTGCAAATCCTGTGCTCCTGAAAGACCATCGCCTGATCGTCATGTTCTTCGATCTGAGCAGCATGCAGCCCGAAGATATCGATCGCGCGGTAGAGGCTGCGCAGGATTACATCAACAAGAAGATGCAACCGGCAGACCTGGTGGCTGCGATCAGCATGGACACATCGCTAAGCCTCGATCAGGATTTTACCGCCGACAAGGAAGCACTGCTGAAGGCCGTGGGGCGCTACAACGGCACCGAAGGCACAGGGTTCGCCAATGGAAACGAGGGCGGCAACTCCGGAGGGACCTCCGACGATGCATCCAGCTTTACAGCGGATGACTCCGAGTACAACTCGCTGAATACGGACCGCGAGCTTTATGCCATTCGAACCATCGCAAAAAGTCTGGAAGGCGTGGACCAGCGGAAGAGCCTGCTCTATTTTTCCGGCGGACTTAGCCGCCAGGGCATCGAGAACCAGGCCAGCATGCGCGCTGCCACCAACGCAGCCGTGCGGGCAAACATGGCGATCTATAGCGTAGACTCGCGTGGACTACAGGCGCTGTCCCCTGTCGGGGATGCATCGAAAGGCAGCCTCCGCGGAACGGCCGCTTACAGCGCGGGCGCGATGCAGAGCCAACTGGATGCGAACTTCGGCTCGCAGGAGGTGCTGGCTACACTCTCCTCCGACACGGGCGGAAAGGCGTTCTTCGATTCGAACGACTTTGCCCCGGCCTTCCAGCAGATTCAGCACGACACCGAAGCGTATTACATCCTGGGCTTCCGCTCCACGAACGTGGCTCGTGATGGTGCGTATCGCAGGTTGACCATCAAGGTGAATCGCAGCGATGTGAAGCTGGAGTATCGTCCCGGCTATTACGCTCCGGCCGACTTTCAACACCAGAAGAGCGAAGACCGCGAGCTTGCGCTCACAGAACAGATGCGGAGCGACCTTCCTGCAACGGACGTCGCCGTGTATTTGCAAGCGCTTTACTTCCGGATGGAGGAGAACAGATTCTTCGTTCCCATCTCGCTGATCGTACCCGGCTCTCAGATTCCTTTTCTCAAGAACGGGGATCGCGACAAGGCAAGTATCGACATCCTAGGCCAGGTAAAAAACGCGCAAGGCATTGCGGTTGGCGATGTTCGCGATACGGTAAAGCTGGCGCTCGACGCCTCGCAGCAGGTACAGAGAAAGAATATTCAATATTCGACAGGCTTCACGCTCGCGCCAGGGCGTTATCACTTGAAGTTTGTACTGCGCGAAAACCAGACAGGAAGAATGGGCAGCTTCGAGACCGATTTGCAGGTTCCTGATCTCAAGAAGGTTCCCCTCAAGCTCAGCTCGATTGTGCTTGCCAGCCAGCAGGCCCCCAACACCTCGAAGAAGACCTCGAACCCGCTGATTCGAGATGGAGTGGAGTGGGTTCCCAACGTCGCTCATGTCTTCCGGCAGAACCAGCACCTGTACTTTCTCTACGAGGTCTACGATCCTGCGCGGGAAAAGAATGGAGATTCTGCGCCAAAGCCTTCGCCGGGGCTGGGCCGACGCCTCTCCGGAGCGGTCAAAGTGCTCACCAGCATCGAGTTCCTGAAAGGCGGCGTAAAGGTCTACGAGACTCCCCTGATCTCAGCAGATGCCGTGAACGTGCCTGACCGCAATGCCGTCGCGTTCCAGTTCGATGTGCCGCTAAATCAATTGAAGACAGGCACATACATTTGCCAGGTCAACGTGATCGACGATGCTGGCGGCAGCTTCAGCTTTCCTCGACTGGCACTGCGAGTCGAAAGCCCTGTTCTGCCACAGACTGGTATCTCTGCCACCGCAGGCGAGCAATAGAACCGGACGGAGCGTGACCAGCGACGTTGACAGTCACCCCTTTCAGGCGGATGATTCTGTCGTACCTCCCGGAGGTATGCCATGGGTTACCCGGCTCGCTTCCTCTTCCTACTTATCTTCGCCGCTCTCCTGTTGTTGTCCGCTCCCCGAATCTCTGCTCAGCGAACGATGAGCCACGAAGAAGCTCGAGCTCTTGACCATCAGAACCCGGTGTGGCAATCGGTCCGGGCGCATCTTCCTGATCCGACCACAGCAACTGCGGAACGCCTGGAATCAGCCGCGGATATTTTGCGTGCCCGTCGATTCTTTGAAGATGCAATGGACTATTACGGGTTTGCCCTTCAGCGTGGTGGCGAGCCAGTGCATCTGTTGAACAAGATGGGCGTCACCGAACTTGAAGTGCGCGATATCAACCAGGCGAGATCTCTCTTTCAGAAAGCTGTGAAGATCAACAAGAAGAATCCCGAGGCGTGGAATAACCTCGGCGTCATCGAGTACATCAGCCGACGGTACGATCGCGCCATCGGCTATTACAAGCGCGCCAGCAAACTCGACAAAACCTCAGCGACGTATCACTCGAACCTCGGAACTGCTCTCTTCGACAAGAAGGAATACGATCGGGCACGCAAAGAGTTTGATATTGCCCTGAGGCTTGACCCCGAGATGATGCAGCATCACAGCAGCCTGGGGATAACGACCCGCATGCTCTCTCCGGCCGATCATGCACGTTATTGCTTTGAACTGGCGCGGCTTTATCTGCAACGCGGCGATGAAAAGGCTATGATGCACTACCTGACAACCGCGAGTGAGGCCGGATTCGACATTCTCAACGCGATGAATTCGGACCAGATCTTTGCGTCATACCGCAAAGATCCGCGCATCCTTGTGATCGTGAAGAATGCCCAGGAGCTTCGGAGCAAGAACAGTCTCGCTGAAGGCACAGGTCCCCCACCGCCGCTTCCAGCTGAGAAGCATTGAGCAAAGCTATTTGGGCATAGCCCTCAGCCTCGACAACCTGAAGAAAACCTGTCGCCAATTCTCGCGATAAGCTACTCTGCGAGCTCCCGAAAATGGCGGGCTATAGGTTCAGCTTTTTGAAGATGCTCTCTGGAATGTGGCGGATGACGAACATGATGGGCTGCCACTGGAAGGGGACGTACAGGTTGTCCTGACGGTTGTCGATCGCCTTCACGATTGACTTCGCGACAGCATTCACGTCGGCGAACTTTTCTGAGCCCTTCATGCCTGCAGTCATGGCGGTCTTGGTCGGCCCGGGCTTGATGGTCAGGACGGTCACGCCTTCGCGGTCGATGCGATTGCGCAGGCCCGCGAGGAACGCCGAAAGACCGGCCTTTGAGGAGCCGTAGACGTAGTTCGATTTGCGGCCGCGGTCTCCAGCGACGGAGGAGAGCACGGCGATGACGCCATTACGACGCTGCACGAAGTAGTTCGCCAGCCAGGTGACCAGCGAAACGGGCGCCATCAGGTTGGTGTGCAGGATGTGCGCTGCGGTATTGAAGTCCTGCTCGGCGCGGGACTGATCGCCAAGAACGCCATGCGCCAGATAGGCGACGTCGAGGCCCTGAAGCGAGTTGACGGCATGCGAGAGGAGAGCGGCGTGCTGCTCGGTGTCGTCCAGATCGGCTACGGCGGTGTCGACGAAGGCTGCGCCGCGGGCGCGCAGGTCGGCGGCGACTGCGGCGAGCTTATCGGCGTTGCGCGCGACCAGGAAGAGACTTGCTCCCTGCGAAGCCCAGACGCGGCAGGTCGCCTCCGCGATGCCGGAGGTGGCTCCGAGGACGAGGATCTTGCGCGAGGCGCCGGACTGGTTCGGTGCAGCAGATGTGGTTGCCATTTGATTCATAGACTAGGACTGCTCTCCGGTGACACGCTCCCAGAAGCTGGAGGTGATCATGGGATCGCGGAAGCGTGCAAGCTGCTCCCACTGGGGATAAAAGGCCTGGAACTGGGCGGCGGTCATGGCTGCGTCCTTGGCCGGATAGAGGCGTCCGCCGAACTCGAGGGTCATGTCGGCGAGGCGCTCGAAGAGCGGGAATGACTTGTCAGGCTTGATGGGAAAGTCCAGCGCGAGCGTGATTCCAGGCTTGGGGAAGCTCATGACGCCGGGCGAAGGTACGTCGCCGAAGGCTTTGAGCACCGCGAGGAAGCTGGCCAAGCCGGACTTTGCGACCTCTTTGAGGATCGCGACGGTGCCCTCACGCGCGCTGTCCCACGGAATCGCGTACTGGAATTGTAGGAGGCCGCTCTTTCCATACATACGGTTCCAATGAAGGACCTTGTCGAGCGGATAGAAGAAGGGCTCGTAATCCTGCAAGGTGACGACGCGCTTCTTGATCTGCTTGTGGAAGAAGAGCGTGTTGAAGGCGGCGACGCTGAGGTGGTTCAACGCGAAGCCTGGCGCGTCTAACGGGAAGACAAGCTTCGGCTCGGGTGAAGGCTGCAGCGGAGCGCGTTTGGTCGAGTGATCGCCCTGCATGAAGATTCCGCGGCAGAAGTTCTTGCCGGTAGAGGTGCAGTCGACCCAGCTGACGGTGTACTCGATTTCTTTGCTGGCTTCGGTAAGCGCGAGGAACTCGTCGATGCCGTGGAACTGGATTCCTTCGTAGTCGATGGCGCGGGAGACGATGGGTTTGAGGCGCAGTGTCGCCCAGCGGATGAGGCCTGTCAGGCCGAGGCCGCCGATTGTCATCGCGTAGAACTCGCGGTTCTCGGTCGGCGAACACCGGAGCACGGTTCCGTCAGAGCGGACCAGCTCGAACTCGGTGACGTGGCGCCCGAAGGTTCCGGCGATGTGGTGGTTCTTGCCGTGAATGTCGTTGGCAATCGCGCCGCCGAGCGTGACGTACTTCGTTCCGGGCGTCACGGGCAGGAAGAAACCGCGCGGGACGGCGAAGTCGAGGATTTGCGCGAGCGAGATGCCAGCCTCAGCGGTGAGCAGCCCGGTCTCCGGATCGAAGGCGATGATACGGTTCATGCCGGGAGTCGCGATCAGGTTTCCGTCTTTCAGCAGGCAGACGTCGCCGTAGCTGCGGCCCAGGCCGACCGGAAGGATTCCGCTGTGGAGGTTCTGGATGATGCCAGGGTAGTCCGCCCGCCAGTGGAGAGGGATGATGTTGGCCCGGTAGACGGGATAGCGGCCCCAGGATTCGAAGGAGGCCTTGCCGGCGGGCTCTTCGCCGGTGCTGCGGAAACTCAGCTGCTGGTTGGCTGGTGAGGCAGTCGGCATAGAGTCAGGATAGACGATTCTGGTGGAGCAGGAGGGATGGAGAACTTTATGGGGAGGTAAAAAGAGGCGCAGCTAAAGCCGCGCCTCTTTCGGGAAGGAAGACTTCTTTTACGCGGCCTTGGCAGCCAGAGCGGCCTTGGCCTGCTCGGCGAGGGCGGTGAAGCCAGCCGGGTCGTTAGCGGCGATGTCGGCGAGGATCTTGCGATCGAGGCCGTTGCCTGCGGCCTTGAGGCCGGCGATGAAGGTCGAGTAGCTCATGCCGTTCAGCTTGGCGGCGGCGCCGATACGGACGATCCAGAGGGAGCGGAACTGGCGCTTCTTCTGCTTGCGTCCGGTGTAGGCGAACATCAGGGAGCGCTCGACGGCTTCCTGGGCTGCCTGGTAGAGCTTGGATTTCGTGAGGAAGTAACCACTCGCGCGCTTGAGGATCTTTTTGCGGCGGTCGCTGCGCTTTGTACTCCGTTTTACACGGGGCATCGTGAATCTCCTTTTGCGTACTTCGTTGTGCGGCTGGAGGCAAGGTCGCCTCTTCACTCGCTTACTACTTCAGATCTCGGTGGGAGTCGCTACGCTTGTCCCAGGGGCCTCTACGCTTTTTGCGGCCCTTTGCTTTTCAGCGGCTCGATCTGAAAACCTTTGTTTCCCTTGGCCTGACTCAGGCGTAGGGGATCATGCGGGCGACTTTGGCCGAATCCGCCTCAGAGACCAGGGTGATGGAGCGCAGGTGGCGCTTTGTCTTGGTCTTCTTGGAGGTGAGGATGTGGCGCATCTTGGACTGGCCGCGCTTGAACTTGCCGGTGCCGGTCTTCTTGAAGCGCTTGGCCGCGCCTGAGTGTGTCTTCAACTTTGGCATTGGTAATCCTAGGTTTTCTGCTTTTTCGACAACTTATCGAGTATACAGGAAAGCTTCTGATTCGAAGGAGAGTTTCTGTTGATCCTGCACACCCTACATGAAATCCTTGCAAAATATTGGATTGAAATAATTTAGGTCCGGACTATTTAGCAAAGTCTTCCCTTCAGGGAAGTTACGGACAAAGTCGTGATGCGCATTGAGTTCCAGACACTGAACGCAGATCCGTCGACTAGCTAGCTTCCGCTCAGGATGGCACCCTCTTCTGACCTCCGCGGCCGTAGCCGCTTGATTCACATTCTGGTGGCAGCACGGCTAAAGCCGTGCCCTTAAGCCGAACGCAAGACCAGTGCCGAACGAAAGTAGCCTCAGAACCATTGCGTTGATCTGTGAATGAGCCGATACATCCAGAATAGCCTGTGGTGCATGGCAAATCGGCAACCAGCAAGCCTCGAGGAATCTATCGTTTAGGTGAGACCTGGCCTTGACAGGAACTCTCCACGGAAGAGATCCACGAACGGGGAGATCGAGAGTTAGGCACCCGGAGAAGGAGGCTAAAACCTACTCTAACCAAATCCCTTATTTTCAGCTTGATACGCAAGACAGAACCGGCCCGGGTACCTGTCTTCTCGCAGGCTTTTCGCACCCCTCAGCATGCTATACTTAAGTTAATAAAAATCCCGGTTAAAACCTGTCTAAAGTGCTTGATTGACGCGGCTTTTTGTGAAATCAGGGGCAGGTTTTCCGGATGGTTTTTCCAGAACTTTCAGGAGATCCATGGCAACTACGGCAGTCCCCACCGGAGCGGAACTTTTCGAAGACGACAAGAAGGCAACCACTGCAGAGGCGAAGGCCACAGGAGGCTACTCTGCGGAGAACATCACGGTTCTCGAGGGCCTGGCTGCCGTTCGGAAACGGCCGGCCATGTATATCGGCTCAACGGGTGAGCAGGGTCTGCACCATCTGGTCTATGAGGTGGTCGACAACTCGGTCGACGAGGCGCTCGCCGGCCATGCGACCCGGATCGATGTGACCATCCACGTGGACAACTCCATCACCGTGACTGACGACGGCCGCGGTATCCCGGTCGACAATAAGACCGTGAACGGCAAGACCATGCCGGGCGTGCAGGTGGTTCTGACGATGCTGCATGCAGGCGGCAAGTTCGACGCCTCAAACTACAAGGTCTCCGGCGGTCTGCACGGCGTGGGCGTGAGCTGCGTCAACGCGCTGAGTGAGGAGTTCGACGTCGAGGTGTGGCGCGACGGCTTTGCGTGGACCCAGGACTACTCCAAGGGAGACCCGATCAGCAAGCTGCGCCAGATGGGCGCGACGAAGCGGAGAGGAACGAAGGTTCACTTCCTTCCGGACAAGTCGATCTTTACCGTCACCGAGTACAACTACGACACGCTGGCACAGAGGCTGCGTGAGCTGGCCTTTCTGAACAAGGGGCTTGAGATCCACCTGACGGACGAGCGGACCACCGATACGAAGACGGGCGAGAGCAAGCACCAGGAGTTCAAGTACGTCGGAGGCATTGCCGAGTTCATCAAGCACCTGAACAAGGGTAAGCAGGTCCTGCACGACAAGCCGATCTACATGGAGGCCGAGCGCGACAACGTGGCCATGGAGATTGCGCTGCAGTACAACGACGCCTACTCCGAGACGATCTTTACCTTCGCCAACAACATCAACACGGTCGACGGTGGAACGCACCTGCAGGGTTTTCGCGCGGCGCTGACCCGCACGATCAACGCCGCAGGACAAGCGATGGGACTGTTCAAGGACGTGAAGGAGAACCTGTCCGGCGACGACGTTCGCGAAGGCCTGGTGGCCGTGATCAGCGTAAAGCTTTCGCAGCCGCAGTTTGAAGGCCAGACCAAGGGCAAACTGAACTCCGACATCGCGGGAACGGTGCAGGCGTTCATCAACGAGCGGCTGGGAGCCTTCCTGGAGCAGAACCCTCAGGTCGCGAAGAAGATCATCAATAAGGCCATCGACGCGGCACGTGCGCGTGAGGCTGCCCGCAAAGCCCGTGACCTGACACGGCGCAAGGGTGCGCTGGACGGCGGCGGACTGCCGGGCAAGCTGGCCGACTGCTCCGAGCGCGAGCCGGACCGCTGCGAACTGTACCTTGTCGAGGGTGAGAGCGCAGGCGGAACCGCGAAGCAGGGACGCGACCGTAAGTTCCAGGCGATCCTTCCGCTGAAGGGTAAGATTCTGAACGTCGAGAAGGCCCGCTATGACAAGATGCTGGGTCACGAAGAAATTCGCGCGATGATCACGGCTCTTGGCGCGGGCATCGGCAAGGACGACTTCGATGCATCGAAGCTGCGCTACGGCAAGCTGATCCTGATGACTGATGCCGACGTTGACGGATCGCACATCCGCACGCTGCTGCTGACATTCTTCTTCCGCCATATGACGGAGCTGATCAAGCGCGGCCATGTCTATATCGCACAGCCGCCGTTGTATCGCATCAAGAAGGGCAAGTTCGAGCAGTACATCAAGGACGACCGCGAGTATGTATCCGTCATGGTCAAGCGCGCCTCAGACGGCATGGTGATTCACTATGGCGAGGGTGGAGCGAAGCTGGAGGGCGCGTCCCTGACGAAGTTTATGGGGCAGTTGAAGGACTATCTCGAGTTCTTCGACAAGTCGCAGAAGCGCCTGAGGAACGAAGAGGTGATGCGCGAGTTCGCCGACCTGTTTGCCCATGAGGGCAAGGAACCGGCCAAGCGCGCGGACTTCGAGTCCCCCGACAAGCTGAAGATCATGAAGGCCAAGCTGGAAGCAGTGGCGAAGACCTATCAGTTCAAGCATGTGGGCGATGTCGAGTTCGACGAAGAGCACAAGATGTACTCGGTGAACTTCACGGATTCGCAGGGTGCGGTGCGGACGATCGACTGGATGCTGGCTGCGGCTCCGGAGACGCGGCAGATGCTGGGCAAGCATGCACAGATCAAGGAACAGCTGATCGGGCCCTTCGTAATTGAGTATGCGGCGAAGGGCGCGAAGGGGGATGCGGCCGAAGAGGCGGAAGAGGTTGCGTCTGAAGAGGGCGTAGCTGAGACAGCGGCTGCTCCTGGAACGGCGCTCGAGGCCAAGCCGGGGAAGCGTCCTGCTAAAGGACCGCAGGATCCGGTGGAGAAGAAGACGGCACGCGAGGTCTTCGAGTACGTGATCGAGCAGGGCCGCAAGGAGTACCAGGTACAGCGGTACAAGGGTCTGGGCGAGATGACGGCTCCGCAGCTGTGGGAGACGACGATGGATCCGGAGCGTCGTACGCTGCTGCAGGTAAAGCTTGAAGACATTGCCGCCTGCGAGGAGATCTTTACCACGCTGATGGGCGAGGACGTCGAAGCCCGGCGCAAGTTCATCGAAGAAAATGCACTGGATGTGAAGAACCTGGACATCTAACGGTTCCACAATCTCAGTAAGACGATCCGGCCTGATTCGCTCAGGCCGGATTTTTGTTTGCGGGTGTGAGAGGCTACAGGGGCCAGATGCAATAATTCCGGCATGAGCGAACAATTGGGTGGGATGGACCGGCGCAGGTTTCTGAACGTGTGCTCTGCTGTGGGACTGGGGCAGACGCTGCTTCCTGGAGTTCTGTGGGGAATGGCAGTGCAACAGGCGAGGCCCTCGACCCCGGCGACGCCTGAGCCCGCCGGAGTGGACCATGATCATCTGGCGAAGATTACGCCGGAGATGATTGACGCGGCAGCAGCGATTGCAGCGGTAAAGCTGACGGATGCGCAGAAGAAGCAGGTCATCGAAGCGCTACGCGAGCAGAGGGATTCCGTGCTGGTGATTCGCAGCATGCATATCCAGAACAGTGTGCCTCCGGCGTTTCTGTTCGATCCTATTCCTGCGGGAATGAAGCTCGATCCCGTAAAGAAACCGATGCGAATCAGCAAGGCCCCAAAAGTTCAGGCGCTGGCGAATGGAGGTGAGGACGCGCTGGCGTTCGCCTCGGTGCGAGAGTTGGCGGAGCTAGTGAAGACGAGGAAGGTGAGCTCGGTTGCCCTGACGAAGATGTATCTTGCGCGGCTCAAGCGCTACGATCCGCGGCTGCACTTTGTGATTACGCTGACGGAGGAGCGCGCGCTGCGGCAGGCTGCGGTGGCCGATAAGGAGATTGCTGCGGGTAAGTATCGAGGGCCGCTGCATGGCATTCCCTGGGGCGCGAAGGACCTGCTGGCGGTTAAGAGGTATCCCACGACGTGGGGTGCGGCGGGATTTGAGCAGCAGAGCTTTGACTACGACGCCACGGTCGTTCAGAGACTGGACGCTGCCGGTGCGGTGCTGGTGGCGAAGCTGACGATGGGTGCGTTGGCGCAGGGGGATTTGTGGTTTGGAGGGCGGACGAGGAACCCCTGGAATCCGAAGCAGGGGTCGAGCGGATCGTCTGCCGGGAGCGCGAGTGCGGTGTCGGCGGGGTGTGTTGGATTTGCGATCGGGACGGAGACGCTGGGTTCGATCTCCTCGCCGAGCACGCGCTGCGGCGTAACCGGACTGCGGCCGACGTTCGGATTTGTACCGCGCACCGGAGCCATGACGCTGAGCTGGACCATGGACAAGATCGGGCCGATCTGCCGCAGCGTGGAGGACTGTGCTCTGGTGATGAGCGCGATCTATGGGCCGGATGGGCAGGACCGCACGGTGAAAGATGCGGCGTTCAACTGGGATGCGGAGTATGACTGGAAGAAGCTGCGGGTGGGATATCTGAAGAGCGAGTTCGATGCGCCGGTGCTGGAGAAGGACGCTTCGGACAAGCGCAGGCGTGAGGCTGAGCGCGACACTTACGACTTGAAGTACGGTCACGCTGCACTGGCGGCGCTCCGCAGGATGGGGGTGATGCTGAAGGAGGTGAAGATGCCTAAGGGATATCACTTCGGCGACATCACTCCTGTGCTGAGTGCGGAGGCTGCGGCGGCCTTCGACGAGCTGACGCTGAGCGGGCGCGATGCCCTGCTGAACGGGCAGGAGGACTTCGACTGGCCGAATAGTTTTCGACGCGCGAGGTTCTATTCGGCAGTGGATTACGTGCAGGCGCAGAGGGCGCGTATGCTGGCGATCGACGCGATGGCGAAGCTGTTCGATGAGGTGGACGTGGTTGTGACGCCGAGCGACGGTGCGCAGCTTTCCGGGACCAACCTGACGGGGCATCCTGCGGTGATTGTGCCGAATGGAGTGCGAGGAGAGGATGCTCCGAAGCCGGAGCATGATGGCGATGGAGATCGCAGGAATGTTGGTGGGCCGGGCACGCCGGTGTCGCTGACGTTTCTGGGAGGCCTGTACTCGGATGCGCGGCTGGCCGCGTTCGCGAGGGCGTATCAGGATGCGACGGGATTTCACCGGCTGCATCCGAAGCTTGATTGAGAGAGATGCTACGATCCGGCTATGCAGGACGGGACGATGTTGGTAGAAGCGCGCGGGCTAACGAAGGAATACGGCGAAGGTACGCGCGTGGTGGAGGATGTCTCGTTTGCGATTGCGCGTGGTGAGACGCTGGGGCTGGTGGGCGAGTCAGGCTCGGGCAAGAGCACGGTAGCGCGCATGCTGCTGCGCCTGGTGGAACCGACGGCGGGTGAGGTGCGGTATGACGGGCGCGATCTGCTGGCGATGCGCGCAGGCGAACTGCGGGCGATGCGGCGCAAGATGCAGGTGGTGTTCCAGGATCCCTTCGCGGCGCTCAATCCACGGATGAAGGTACGGGATATTCTCGCGGAGCCGTTCGCGATCCACGGGGAACGCTGCGACCGGGCTCGGCTGGAGCAGATGCTGCATGAGGTCGGTCTGGACGCGTCGGCGTTGGGACGATATCCGCATGAGTTCAGCGGAGGACAGCGCCAGAGGGTCAACATTGCTCGCGCGCTGGCGCTGCGTCCGGAGTTTTTGGTGCTGGATGAGCCGGTAAGCGCTCTGGATGTCAGCGTGGGGGCACAGGTGGTGAATCTACTGCGGGAGCTGCAGCAGCGTTATGGGCTGACGTATCTGTTCATCTCGCACTCGATGCCGCTGGTGCGATATCTGTGCGATTGCGTTGCGGTGATGAAGCGGGGCCGACTAGTTGAGTTGGGGACATGCGAGCAGGTCTGCGATTCGCCCCGGGAGACGTATACGCGTGAGCTGGTCGCGGCTACGCCGGAGATCCGGCTGAACGCGGCAGAGTAAGTCAACCGGTACAATGGAAGGTGGATGGTTTCCGGCATAATCACGCACTGGCGCTATGCCTGGCTGGTCGCCGCCTCGTCGATCGCCGGGGTGATGAACGCGATGGCGGGCGGAGGGTCGTTTCTTTCATTCCCTGCCATGCTTGGCGTCGGCGTTCTACCGATTCAGGCGAATGCCACCAATACCGTAGCCCTATGGCCGGGACAGTTGACTTCGGTCGCGGCCTTGCACGGAGATATGCGAAAGGACCTGCTGCCAGCGATCTGCATCGCTTCGGCCCTTGGAGGTGTCTCCGGAGCGGTGATTCTGCTGCACACGCATCAGATGACCTTTCTGCACCTGATTCCCTGGCTGCTGCTGGGGGCGACGATTCTCTTCGGCCTGAGCGGACCGGTCTCGCGCTGGATGCGGCAACGCTCGGCGATTCCGCATGCAGAGCGAAAGATATCTCCCCTGCTGGTCTTTCTGGCGCTGCTGCCAATCTGCTTTTATATCGGCTACTTCGGCGCCGGGGGTGGATTTCTGGTGATGACGGTGCTGGCACTGTTTGGCGTAGAGGAGATGCACACACTGAATTCGATGAAGGTCCTGGCGGCGTGCCTCTCCAATCTCTCCGCTGTATTGACGTTTGTACTGACGGGCGCAATCGTGTGGCATTACTGTATCGTCTCCATGCTTTTTGCCGGCACAGGAGGCTACATCGGAGCGCAATATGCTCGCAGGATGAATCCGAACGTCCTACGGGCCATCGTCGTCATAACCGGGTGCCTGGTAGCGTCGTACTTCTTCTGGAGAAATGGATTGTGAAGACGGCAGCATGCCCAGGCAGCGAGGCAGTTTGATTTGATGAAGGAAGTGGAAGTATGAGTCACGAGGGGATCAGGTTCGTCAGCGCGGAACAATCTGCAAGAGAGGCTGCCACGGAGAAGCATCTTCCGGTGGAAGCGGTTACTCCAGCCAAAGTGCGGATTCATAAGACGGAAGGCACAGGAGTCGAAGTCGACTGGAAAGACGGGCACAAGAGCGCGTGGAGCTTCGCATGGTTGCGGAATGGATGTCCCTGCGCGACCTGCCATGAAGAGCGCGAGCAGAATGGCCGCAAACCGGGAGAGCCGAAGCCCAGGCCACAGTCTCTGCTGCCGATGTATGAGGCTCCAGCGCGGCCGGTCGAGATCACTCCAGTAGGCAACTATGCCGTGAAGTTCAAGTGGAATGACGGGCACGAAAGCGGCATCTATTCCTGGGAGTATCTGCGGCGCGTGTGCCAGTGTCCGGAGTGCAGCGGGAAGAACTGATTCGCAGGATGTTGCCACACGGAAAAGGAATCGAAAGATTACATCTGAATGAGGATGGCTCTAATTGTTAGAGCCATCAGACTTTGATAGAGACCAGCTTCTGGAGGCGCGGTGTGCGTGCTACCTCGGCCAGGGTGTATCGGTCGAGCGTATCGAGAAAGGCAGCATAGGCGCTGTCCAGCGCGCCCTTCAGCAGGCATGCCCCGGCAAGAGGACAGGGCTGGCTGACGCAGTCGACTACCGCATCAGACGGTTCTGAAATGCGCAGGATTTCGCCGAGGCGTATGGAGTCGGCTGAACGCGCAAGCCGTAGCCCACCGCCGGCGCCTTTGGCGGTAATGAGAAATCCCTGCTGGCCCAGCTGATGGGCCACCTTGACCAGGTGAGTGTAGGGAACGTTGAAGAGTTCAGCCGCCTCCCGGACCGTGACCGTGGCCTTCATGGGCTCGGCTCGACTGCCGAGATACATCAGAAGGCGCAGGGCCAGATCCGAGAAACGGGTGATCGTCATTTGGGCGAAGACTCCTTACTACGCCCGCGCAACCTCGGTCGCAAAGGACGGATCGGGGGCGAAAGCTTCACTATAGCGGGAGGCTGGCGGGATGTTAAGAGCATCCAGAATGCTGTCGACGGCGTTCATGAATCCCACTGGCCCGCAATAGTAAAACTCCGCATCCTGCTGGGGCAGCTGCGAAGCAAGGATCTCTGTGGAGATACGACCGGCATGGTCGTAGTCGATGCCGAGTTTGTCCGCATCAGAGGGCCTTTCGTAGAAGGTCAACGAGCGCAGGTGCGAGAAGCCGGAGACAAGCTCACCGATCTCCTTGCGGAAGGCGTGATGATTTCCCTGCAGGGTCGCGTGGATGAAGAGCACAGGCCGATAGGGTGCATTTGCAGCCAGGTGGTGCAACATGCAGATCGCCGGGGTAATTCCAACGCCACCGCTCAGCAACACCACAGGGCGCTGGCTATCCTGGAGAACGAAATCTCCCTGCGGGACGTGCGCGAGAATGGAGTCCCCCTCATTGACCTCATCGTGAAGGTGGTTGGAGATAAGGCCGTTCTCTGCAGCCGCAATGTGCCCCGGCGCAAGCTCGCGCTTAACGCTGATGCGGTACTGACGGCCCTCGCTGGTCTTTGAAAGGCTGTACTGGCGAATCTGCTGAAAGGGAGCATCGGCCACATGCGCCCTGACCGCAAGATACTGTCCCGGGCGGAAGGGCGGGAGAGGAGAGCCGTCGGGCGATTCCAGGTAGAAGGAGGTGATGGTCTCGCTTTCAGCCACCTTGCGGACAACGGTCAACGGCTTGTAACCAGTCCATCCGCCCGGCTGCGTCGTGCCCTCTCTGTAGAGGTTCTTTTCGGTGCCGATCATGATGGTGGCCAACTGCTGATAAGCCGCCCCCCAGGCTGCGATGATCTCAGGGGTTGCCGCCTCACCAAGCACGGCGCGGATGGCGCGAAGCAGATGATCGCCAACGATGGGGTAGTGCTCCGGCTGCACCTCAAGGCTGGCATGCTTGTGAGCGATCCGGTTCACCATACCGCCAAGCTGCTCCAGATGGTCGATGTGGGCAGCATAGGTAAGGATGGAAGCTGCGAGACTGCGTGCCTGTCCACCGCTCCGCTGGTTGGCGGGGTTGAAGATATTCAGAAGCGCAGGGTGCTCCGCGAAGAGCGTCTTGTAGAACTCAGTGGTGATGGCTTCTCCGTACTGTTGCAGTACTGGAACGGTGGCTTTGACGATTTCCTTCTGCTGTTGCTGCATGCTTCCTCCGAAATATGCATTTCAAATACATATTTACCAAGAAGCGCGAATAACGCAAACATTGACCGATTATCGAATTTTGAGAATGCGAAGGATGGCGGCCATTTCTTTCCTTATAAGGGAAAAGATCGAGGGAATAAACGAAGATTCTTCGACTTCGCCCTCTCGGGCTACGCTCGGGATGACATTTTTCCCCAGAGAACAGAATCGTGCTGAGACAACTATGAAGATGAGATTGCTGCCGTATCGAATGAATTTACGCGCTAGGCGGGAAGCAGCAGCCGAAAAGCTTCTGGAATTCCTGAGACAATGCGCAGATTCTCGCGCGCGTGGGGCCTCAAGACACCCTGTTCGACACAATGATCGAGAAACTCGATGAGCTTGTCGTAGAAGCCGCCGATGTTGATGAGGACCGTCGGCTTCTGGTGCAGACGAAGTGATTGCCAGGTGAGTACCTCAAACATCTCTTCGAGTGTGCCGAAGCCTCCAGGAAGCACAAGGAAGGCGTCGGCCAGCTCACCCATCATTGCCTTGCGGGTGTGCATGCTGGTGGTGATGTGCAGTTCGGTCAAGCCACGGTGTGCAATCTCGAGGTCAACGAGCACCTCGGGGATGACGCCGACAACACGTCCTCCATGCAGAAGAGCAGATTCAGCCACGGCCCGCATGAGGCCGACGTTAGCGCCGCCATAGATAAGACCGATGTCCTGCTGGGCGAGCAGGTGACCAAGCTCGACAGCTGCATCATGATAAGCAGGGTCTGCCCCGCTAGAAGAGGCGCAGAAGACAGCAACGTTTCGGATCACATAGTCAGGATATCAATCCAGCGAGAATGGCGCGTGAATCACGATGCGGCCTTTGAGGCGATATATATCCCCGAAGCGGGACGTCGCCTCAAAGGCCGGATTGCAGTTTCTGTTTTTGCTGACTACTTGATGTGAATGGTAGCGCCGTTCAGTGAGCTGTTGGCTTCGGCGATCAGGGTCCCTGCCTTCTGCGTAGCGGTGTCTGCGGCAGAAACAATGCGGGTTCCCGCTGGAAGGCTTACCGTGGTGGGCTTGCCGGCTTCGAGCTTGATGACCTCTTCGCCTGCTTTCACCTCCATGGGTGCACCGCTGTCATTCATGATGGTGAGCTTGACGGTCTTCGACTTGCCGAACATGGCCAGAACGGGTGCGTGCACGCTGGTTGCGGCATAGACCGCAGGGGAGGCGAGCAGGGAGGAGGCGACGACGGCAGTAGCGGCAATAGCTTTACGGTAGTTCATTGTGATGCTCCCGGTTTTGTGCGTTTATGTGATGGACCTTGCTGCCATGGTTCAGTCAGGCCCTTCGTATGTCGATACGGATTGGACTCAAAGAAGTTCCCGGGGATTGTTGAAAGTGACCAAACGCATGGAGACGGTGACGGAATGCAGCTGCAAGATGTGAATGTTCGCGGAAGGTTAAAATTGAGAGTGGAGCGTGTATCAGATTGAGTCGTCTTTTAGAAAAAATGAACCCTCAGCAACAGGAGGGAATTCGCACGGTGGATGGCCCTGTGTTGCTGCTTGCAGGCGCAGGCAGCGGCAAGACAAGAGTGATTACGCACCGCATCGCTTACCTGATTGAAGAGCGCGGCGTTCCCGCCGATGCCATCCTTGCCGTCACCTTCACCAACAAGGCTGCGAAGGAGATGGAGGAACGCGTCGAGAAGATACTTGGCCATACCACGCTCAGCAAGCCCACGCTTGCAACTTTTCACAGCTTCTGCGTGCGCGTGTTGCGGCGTGACATTGAAGCATTGCGCGTGAATGGTGTCGGCCTGACGAAGACCTTCGCAATTTATGACGAGCAGGATCAGCAAGCGGTTGTGAAAGCCGCGCTGAAGCGCCTGGGCATCGATGACAAGAGCCTGAAGCCGCGGGTGGCGCTGGGAAGGATCAGCTGGGCTAAGAACCACATGATCGACCCGCAGGAGTACTTCCTTGCCTCGGCCAATCCTCTTGAGGAGAAGATCGCACACATCTATGAGATCTACCGCAAGGAGCTGGCCAAGGCGAACGCGATGGACTTCGACGATCTTCTGCTGGAGACGGTGCGGCTGCTGAAGTCTTCTGCCGAGGTGCGGGAGCGGTATAACCGGCGTTATCGCTACATCATGATCGACGAGTACCAGGACACGAACCGTCCGCAGTATGAGCTGATGAAGCTGCTGGCCGGGCCGGAGAAGAATGTCTGCGTGGTCGGAGATGAAGACCAGTCGATCTATAGCTGGCGCGGGGCTGACATTAAAAATATTCTGGACTTCGAGAAGGACTTTCCGAACGGAAAGACGATTCGCCTGGAGCAGAACTACCGCTCGACGCAGGTGATTCTTGAGGGCGCGGGTGCTGTCGTCTCGCAGAACACGCAGCGCAAGGGCAAGAACCTGTGGACGGCTCGCGAGGGTGGCTCGCTGATTGGATACTATGAAGCGCCGGACGGAGAGAACGAGGCGCTGTTTATCGCAGACCGCATTCAACGGTACCTGCGCGAGGCGGGCCAGCAGGAGGAGCAGCCGCGATGCGCAGTGCTTTATCGCACGAACTCACAGTCGCGACTGGTGGAAGAGGCTCTGCGGCGATACCAGATCCAGTACCACATGGTTGGTGGATTCAGCTTCTATGATCGCGCCGAGGTAAAAGACCTGCTGAGTTATCTGAAGCTGGTGCAGAACCCACATGACTCGATCGCGTTGCAGAGAGTTGTGAACTCACCTCCGCGCGGCATCGGCAAGACGACGATGGAGACGCTCGAGCGGATGGCGTTAAGTTCGGGCATGAGCACGTGGGATGCAATGGCGCGCGCGATGGAAGATCGTCTCTTGCCGCAACGCACGCTCAATGCGCTGGAGGGTTTTCGCAGGCTGATTGACGATGCGCGCGCGATGGCGGGTCCGGGATTTGCGGAGAAGCTTGAAGCGGACGTGCATGAAGACGCGAGTGACGATATTTCGTTCGATGTGGCAGAGTTCACTATCGAGCCGGAACAAAATGACGCTGCGGCAGAGCCAGAGGCTGCAGGCGAGAATGAGGAGTTCGATACCAGCTTCAATTTTGCCTTCGACTTCGGGCCGAGTGAGGAGATTTCGACCATAGCGGCGGAGAACTCAGAGGACTCGGATGCGGAGCATGGGATCGATTCGGCGAGTTTCAATCCGTTTGCTCCTGTGGTGCTGAAGGAGGAGAAGCCGAGGAAGAATACTGCAAATCCTTCGACTTCGCTGCGCTCCGCTCAGAATGACACCCGTTTGCGAGCGGAAGACGGCGCCTCGAACCAAGAGAGAGAAGCGTTTCGCACGCCCGGCGGACGAGCTACGCTGCCGGAGCTGATCAAATTTCTGAATGATCGCAGCGGTTATATACGGTCGCTTGAGGACGAAGGAACCCCGGAGGCATTTTCGCGGATCGAAAACCTGAAGGAACTTGCCAACGCGGCGCAGGACGCGGAGGAACGCGGCGAAACGCTCGATACATTTCTGGATCATGCCGCCCTGTCAAGCGATGCAGACCAGTACTCGGCCGAAGCCAAAGTTACCCTGATGACGATGCATGCTGCCAAGGGCCTGGAATTCCCGTTGGTCTTTGTGGCAGGCATGGAGGAAGGCCTCTTCCCGAGCGCGCGGACCATGATGGACCCCAGCGGCCTGGAGGAGGAGCGTCGACTCTGCTACGTGGGCATGACGCGCGCCATGGACACGCTGGTCATGACGCGGGCGCGGCATCGCCGCAGGTACGGCAGCGATATGCCGGACGCTACGGTGGCTTCGCGGTTTCTGGAGGAGGTTCCGTCGCGGCTGATGGAAGATCTTGGCAGTCCTCCGGAGAGGCCGCAGTTCGGCGGAGATTACAGCAGGCTGTATTCCACACCGTACCCCAAGGCAAATCGCTTTGGGCGCGGGGAACATGAGGATACGGAACGCCACTGGAACTATGAGGATGAGGACCAGAGCGGAGGGCGCGGGGCCGCCGGAACATCAAGAGACCGGGGAACCGGGCGTGGATTTTCAGGCGGGTCGGGGTCGCTGGACAACATTGCGAGCTTCTTTGCTGGACGTGGGCAGAAGGTCCCTGGCGCGAAGCCAGGCCGCCCGAAGATGGAAGTTGCCGCGCCGGCAGGCAAGACCGGTCTGCAGCAGGGAACGAGGGTCCGGCACCCGAAATACGGGGAAGGAATGGTGTTTCGTCGCGAAGGGGATGGGGATGACGCCAAGATTACAGTACAATTTCAACAGCATGGCGTGAAGAAGCTGGTGGAGAAGTTTGCCCAGTTGGAGCGCCTCTAAGTTTCCCCGAAACTATTTTTAGAGAGAGTTTGATAAGAGACGAATGGCAAATACCAAGAGCATTACAGACAAGGTGGAGCGGAAGAAGGTAAAGCGGGCTGCCCGCAAGAAGGCTGCTCCCAAGGCCAAGCGCACGACTCCGCGTGGCTCGAACAAGGCCAAGGTTCGCAAGCTGGCGCGTGGTCAGTCGAAGCGTTAGTGTTCCATGAGGCTCTTCGGGCGAAGCACGGCACCCCGCCTGCGCGCCCGGAGAGTAGCTCCTCCCAATCGAGTCACATCCCTTGGTTCACCATCGCATGTGACTTGGATAAGTTCGGGGTAGCTCTGCCGGACAATTCTGTTTGAGGAGCAGGGTGCTGGCTAAGCAAATCTTCAGAACAAAGTCGATCGACAAGCTGATCTCCGAATCGGAGCGGCCGGAGCAGGCGCTTAAGAAGACGCTTGGACCGGTCAGCCTTACTGCGCTCGGAATCGGAGCCGTGATCGGTTCGGGGATCTTTACCGTCATCGGAACAGCTATCGGCGGCAACCCTGCCAGCGAGGTCAGGCTCTCGGATTCGCCGGTGATTGACCTAATCCTCGGGCTGCTGCACCACACCACAGGAGCCGTCGCAGGCAGACCGGGTGCAGGTCCGGCGCTGGCGATCTCGCTGGTGCTGGTGGCGATTGTGTGCGCGCTGACTGGTCTCTGCTACGCAGAGCTGGCAAGCATGATTCCAATTGCGGGATCGGCGTACACGTACACCTATGCGACGCTGGGGGAGCTGATTGCGTGGATCATCGGCTGGGACCTTATCCTCGAATACGCCTTCAGCAATATGAGCGTGAGCGTGGGATTCGCCGCTCACGTTGTCGATCTGCTGGATTGGCTGGGCGTGAAGATCTCACCCAAGTGGCTATCTCCTGCTTATCTGCCGTTAGGCCTGCAGGATCTGGAGGGGCATGATATCTACAGGTCAGGCTGGCATGCGGGCTTCAATATTCCCGCATTCCTGATCGTCCTACTGCTGACGGTGGTGCTGGTGCGCGGCATCCGGGAGTCCGCGAGAACCAACAACATCATGGTGCTGATAAAGATTATGGCCATCCTGGTGTTTGTCTTCTTCGGCCTTAGCTTTATCCATCCCGGCAACTACGTTCCTTTCTCGCCCAACGGCTGGAGCGGAATTCTTGCAGGCGGCTCGATTATCTTCTTCACTTACATCGGGTTCGACTCCGTATCGACCGCGAGCGAAGAGTGCAAATGCCCTCAAAAGGACGTCCCCATCGGCATCCTTGCCACATTGGTCATTTGCTCGATCCTCTACATCGGCGTCGCCGTCGTGCTGACAGGAATCGTTCCCTGGCAGACGGTGGCGGGAGATGCAGCCCCCGTCGTCAACGCGTTGAAGCGTGTCTCGCTGACACCCGGGGGGCACAGCCTGCATTGGGTCAGGCTGGCAGTCCTATTGGGCGCCATTCTTGGCATGATTTCTTCGATCCTTGTGTTCCAGCTCGGTCAGGCCCGCGTGTGGTTCGCAATGTCGCGCGATGGCCTGCTGCCAGGCGCCTTCAGCAGAGTCCATCCGAAGTTCCGGACTCCTGCATTTGCGACGTGGGTTGCAGGTTTTCTGGTTGCTATTCCTGCTGGATTGTTTGACGTGGGTACGTTCGCTGAAATGTCAAACATTGGAACGCTGTTTGCCTTTGTATTGGTCTCCATTGGAGTGCTGGTGCTGCGATCCCGCCAACCGGAGCGTCATCGCGGTTTTCGCGTTCCCTTTGGGCCCGTTATCCCGCTGCTCAGCGTGGCGTTCTGCATCCTGCTGATGGCCGGGCTTCCCGTAAAGACGTGGGTGCGCTTCTTCGTCTGGCTAGTCGTTGGACTCGTCGTCTACTTCTTCTACAGCCGCAAGCGAAGTGAGTTTTACTCTCCCGAAGCCTAAGATAGAGAGATGGCTCGAAGACTGGCAAAAGGCGATTCGGAGATAGACGTTGTAGATTGGCTGCGTGGTCTGCCCAAAGCAGAGCTGCATCTTCATCTGGAAGGCACGATCAAGCCGGAGACGCTGATAGAGCTGAGCAGTCGGCATGATGAGCAGCCGCTAACACTCGAACAGGCACGAGCTCTCTATCAATATGAAGACTTCCTCGGCTTTCTGATGTCCTTCAAGGCCGTAACGGAACGCCTGAAAGAGCCGGAAGATTACGAGCTGATCACCTACAACATGATCCGTGAGCTGGCCCGGCAGGGTGTCGTGCACGCTGAGGTCTATGTCTCCTTCGGCATCATCCATTACTGGAAGAAGACAGATGTAGAACCCTTTGTCGAGGCCATCGAGCGCGGACGCGAACGCGGCGAAAAAGAGTTTGGAACCACGCTTCTCTGGATCGTAGACGCCGTCCGGCACTTTGGGGTGGAAGAAGGAGCACGGGTCTTTCGACGTGCTGCCGAGCTTCGTGAGAGGTATCCGAGCATTGTCGGGATTGGCATCGGTGGCGATGAAGCTCGCGGACCGGCTGACCAGTTCCGTGAACTCTACCGAGAGGCGAAGGCAGCAGGGCTGCGCCTTACCGCTCATGCCGGCGAGTCCGTCGGCCCAGAAAGCATCTGGGCAGCCATCAATATAGGTGCGGAGCGGATCGGTCATGCACTGGCAGCGCAAAATGATCCAGAGTTGATCGAGATCCTGGCACAGAAACAGATTCCGCTCGAGATCAACATCACAAGCAACATAAAAACCGGATGCTGCAAGGGCTTCGATGTTCATCCAGTTAAGGAGTACTTCGAGTCCGGCCTGATGATCACGCTGAACTCCGACGATCCCCCCATGTTTGGAAGCGATCTGCTGGGAGAGTATGTGCTGGCCCAGCAGGTGTACGGTTTTACGATGGAGCAGATGCGCGAGCTTGCCGCCAATGCCGTCGAAGCCAGCTTCCTGGATCCTTCAAGGAAGCTGAAGTTGCTTCAACGGGTCGAGCAGTACGCATAAAGTACCCCACTAAGCTGCAGACTCCGCCACCTGCCTGTGCAGGTCCTCCATTCTGGCGCCAAATGGAACGCAGACCAGGCTGATGGGACAATTGCGAAAGACGGGATTGATCTCCAGACCGACGACCGCGCGGTGGACAGCACTCTGCTGGCTGAGCACAAGCATGTTGGCTCCGCTGCGATGGAGCAACTGTGGAAACTCACGAGCTATCCTTCCCTGTGCCACGTGCACTTCGAAGCTGCAATCGAGTTCCAAGGTGCCAGCTAGATCACGAGCCCATCTATCGGCTGCCTCCAGCCCCATTGGAGCAGAAGACAGCAGGGGCTTGAGCATCGACCCTTCGTCAATCTCGTCTACAACATGAAGCAGATGAAGCGTACCTCCTGTCTCGCTTGCATAAGCAGCAGCGTGCTGCAGGTGTGAGATACCCTCCTCGGGATCACCCAGCCACACACCGATGTTCCGGTTCGATATGGGCGCAGGTTCCCCGACGTTCACCTTTCCCACCGTCCATATGGGAATCGTGAGACGCCGGATGAGGCGGGCGCGCATGGATCGATGCCACGGGCGTGGCAATCCCGAGAGATCGCTGGGCGGCAGCATCAGCAACACGTTGCTTCGACTTTCACAGTAGGAAGCGATCCCATCGCAGGGATCTCCGCTGACCAGCACGCGATCACAGTGCCGATAATTGTCGGCTTCCGCAAAGAAGGATTGCAGGCGCGCCTCCGCCTCGCGGTAAAGCATCTTCTTCGGGTTATAGATATGGAGAAGGGTCAGCTTTGCGCCCAGATTTTCTACCCACTGCGCAATGGTGGGAATGATGGCATGACTTGAATCGGAGAAGTCTGTCGCGAATACGATCTCGGTTGCTCTTTGCAGCATGAGTACTCCCTCCTGGGTTAAATCTTTAAAACACAAAGCCGTCTACAGGTTGGACGTCAGAGATGGGCCGTACGCGGCGATGCTTGGCAATCCCGGTCCATGCGCGTTCCCGGTCGATCTCCTCCATCTGCTCGCGCAGGTTAAGCTCAATCGCACGCGAGAGAGATGTCATGGGTGTGTCATGAATGGTGTTCTCAAACGGATTCGAAATCTCGCGGCTCATAAGATCGGCTGCGATAAAGGTGAAGCTGATCAGCACGCTGGCGATGGGGGTCATCAACCCGAGGTCCTCCACCAGGCCCAATGGCAGCAGCCAGCAGAAGGCGTTGACAAGGACTCGAGGCAGATAGTCGAACTGACGCGGCAACGGCGTATTCTTGATGCGTTCGCACGCTCCCTGGATATTGGTAAGCACCGTCAGATTTTCATTGATAGCAGCCCATCGATAGCTGTCGAGCATGCCCTCATTGCGTGCCTGCCGCAACAGACTGCCCATCCGCAGCACCAGACCTGCGGGCAGATTCTTGTAGACGCTTAGCTCGCGAGCTGCCTGCTCTCCCAGGAACGTCCGCACCTCTGGCAGGGCAGTCTGTTTACGGAGGTGGCATCGCAGAGCATGCGTAAAGGTGATGTGGTGCAGCACGAGAGTGTTCCGCAGGGGCACGCGATGCTGATCTTCCGTTTCATCATCCAGCATGGTGAGAAACTGCACGGCAAGCGCCCGCGACGTATTCACTAGCTGACCCCAAAGTTGACGCGCCTCCCACCAGCGACCATAGGCGGCATTGGTTCGAAAGGCAAGGAAGATAGTCAGCGCCGATGCCAATGGAGCGATAGGGAGACCATTCAAGGAGATCCACCTGTGGTGAAAGATGGAATAGGCCGCCGCTACAGTGCAGTCGAAGATCAGCAGAACAAGAAGCCGCTTCCACGCCTGGGGCCATATTCTTTTGAGAGGCAACCGGTCTCGAACAATCATTCGCTTCGTTTCCCTTATGCGAATTAGACTGCCTCAGCCGCCCCCACGCGCCCTATCTTGCAGATGCTCTTTGGGTATTGCCGGGAGATGAGATATTACCTATCTTTCGGATATTTGCCGTTCATACTTTTGCTATTTTTGCGTCTAATAGAACGCGTGAACACCTTTTACAGGCGTTTTGTACGAATGCGGTCCGCCCATGGTGGCCGTGGCCTTATCTTTCTGACCGCCCTCTCCCTCGTCTCCCTCCTCGTTCTGCTGGAATGGTATTTCAACTTCGACTTTTCCCTGGGAATTCTTTACATTTTCCCCGTCATGCTTGCAGCGACGATCTTCGATCGCTGGCAGATCGTGCTTGCTGCTGCTTTGTGCGCCTATACCCGCGGCCTGTTTACTGCTGATGAGACTCACCTTGAGCACGTATTGCGCTTTTGCATGGCTACGATCGCTTATACCGCCTGCGGCCTCTGGATCTACCAGATCGCCGATTCACGCCGCGTCGTGCTGAAACACTATTCGCGCCTCCGCTATGAACAGCGCATGCGACGCCGCGTGCAGGAACAGCTTCGGCTGCTGGCGCAGAGCAGTCCCGCAGCCATCCTGACGATGGACTGCGACGGAAAAATTGTCGCAGCCAACCAGGCTGCAGAGATCCTGCTGCAATCTGACCGGCCTTTGTTGGGTCAGGATATCCGAAGATATGTGGGACTCTTCCATGACGCGCTTCAGCTACCTGCACGCATGGGAGAGATTCGAACTTCCTCCACTGCGTGGGCACGACGGGCCGATGGCACCGTGCTTCCGGTAACTACCTGGTTTTCCATCTATGGCGAAGGGCCTGCTCGTCACCTGGCAGCGATCGTCGTCGATACCTCCGATGAGGTCCGCGAGCGAGAGCAGGCGCAGTTTGAACAGATCGTCCATCATGATCGCATCCTGGCAGGCGCCGTCTCTCACGAGATCCGCAATCTATGCTCAGCGATCTTTGTCGTGGCCTCCAACATGGAGAGAAGCAGCATTATCTCCGGGAACCCTGACTTCATCGCCCTGAAAAACCTCGCCTCTGGGCTAAGAGACCTGGCATCTCTCGATCCGCACAAAGAGACGCGCATGCGCGTCTCTTCTGTGCGCCTGCAGGAACTCGCGGAGGAGATGCGGGTGATCGTCGGGCAGGACTGGTCAGATATTGACGGCGAATTTGAGTGGCTGGTTCCTCCAAACCTCCCTGCGGTCCGTGCCAACCATCACGGACTTATACAGATCCTTCTGAACCTCTCTCAAAACGCGCTGCGTGCTGTGCAGCGCTCGGCGGAGCGACAGCTAAAGATTGAAACAGTCTTCGCAGAAGAAAAAGTTTTTCTGCGAGTCTGTGATACCGGCCCAGGCATCAGTAAAGTAGAAGATCTTTTTCAGCCCTTCCGTCCGGAGTCAGATGGTTCCGGATTGGGGCTTTATGTATCGCGGGCGATGGTCGAAAGCTTTGGCGGAGAGCTGCACTTTGAGCCAACTGAATCCGGATGCTGTTTTGTGATCGTCCTGCTGCCCGCCGACCTGAAGGCCGCATCGATCTGACGGTACCGAAGATATTGCACCAGGAGACGAACTATACGTGAATCCCGATGCCATTCGCATCTATCTGCTGGACGATCACGGGCTGTTTCGCGAGGGTCTGCGACGACTGCTCGAGGCCGACGAACATTTCACGATTGCGGGGCAAAGCGGCGATTCCGCACAGGCGCTGGAAGATTTAAGGACGACGCCGGTCGACGTGCTGATTCTGGACTATGACCTGGGACGAGAAAATGCCCTGAAGCTGCTGGAACCCCTGCGTGCGATGAACTTCCCCGGCAAAACCCTGATCGTTACTGCGGGTCTTCCCGACAAGGATGCGCTGGCCCTGATCAAAGGTGGCATCTCCGGCATCTTCCATAAACAAGAGTCCCCGGAGGACCTGCAGCGCGCCATCGTTGAAGTAGCGCAGGGACGGGTGCTGATCGATCAGCAGTATCTGCAGTCCGTGGTCGCCGCAGTACAGCCGCAGGAGTCGCCGCGTTTCACTGAGCGCGAACGCACTACGATGCGTTATCTGCTGCAGGGGCTGGCGAACAAAGAGATCGCGGGAAACCTCAACATCTCAGAGAGCGCCGTCAAGGCTACGCTTCAGCAACTGTTCTCCAAAACTGGCGTCCGTACCCGTTCGCAACTGGTTCTGCTGGCTATCGAGAAATATCGCGACCAGCTTTGAGCGCACTAGGGTGCCGGCCGCGGTGCGAAGTAGCCTTTGCTGGCGCGAACCTTGTAGCGAGGATCGAGGGCCTGGAGATAGATCGTCCGGAATGAGCCATCCTGCTTGAAGTCCGCCGGGCGATAAACCAGCGAGTACTGGCTACGCAGCTCCTCCTGAATGTTTCGGAAGCCGACCGCTACGTCCTCAATCTTCGTGGGAAAGAAGGCCATGCCTCCGGTCGCCTCGGAGATCGCACGAAGCACATCGTCGCCCTTGTCCTTGCTGGGGCTGACGTTCGTACTGATGGTGTAGACGATCGTCTCTGCGCGCTGACACATCTTGATGGCATCCGACTGCTGGGCACGGCTGTAGTTGTCATTGCCGTCGGAGAGCACAATCAGGGCGCGGCGAACGGCGCCGTCTTCCTGCAGGGTCAGCATCTGATCACGGCAGGTCCTGTAAAGAGCGTCGTATAGAGCCGTACCGCCTCCAGGACGCAGCTTGCGGATTCCCTGGTTCAACAGATCGATATTGTTGGTAAAGCCCTGCGCCATATCGGTCTCGATGTCGAAGCCCTGCACGAAGGCGCGGTCGTTACGATGCAGGATCTGGAGAAGAAACTCAATTGCAGAATCCTGCTCGAACTGGAATCGCTGGCGAATTGAACTGGATGTATCGAGCATGATGCCGACACGAAGCGGAAGATTCGTCTGCTGGCTGAAGCGAAGAACCGCAACCGGAGGACGGCCATCATCCAGCAAACCGAAGTTCTCGCGCTTCAGGCCCGTGATGAAGCGGCCCTTTTTGTCCGTTACCGTGAAGATCAGATTGACTTCGTTGACCTGCACCTTGATGGTCGTAATCGGTTCGTTGTCTGCAGACTGTTGGTCTGCAGAGGGCGATGGAGCCGATGTCGTCTGAGCCGGTCCGGGCTGTCCTGTAGTTAGCGGAGTTGCCGTAGTCCCGGGCGTCGTCGCGGGTTGCGTCATTGTGGGTGCAGGAGCGGAGGGCAGGCTACCGGATGAAGTCGACGGCGTCTGCGCCAGGGCACACGTGGTCGAGGCGAAGACAGCCGAGAGAGAAAGAGTAGTTAGCAGCCGAAAGATGCGGTTCATTCGTGTCGGTACGGTCACTCCGATCATTTTACTCAACGGAGTCATCCGGCGCGGAGCACACCCAGCAGCTCCGCTAATTGAGATGGCAGCGGCGCCTCGAACGCTACAGCCTTCCGGGTGCGGGGATGCTGAAATGCCAGGCGCGCTGCGTGCAGAAAGTTCCGGTCCAGTGAGCGGCTATTCGGCGCTTGCCCCACGCGATGAGGGGCGCCGTACAGCGTATCACCTACCACCGGATGGCCAAGTGACTGTAAATGAACACGAATCTGGTGGGTCCGTCCGGTTTCGATCTTTACCTCGACCACCGTAAACCGGCCATAAATCTCACTCGAGATTCGCTCCAGCACCTTGACATGGGAGACGGCAGGGCGGACGCCTTCGCTTTCCAGTGAGCGGCGCGTCGTCATTCGGATCCGCCTCACCAGGTCCCTGCCTATAGGAAGACTAATGGTGACGTTATCTCGAGAGACACTGCCATGGACGAGAGCGAGATAAGTCTTCTCCAATTCCCGGGCCGCAAACATCTCGCTGAGCTTGCGGTGGGTCACGTCATCTTTAGCGACCACGATCAATCCGCTGGTCTGTTTATCCAGGCGATGCACGATTCCAGGCCGAAGCTCGCCGCCGACCTGCGAAAGCTTATTGAAGTGGTACAGCAGCGCGTTCACAAGAGTGCCATGGTTACGCTCGTCCGCCTCTTCGCCCGGGGCAGCCACACCTGCGCCTGCATGCACCATCATGCCAGCGGGTTTGTCGATGACGGCCAGAAATTCGTCTTCATAAACGATCGTGAGGGAAATATCTTCGGGAAAAGCATGCAGCGGCGGCGGATGGGGAGTGCCCTCGATCACAACCTCTTCCCTGCCCTGCAGCTTCATCTTTGCCTTTGCTGCCTCGCCGTTCACGCGCACCTGGCCATGGTCGATGAGAAGCTGAACGCGCGACCGGCTGATGTCCGCAATCGCCTGGGCGAGATACTGGTCGAGCCTGAGGCCTGCGGCCTCAGGAGGAACGCTGAAGGAGCGCAGGCTGCCTTCACCCTCGTTCTCAAGCTCGAGAACAGGGATTACGGGCGCAGGCGCAGGCTCAACATCGCGTGTGGCACGGTACTCCGGCTTCACGGTCTGGCGGCGCTTGCCCTTTGGCAACATGTGCTTAGATGGCATGGACAATCTCCCTTCGCGGCTGCTGCCAGAGGATTCCCGCGACCACGATCATGCCCAAAGCGACCCATTGGATCGGGTCGAGCAGGCGCCCCAGCGTGTTCTCATAGTAGGCCGGTTCGCGCAGGAAGCTGAGGAGAAACTGTGCCACGCCGCTGGCGGCGAGCGCAATTGCTGCGGTATCTCCGGCGCGACGGCGGCGCGGAAGCTGAACCAGCAGCGTCGCGGTCAGCAGGACCGCAACGATGGCGGCGTAGATCGCGACCGGTTGCAGCCGGAGCGAACTGGACGGCAGCGCAACCGCCCAGGGCAGGCGGCTCGGAAGTCCCGGATCGCTGCCTTCGGCGAAGTGGCCGAGGGCGAGGAATGCCCAGGCGAGCGTTGCGCAGGGAGCCCAGGCATCGAGAGTAGACCAGATGTCGATGCTGCGGGTCCGAAGATAGACCAGGCTGGCAACGGCAGTCAGAGCGAGTCCGAGCGGCGTCAGAGAAGGCACCATCAGCAGCAGGATGGGGAAGGCCCAGAAGGTATGAAGATTCTCTACCACCAAGAGTAGACGCGACAGGACGAAGGCAGCGATCAGGGTGAAGAGTCCGGCGTTCCAGATGCGATCCGGGCTGAGGCCCGCGACGGCGGCCGTGCGAAGGCTCAGTACCAGCGCAAACATCAGACCAAACGCAGCCAGAAGGCCGTAGGTCGGAATCGTCAGAAAACCGATATGCAGAAGACTGGGATGCATTACGTCTTGAAAACCACAGATCCTGAAACCGCAGATCTTTCGACTGCGCCCTTCGGGCTTCGCTTCAGATGACATCCCCTTCTTTGAAAGAGCTGCCATCTGCGTTGTGGAAGCAGAGAAGGAAAACAGGACCGTAAAGGCAAGAGGACCGACCCGCGGGGCCGTGCACTGATGCGCTGGTGAACCCGTCCTAAGACGGCGGGACCCTGCCGTGGTTCTTTAGGCATTCCGGACTGGCGGACGTTGCACACCGAACCATGTATACGAGCCAGGCCCCTGTTCAATGAATGTTGGTTCAACCAGCGTGGATCGCGCACCTGCTTTGCAGGCCGGTCTCTTAGGTTGTGATGCTACCTGCGGCGAAGGTGCTTTGCAAGTTGACGCACAGGCGTAAAATGTGCGCCGTTACAGCAGTTTTACGGACGCCGGCCCTTCACCAACCCGCTCATCGCGAGCGCGTCTTCGGTACCGAGATCCTCAAGTTCGCTGGCGATCGACATCCGTGTGCGCTCCGTCTGGTTCTGGCTGACCTTCCACTTCCCTTCCAGCCGGTTAACTTTCATCTCCAGGCCAACGATGCCGCGGGCGATACTTGCGATGAAATCTGCGGGAGCATCCGAAACGCTCCAGGGCGAGGCCAGCGCGGCTTCGTGCGTATCGGTCAGGGTATTGAGATGCGCGAGGAGCCACTCCGGGTCTTCGATGATGCAGAGCGCGCCGTACGCGTGGACGACGGCGTAGTTCCAGGTGGGAACGACCTTGCCGGTCTCGGCCTTCTCGGGATACCAGGAGGGCGTAATGTAGTGCTCCGGGCCGGAGAAGATAGCGAGCACGCCAATCTCCGGGGAGAACTCCTTCCACTGGGGGTTGGCGCGAGCGAGGTGGCCGCGAAGTACGGCATTCTGGTCGTCCTGGCGGTGAAGGACGAGAGGGAGATGAGTCGCGAAGAGGCCGGACTTACCCATGGTGACGAGCGCAGCAAGGGGATGGGAGCGCATAAGCCGGTCCATCACCTCGGCGCGAGTCTCTTCATTATGTTTCGGGATGTACATGCCCCTCCCTCGCAGTACACGCAAAGTCTTCTGAAAAATTGGACTAAGGTTCGGCCTGTTTTGCAAAGTCTTGATTTATAAGGCTACTCGGCAAAAATCAGCCTCTGAAGGAAGGCCTTTCTGAGGCTGCTTCCAGCTTAACAAAGGCCGGAGGCCCAATCAGGGACTGCTTGACCATTTTTTGTTTGCATTGATGCATGGATTAGCTAGTGGAGAAACCTGACGAGATGTAATCCCCTGATGGGATCGGGGTAGAAGCGGATTTCTCCGCTTCACGCTTCCATCAGAGGGACGCTTTGGTCGAAGTGATGGCTTCAATTTGGAAGCTGAGGCGATTCGAGCGAAATACAGGGATTCTTCGCTGCGCTCAGAATGACGGCGTGGGTGGATCGGGCGGAGGTGGCGAGATGGATCAGAACAAGGCCCGCGGCGAATGCGTCGACGGTGAGTCTTGCAAACCTTATTTTTGGTGCGCCTCTCCCGCTACCCCTTCTGCGTCTCGTTAGCCTACCTTGCGGTCTTCGAGGATCTCGTCGAGCATGCCGGCAAGCGAGCCGGCTCGGGATCGCAACGTCACCTGCGAGAGGGAGAGGCTGCCGGCGAGCGCGTCATAGCGCTGGCGAAGGGTTTCGAGCTCGTCGCAGATGTTGAGGGCGGCTAGCACAGCTACCCGCAGCGAATCGACCGTGTTCCCCATCGAGGAGACGGCGCGCATCTTCGAGTCCACGATGTGGGCCAGCTGCTCGATATAGGCCGGGTCGGTGCCGCGAAGGCGGTAGATCTGGTCGTAGATTTCGACAGCGACGGCCTTGCTCTCCTCCTGGAGTGGATGAGAGCAGGTCGCGGCCGGGGCGGAGGTATGGTCCATCGGTTCTCCTGGAGCTTAGACGAGCTCGTCCATCTGCTGCAGCATCTTCTCGACGCGTTGGCGAACGTTGTCGCGGTCCTTATTCAGGGTGTTGACAGCGGTCTGAGCCTCCTGGGCGACTAGCGTCTGGAATTCAAGCTGTTCGCGGAGATTTGAGATTTCCGCCTCGGCTTTGGCGCGAGCCTCGCGCTCCTGCTTGATGATCTCGACGGCGCGAAGCACCTTCTGTTCGAGTGCCTGGAACTCGTCGACGCTGACCGTGGCTGTGCTCATGGACATCTACTCCTGCTTCAAAAGTTTCTTTGAGAAGTATAGAACCCGGATGCGGGAATTTTTCACAGGGGGAATCGAGTTGGGTGCACCTGTCTGGATTCCTGGGGAGATGGGGTGAACCGCAGGTTCTTCTACTTCGCCCTTCAGGCTTCGCTAAGGGCGGAGCCTTTTGGAGAAGCTATTGAGTGGGGAAAGGAATAGTGGTTCAGGTGGCGTTTGAAACTTCGCTCGATGAGCCCGCCTTAACGACGGCGAACATTTAAACTCTAGGCATCACCCCGGGCGTTACACTCATAGCGAATGAAAAAGAAGATTCTGTTTGCCCCTATCCTGGCGGTCGCGCTTGTTTCGACCGTTGCCGCGCAAGACGCGAAAAAGTTTCTGGGCCGCTGGGATATGACTGTTACTCCAGCCACCGGCCAACCCTACCCGCAGTGGATGGAGTTGACCGAGAGCGCCGGAAAGATTGAAGGCAAAGTCCAGCCGAGGGGCGGTGCGTGGCACGCGATCACCGGGGCTAGCGTCGAGGCGGGCAAGCTGGTTGTGGATCTCGGGCCGGAGCGGTCGGGGTCGGAGGTCACCTGGGTGCTGACGGAGCCCGGCTCGGGCAAGCTGACTGGAGTGGAGAAACATGGCGACACCGATGGGCCGACGCTGGCCGGTGTAAAGGCGCCTTTACTCGACCGGCCAATGCCGAAGGAGTGGACCAAGCCTCGGGCTCTCTTCGACGGCAAGGATCTGAAGGGCTGGGAGCCGATCGGCAACGTCGAGAACAACAAATGGGTGGCTCGCGATGGCGAGCTGGTGAATGACAATCCCGAGGTTCCCGGTCAGAAGAACCACGGGGCCGCCAACATCAAGACGACCGAGAAGTTTCAGGACTTCAAGCTGCACATTGAGGTGAACTGCCCCGAGGGTGGTAACAGCGGCATCTATCTGCGCGGGCGATATGAGCTGCAGGTGGGCACCGAGGGCGGCAAGCTGCCGTCGCATGAGATGGGCGCGATCTACAGCTGGTATCCGCCGCCGGCGGGCGCCAAGAATGACCTTGGCAAGTGGACGAGCTACGACGTCACGCTGGTCGGCAGGCATGTGACGGTGCTGCGCGATGGCAAGATGTACCACGACAACGTAGAGCTTCCGGGGCCGACCGGCGGCGCTCTCGACAGCAATGAGGCTGAGCCGGGACCGTTCTATCTGCAGGGCGATCACCACGGTGTGATCCGTTACCGCAACATCACTATCTCGGTGCCGAAGAAGTAAAAGCGAATCGTCCGGGGGCCGGGCTACCGGCCCTACAGGCTTTGCCGGAGTTCCTGGGCGGCTTCTCGTGCAGCCGCCAGGACTGCAGGATAGGTGTATGGCGACCATTTCATGACGTACCCGTTGCCAAGCTCGGTGGTGAACTTAAACCGGTAGGCATCCGGATGTTCTGAGCCGGTCGATTGCTCATGCTGCCACATCGCGTGCTGATGCTTGACCCATGCGGCATGCATGTTCCTCATCATGTGATAGAGGAGATAGATGGAGGCGTGGGCCTTCCCTTCGGTCTCGTCCGGGGCGAACTGGACGTAGCCGTAGTTTGGATCTTCGCCCTGGCAGGAACCCCGAGTCACGATACCGGGGATACTGTTCATCAACGTGATGAGGTCGAGGACGCCTTTGTCGATCTCAACTGATTCGCCCGATGCCAGCTTCAGGGTGACGGTTGAGTGACCAAACGAGACGTAACCCTCTCTTAGGGTCTCGGCTGATCTGGTCTGATTCGGTTCTTTGAACAACATAACCCTAGGGTAAATGGCGCAAGGGCGGCTGGCTTCTTTTCGGAGCACCCCTAGCCTGAAATGATCAGGAAATGCTCTTGCCCATCATCTTGACGAAGTAGAAGGTCATGCGGGTCTGGCCGGTGTTGCGAACGCCGTGCAGCTCGTTGGATTCCGCGAAGACCATGTCGCCGACCTTCACAGGCGTGGCGACACCGTTGATGAAGAACTCTCCAGTGCCCTCACCCACGATCATGATCTCTTCCTCGGGATGGCGATGCGGAGGATGCGGCTGCGCTCCCGGCTCCAGGGTGACGAGGCCGGAGGCAAGCGCGGAAAGCTGCTTGGTCGGCCCATTGAAGTGGACGTAGGCTTTGGCGCCGGGCGCGGCTCCCTCGGCGTGAAGACTGTCGGCCTTTACGACGCTGCTCTTAAGGTCTGGGCCGCCGGTCTTTGTGTCCACATGGGTGATCTGCTGTCCAGATTGCGCGACTGCTTCCGGTACCAGGGCTGAGCCTGCCAGTGCTGTGACGGAAGCCAGAAGTTCTCTTCGGTTCATTGGTTTCTCTCCGGAGCAAGTGTATCGGAGTCGTGGTTCGTTCTGATTGGGCCGCAGGAACTTTCTCTCGCTCTGGATGCAAGGACTTTTGGGCGGTAGAGAGGAGCGAACCGCAGATCCTTCGACTGCGCCCTGCGGGCTTCGCTCAGGATGACACCCGTTGCGGAAGGGGCATTCGGCACAGCGTCAAGCCAATACCTGAACGGGGCAGCCGGAGAGGTTTATTCGATGGTCTACTCAGATATAACTTCCGCTAAGCCGACTTCACGTTACTCAAGCACCTTTGATGTAATCTCAAATACGTCTCATGGCCTTATCGAGGTTCGTCAGATGCACGCCTATGCACTATATGCCTTGCTTTTCTTCGTCTGTATTTTACCTAGCATGCGCGGGCAAACGCCCGCGGCGAACACCGCGCCTCTATGCAAACCTGTCGATGTTGACGCTACATTCGCTTTCGCCGAGGCTCCAAGAGAGCACCAAACGATCGGCGTTCGTCTTCACAATACGACACCGCAGCCTTGCAAACTTCGAGGCGAACTGGCTCCCAGCTTCGCTGTTGATAGGCACGGAAGTCTCATTAAGACTTGCTGGCTTTGTACTCCGGACGGTCATCCCGACCCTGAGGCTATTCAGCGCAACAACAACTTCATTCTTACCGGCTATGGCAATGCTCGGGTGACATATTCGTGGTCTTCCGTAGGTGACACCTGCCAGAAGTTCGATTGGGCGACCATCGGCACCGAATGGGATGGGCGCGCACTTTTCCTCTTTGAGGACATGCACTGGAGACCGAATGTCTGCTCTACTATGCAAATCTCCGGTTACGAACCAGACGCGGACGCGAGGAATCGGCCTACTTCCAGCGCGGAAACTGTGCTGGAGGTAGGCCTCCCGCCCACGCCGATATATGCGGACGAGTTCACTCAGCTCACGCTTGAATTGAGGTCTTCGCACAATTTGGTCGGTCCTACTGGACGTTGCCCCGAACTCTATGCGGTGTATAGCGAAGGTTCTGGCTCCACCCGCTTTGAGGCCATTCTTCCCGATGGCTATGGGGCCCTTGTTCGCAACCGGTCGGATGAGCCCAGTGTCTTCATTTCGGGGTATTCCGATAAATTACCTGCGAACCTCAACGGCTACATGCGAGTTTGCGATACCCAAGGGAAACGCAATACGACGACGGTCACGTTGCCAGCGTCCCTCAACGCACCTATTCACGTCGTTCCCCAACCGAACCTGGAGGGTCTTCGTCACATCGCGTGGCGTGCTGAAAACGTCAGCACGCATGAGCCGACGCTTGTCACAGCAGACGTACACTTCGATGTCCTCGATCCGGATACGCTGCCGCAGAACTGGGGAACCCAGATCGCAGGGATCGGTGTTGGCCTTTCCGTCGACAGAACAACCTTTACCTTTGGCGAGACAATCCCACTGCACCTTCGTTGGGAAAACTTCTCCGCAAGTAAAAAGCTCGCAGTCGGAGAGTGCGGAGATCCTCAGCCGCAGGTGGAGATACAGGATGCGTCCCATCGTGTTCTGGGCACTACCGATTTCGTGGATATGGGTTGCAATATCCATGGCTTTGGACCATTTTCCGTTGAGCTAGGAAAGCGACACCGCAAGTCCGCAAGTCTCACGAGCACCAAGATGGGATACACGGCCTCGGAAGGAAAGGCGGTCATCACTGGGCCTGGCACTTATTATGTTTCTGCTGTGTGGTCACCGCCAGTGCTTAAAGCCAAAAACGGCGACCCAGTGATTCAAGGACTTGGTTCCGAATACACCTTCGGCGAACACTACGCGACGGCCCGTTCGTTGCCTGTCCGCATCGAAATCTTGCCACGCAAGAATTGATCGATATAGCGACTTCGTATCGGCGGAGGCCTTCGCTGCAATTCTCAATCAGTCCTCATAGACGCCGATACCGGCAAATTCGATCCCTAGCGATCCTATACGCAGGTCTATCAAACCAATCTAACCTGATCTCTAACTAGGACTAGAAATAGAGGGATTGTTCACTTCGGTCAGAATGACCGTTGTGTCGGTTACGGCGGACAGTGCAACGCGACTAACCGCGGAGGGTCCCTCCGGCGGCGGTGATGGCCTCGATGATGCGGGTGGACCAGGTCGTCATCTCTTCGTCGCGTAGCGTGCGGTCGTGCGACTGGAAGACGGTGCGGAGAAGAAGCGAGTAGACGCCGGGGTGCTTCTTGGCGTCTCGCCAGATCTCGACCGGTCGGCGGCTCTGCAGCTCGGGGATGGCGAGGGCGTCGATCGATGCGGCGATGGTGTGGAACTGGACCGAGTCGGGGAGGACGAAGGAGAAGTCGCGCTCTACCGCCTGGTAGCGGGAGAGGTCGTGTGAGGTGGCGCGGCGCAGCGGGAGGTCGTAGAGCAGCCTGAGGTCAAGCTGAGCCAGGTAGACAGGCTGGCGGAGCTTCCGCTTGTCGCGCTCGGAGGCGACTAGCTCGCCAAAGCTGGCGAGGGGCTGGTTGTCGAGCAGAGCGACTGCGGAGCGGCCGGGTTCGAGCCATGCAGGAGTGCCAGTGGTGGTGAAGGTAAGGGCTTGCTGACCGCCGGGAGGCGCGAAGATGGAGACGAGGGATTCGATGGCTCCCTTGAGCTCGAAGATGGGAGCGTCGGCTGCCGGGTAGAGGCGGCTCTCCGGGGCTGCGGCGGTAGTGATGCCGAGCGAGAGCTGCGGGGCCTCGTGGACTTCGGTGATGAAGCCGGCGTCTGGGGCTGAGGTTCCGGTGAAGACCTCGCCCTGCTCAAAGAGCCGCGCCTCGCGGACATCGCGATTGAGGTTGTGGGCCAGCATGGTCGCCATGCCGGGCACGAGCGAGGGACGCAGCAGGGATGCTTCTTCTGAGAGAGGGTTTTCCATCTCCACGGTTCTGCATTTGCCTGCGGCGTTGCCGTAGAAGAGGTCGGCGTCCTGACGGCTGGCGAAGGTGCTGGAGACGGCTTCGCTGAAGCCGAGTTCGAGCAGGCGCCGACGAACGGCGATCTGCGCTGTCGCCCACGGAGAGTCGGTGACTGGCAGCGCGGTGGGCAGGGTATTGGCGAAGCGGTTGTAGCCGTAGACGCGGGCGATCTCTTCGACGAGGTCGATTTCGCGCTCGAGGTCGAGGCGCCAGGAGGGCAGCTTGACCTGGTAGAGGTCGATGCCGTGCAGGACGAGCTCGCAGCCGAGCGAGGTGAGGAAGCGGGAGACAATCTCGCTGGTGATGCCCTGCGGGTCGAGGGTGGTGCCGAGGTGGCGCTGCACCTGGGCGACGGAGAGCTCGATGGGTGCGCGGCTGGCGGTGCACTGGGCGATCTCGGGATCGACGATGTCGACGAGCTCGCCCTCGATGGAGCCTCCTGCCTGCAGGATGAGCTGGGAGACGAGGGCGTTGGCGAGGGGGGCAGCGTTGAAGTCCGCTCCGCGCTCGAAGCGGTGGCTGGCGTCGGTGTGCAGGAGGTGGCGGCGGGAGCTGCGGCGGACGGTGGCGGGATCGAACCATGCCGCCTCGACGAGGATGTTCTTCGTCTCGGGGGTGATCATGGAGTCCCATCCGCCCATGACTCCGGCGAGGGCGAGTGCCTTCTTTTCGTCGGCGACTACGAGATCATCGGGTTCGAGGGTGCGCTCGGTGCCGTCGAGCAGGCGCAGCTTCTCGCCTTTGTGGGCGAGACGGACGACGATCGCGCCCTCGATCTTGTCGAGGTCGAAGGCGTGCGTGGGGTGGCCCATGCCGAGCAGCACGAAGTTCGAGGCATCGACGGCGTTCGAGATCTGCTTCTGGCCGAGAAGGGTGAAGAACTCGGCGACCTGGCCGGTGCTGGGAGCGATGGAGACGTTGCGCAGAACCTGCGCGGTGAAGCGGCCGCAGAGTCCCTTGGCGGATGGGTCGATGCGCACAGAGAACGGCTCATCGACCAGGGTTCCGATGGGGAGCCTGGGGTGCAGCGGCTCGAGCGGGAGGTTGTAGATGGTCGCGGCCTCGCGGGCGATACCGTAGTGGTTCATGGCATCGACGCGGTTGGTGGTGATGTCCATCTCAAACAGGTGGCCGTTTCCTTCGCCCAGCGGATGGACGCCTTCGACGGCGATGCCGCGGAGGGTGAGGTCGTCGGCGAGTTGCCGATCGGTGACGGTGAGTGCAGGAAGGTAGTGGCGCAGCCAGCGGGTTAGAACTTTCATGATGGACCGTTTCCAGTCTAAATGCTGGAGCGCCGGGGTTGGCTGATCGCTGTGGATGGAGGGCGGTTTGATAGGGTGGTGCTGAAACGGTACATCCTGGATGGAATGAGGTGAGGATGAGGCAAGGCGTGTGGCTTGGCGTGGTGTGTTTTGTTGCTGCTGGGCTGGGTGCGGCGCCGCTGTGGACACAGACTCCGACAATGGATCGCGACCTGATGGAGGTCTCCGTCCCAAAGCTGGAATCGCTGTACGCCGCTCATAAGTACACGGTGACGCAGGTTACGGAGTGGTACCTGGACCGCATTTCCCGCTATGACGGCACGTACAAGGCGCTTCTGTATGTGGACCGTGACGGTGCTTTGAAGCGGGCTGCGGAGGAAGATGCCGAGCCCAAGGGCACGAAGCATGGCGAGTTGTGGGGTGTGCCTGTTCTGGTGAAGGCGAACACGAGCATCAAAGGCCTGGTGACGAGTGCGGGATGGGAGGGTTATCTGAAGCCGGGCGAGGAGCTGGTGGCTCCGCGCGACGCTGTGGTGGTGAAGCGGCTGAAAGAGGCTGGGGCGGTGATCCTTGGGCAGACGAATATGCCGGACTTTGCGGCGAGCGACACGAACATCAGCACAGCGGGCGGACGCACGGGGGATGCGTACGATGTGCGCTACTCGCCGGGAGGGTCTTCGGGTGGAACGGCGACGGGACTGGCGGCGAACCTTGCCGTGGTGGGGACGGGTACGGACACGGCGAACTCGATCCGGCAGCCGGCGGCGAACAACAGCCTGGTGGGATTCATGCCGACGCGCGGGCTAACGAGCATTGCGGGGATTCATCCGCTGGACTGGCTGCGGGACAATACCGGGCCGCTGGCTCGGGACGTGACGAGCGCCGCGATTGCACTGGATATGATGGAGGCGGAGGATCCGCTGGACAAGTGGACCGAGGGTGCGGCGAAGAAGGCGCAGGCGAGGCCGTACACGCAGTATCTGAAGAAGGACGCGCTGAAGGGCAAGCGGTTCGGAGTGCCGTGGTTTGTGCTGAATGGGTCGCCGAGCGTCTACGGGACGGGTCCGGATGCTCCGCCGGATGCGGGTGCTGTGGTTCCGGAGACGCGTGCCGCCTTCATGAAGGCGGTGGAGCAACTGAAGGCTGCGGGAGCGACGGTGGTGATCGATAAGGAGATTCTGCCGGAGAGCTTTTTCGCGCTCGTTAGGACGGTGAATACGCGGCCTTATCGCAGGGAGGGCGTGGATAACTTTCTGCGTGACTTCGGACCGCCGCAGTATCACTCCGTGGCGGACTACGAGAAGGCGACGGGAGACAAGTTTCCAGCGTACATGGTTGGGGGCTCGCGGACCGGCGATGATGTGATGCCGCAGAAAAAGTTGGAGAGTGATCCTGAGGCGGATGCGAACTACTGGGAGCCGAAGCGCAAGGCGCTGGCGATCTATGAGGAGACGCGGAAGAAGTGGAGACTGGATGGATTTGTGTATCCGGCGCTGCAGATACCCACCTACGACGAGACGGTTCCAGGAGCGTCGAAGGCGGGGCCGTACAGCGAGACGGGATGGGTGAACCGGCTGGGGGTTCCGGCGGTCTCGGTGCCGGGAGGGTTCTATGCTGACGGGCTTCCGTTTGGGTTGGAGATCTCCGGCGTGCAGTGGAGGGATGGCGATCTGCTGGGGTATGCGTACGCGTATGAACAGGCTACGCATAGCCGGAAGGTTCCGAAGCTGGTTGAGGGTTCGAGAAAATAGGCGGCTACCGGAGTTGAACCTTCCGGGCGGAACACACGTAATTCAGAAGTGTTGTACCCGTCAGGAGTGTGCTCTATGGGTCGATTCTCTGCTGCGGCATTGATTCTGCTGGCTGCGAGTTTCCCGGTATCTCTCTGGGCGCAGACCCCACCTCCGCTTGACGCGATCAAAACAGATGCGGAGTTAACGCGCGCGGTGACGCTGCTGGATAGGCAGTTATTCGATGCGTATAACACCTGCGACCTGGAGAGGATGAAGGGTTTGGTCGATGAGAATTTGGAGTTTTACCACGACAAGACCGGCCTGGCGGTGGGACGGCAGGTGTTTCTGAATGCGATCAAGAACAACATCTGCGGCAAGGTGCAGCGGGAGCTGGTGCCCGGGACGCTGAAGGTTTATCCGATCAAGGATTACGGCGCGGTAGAGATGGGCGTGCACCGCTTTACCCATCCGTGGAAGCAGGATCACGGAGTCGTGGGCGAGGCGGAATTCATTCACCTGTGGCAATTCAAGGACGGTAGGTGGAGGATTACTCGCGTGATCAGCTACGACCATCATGGAGCGAAGTGATGCGTTGGCAGTTGCAGTGGCTGAAACCGCTACTGCCCGGCTTTTCGGCACATTGGAAGCCGTGCCTTTGCGAGGCGGTTCGAGCTGCGCTCGAATGAACCCACCTTAGCGACGATGAGATGTCCCGAAGATGGGCATCTTTTTTTTGGCGGGGAGGAGAGTTTCTTTATCGAGAGAGAGTCTTTGCTGTTCTACTTCGGGACGGATACTGGCTGCTCGAGGCCGGTGGGGAGGCCGTCGATGCTGCGGGTGTTCTTTTGCATGCGGTACTCTTCGAGAGCAGCTTCGCCTTTGACGGCAGCCCAGCGGAGGAGCTGATCGCGTTCGCCAACATATTCGTAGAACGGCACGTTCATCCCGCATGAGGTCTGGACTGAGTCCACGGCGAGATGGATGATCTGGCGGGCTCCAGGCGGCTCGTTATTCTGGTAGCAGTCAGCGAGCAAAGCATTGTATTCATCACTATGGCGAGGGATAACCCGGCCGTGTCCGTAGAGGCGAAGAACCAGCGGCGAGCCCTCGAAGGCGCAGAACATCAGGGTGAGGCGGCCATCGGCGATGAGATGCGCAGCGGTTTCGTTTCCGCTGCCGGTGAGATCGAGATAGACGACGGCGTTGGCATCGAGCACGCGGAGCGATGCCACATCTCGAGGAGAGAGATTGACGCGACCTTCGCTGGCGGCCGAGGCATTGAAAAAGATGTGCTGCCGCTCGATGAACTCGCGATGTTCCGGCGCAATGGAGCTGAAGTGTTTCCCCATGCAGATAGTTTAGCCGGGCGCCAGGCCAGCCCTGGTGGCAGATTTCGATAGCGGTCGCTGCTGCAGGAACGTATTCTCTGGACAGAAGAAGGGCTTCAGTCGATCTCTTCTGAAAGGAAACGGCGGTATGCGCTGGTTATTGCACTGGATTCTAAACGCAGTTGCACTTCTCCTGGTATCTCACATGGTTGAAGGATTTCACGTGAGTGGATTTCTCTCAGCCTTGTTTGCGGTGGTCATCATTGGCTTCTTTAATGCCACTCTGGGCCTGCTTCTGAAGCTCATCACATTACCGCTGGGCATATTGACGCTCGGGCTGTTCTTCCTGGTGATCAACGCGATCATCCTGTGGTTCTCGAGCAAGTTTGTGCCCGGTTTTGCGGTCACGAGCTTCAGTGCCGCCTTTCTGGGAGCGCTCGCGCTGGCGGTCATTCAGCTGTTGTTCGGCTTCCTCAAGAGATCGGACCGGAATGTCAACGCGTAACCACGTTATCGCGTGGCGATCCAGCCAAAGGGAAAGCGCGCGAAGGTGATCTTCTCGATCGAATCGACAGCTCCGCGCTCATAAAGAACAGCGATCTCGCCGTTCTGAAGGGCTATGACGGTCGAGTAGGCTGCGGGGCCGGGATAGAGCACACGCGATGAGGGCCAGGTGCGGCCCTCATCATAGCTAGCCCTGACGGTGAGATTCTCGCGCTTGTGGCTCGCCGCGTTGGTGAAGATCAGAGCATCGGTTTTCTGGTTGCGATAGCGCGTAATTCCGGCGTTGCAGCCGGGATCAATGAGCATGCTGTCCTGAGTGAGGGCGCCGAAGGTACGGCCACCATCTGTGGATCGCGCGATGGCGCGAGTTCCCCTGCCGGTCCTCATGTTCTGCAGGATTACACCTCCGGGCAGCTCGACGGCGTGGCTTTCGTCTGTTCCTGTTCCGATGAACTCTCCGCGGCGCCAGGTCTTTCCGTGATCGTCGCTGTAGATGTTGGCGGAGTGAATCTGCCCCTGGGCATCGCGTACAACGATCGGGAGCAGAAAGCGGCCCGCGCTGGTTTCGATGGCCGTGCCCGAGGTTGCGAAGAAGGCCTGCCACGCCGGGTCTTTAACTTGCGGCGTGAGATCACGGGGAACAGACCATGTCTCCCCATCGTCGTCGCTATAGATTGCGTGCAGCTGCAGAGTGTCTGGGCCGGTTGGGCTACCGGGCTTCGCCGTGTGGAAGCCTATTCCCGGGGGACCGTAACCGTGAAAGCACCAGATTCTGCCCGTCTCGCGATCGAGTAGTAGCGAGGCGTCACCCACGCCTCCGGCCTGGGGTTGGAGGATGATGCGGATGGGTGTCCAGTGAGCACCATTGTCAAAGCTGCGCCGCATGGCGAGCGCAATCTTTGCTGGGAGATCGCGCGTACTCTCAAAGCGCGCGTCGGCGACTGCGATCAGGACACCGTGTTTGCTCTGGACGAGCGCAGGGATGCGGAAAGTGTGGACACCGAGGTCGCCCTGATGGAAGAGGTCAACCTGGAAGATGCCCGTGGATGGTTCCGGGGCCGTTTTACCGGATGCAAAAGGCGAGATCAGCAGAAGCACATAGAACAGATACCGCAAAGAGCCTCGCAGCACCACATCTCACCTCCATCAGGCGAACTGTTCCAGGAAGCGCATATCGCCCGAGTAGAACTGCCCGATATCGGAGACCCCGTGGAGCATCATGGCGATACGTTCAACCCCCATGCCGAAGGCGAAGCCGGAGATCTTCTCCGGGTTGTAGGCATCGTCGGCGGGATCGATCTTGCGGCGCTCCTCGGTGACGGAAGCAAAGACCGCGGGATCGACCATGCCACAGCCCAGAAGCTCGATCCAGCCGGAGTGTTTGCATTTGCGACAACCGGAACCGCCGCAAAAGATGCAGCTGATCTGCACGTCGGCGGACGGCTCGGTGAAGGGAAAGAAGCTGGGGAAGAAGCGCGTCTTTACCGCGGACCCGAAGAGCGCCTTCATGGCGTGGTCAAGCGTTCCCTTCAGGTCAGAGAAGGTGATGTTGGTATCCACGCAGAGGCCTTCGATCTGATGAAAGATGGGCGAATGGGTGGCGTCGGCGGCGTCGTTGCGGTGCACCTTGCCCGGAATGACGATGCGGATGGGCGGAGCCTGCGCAATCATGGTACGGATCTGCACGGGGGAGGTGTGGGTGCGCATCAACAGACGGTCACGCGAAGGACGCACCTGCTGGCCGGCGATCTGCAGCGTGTCCTGGGTGTCGCGAGCGGGATGGTTCGGCGGGAAGTTGAGCGCCTCGAAGTTGTAGAAGTCGCTTTCGACCTGGGGGCCAAGATTGGTCGAGTAGCCGAGGTGATGAAAGACGCGAACTACCTCGTGCATGGTGCTGAGCAGAGGGTGAGCGATGCCGGGCCTGCGGACCGCACCCGGGAGAGAGATGTCGATTCCCTGCATTCCCGAGCTGGAGGCTGCCACTACAGGAGCTTCCAAAGCCGCTTCGATCTGCTGCTTGAGCTGGTTAAATCGGATTCCCAGGGGTTTGCGGGCCTCGACAGGAGCGGATTTGAGCCAGGCATCGGAGATCAGCTTAAGACGTCCCTGCTTGCGGCCCAGCCAGTGCAGCCGGAAGTTTTCCTGCGCCTCGGCGTTGGTCAGTTCCGCACCCTGTTGGTGAACTTCGTCCGCAAGAGTGGTGAAGGCGGTTTCGAGGGCGGCATCGTCGTAGCTGTTCAGCTGAGGGATGGTGTCGGTCATGGCTCAGTTAACAGGATAAATGGTTCTCTGGGTGTGGGCCTGCGCGCTGTGGTGGTTTTCGTGTCTATGCCGGCGTGTCGCTTCCGGATTCAACGGATGCAGGTTTCTCCAATCGGAAGGACACGGTGATTTACGACCGGAGAGGTGTGACAATCCAACCCAAAATACAGGGATTCTTCTCCTTCGGCTCGCTCAGGGTCAGAATGACGGCAGATTTCGTTATTCCTGTTCCCCGGAACGCGCGCTGCTGGAACCGCAGATCCTTCGCCTTTCGCTCAGTATGCCTGTTCCCTGTTCCCTGTTCCCTGTTCCCTGTTCCCTGTTCCCTGTTCCCTGTTCCCTGTTCCCTGTTCCCTGTTCCCTGTTCCCTGTTCCCTGTTCCCTGAAAATCTATAACGCGGACAACACGATCAACAGGACAATCACTCCCAGGAAGAGGCTCCTTTTGTCAGTGATGGCGTAGACGACCGGGTCTTCGTTCAGTTCGCCGCGGGAGGCCAGCAACCACAGACGGCTGATCCAAAGCAGTAGAACGGGAATTAAAAGCCAGAGGCGCCTTGTATGGCTGTAGAGTTGAGCGGCGTCCAGGTTGGAGATATAGAGGGTGAGGACAGCGACCGACACATAGCCTGACGCCGAACCGAAGCTGCGGAGCTGCTCGATGTCGCTGATATGGTAGCCGCGGCCCTTGGCCACCTCACCTCCGCGCTCCCGCAGATTCTCAAGCTCGGCAAAGCGTTTGACGAAGGCGAGCGAAAGAAAGAAGAAGATGCTGAAGCTGCCGAGCCAGGCTGAGGCGTCGATTCCGGTGGCAGCAGAGCCGGCCAGGATCCGTATGGTGTAGAGGCCGGAGAGCACGATGACATCTACCAGGACTGCACGCTTGAGGCGTAGAGAGTAGGCCAGGGTGGTGACGGCATAGATTCCGAGCCACACCAGAAAGTGGTAGGGCCTCCTGAGTGCGAGTTCCGGCGAGATGCGCGCGATGACATGAGGAACGGAAAGCGCAATTGCCAGGGATGCGATCAGGAAAAGGACGATTGCCCCGACTCCCGTCAGCGCGGAGAGATCGCCCGAAGCAAAGGGCCGGCGGCGTTTGCGCGGGTGTTGCCGGTCCGCCTCGATATCCAGCAGATCATTAACGACATATGTTGCCGAAGCACAGAGTCCAAAGGACAGAAATGCCAATACCGCGCCCGCAATAAGCGCAGGTTTAAGGGCATGGGCAAGCAGAAGTGGCAGAAATAACAGGATGTTCTTCGCCCACTGATGGATCCGGAGAGCCTTAAACCAGGTCTTCAGGGGCGAGGTCTTCTCAGTGAAGGAGCGAGAGGGAGTTACCTTTGCTTTTTGCAGGGCGGCACGCAGGCCGCGGGTAGGGTTCGCCACCATGGGATAGTGGCAGTTTTCGAGCAGAGGAAGATCGGGAAGAGCATTCCCGATATAGCAGAAGTTACCTCCAAAGGTCTGACGGAAGGCCGCCAGCTTATTGTGTCCCGCCAGATTGAGGTTGCCGTCCGAGGCCAAAACGCCGGTGAAGAGGCCAAGATGTTCCGCGATACGGTGGGCCAGCACGGAGTCGGCCGCCGTAGCGAGATAGATAGGGCGCCCTTGGGCGTGCTGCTGCTCTAAATATTGAAGAAGCTCACGGTTATAAGGCAAGTGCTCGACATCGAGAGACACGGAAGAGGTGATGTGGCGCTTCAAGGCCGCCTTACCCTGCACGAGCCAGCCGGGAATCTTCCACAGCAGTTCCGGACGATACCGTGCCAGAGCGAGTGTGGAATCGACAAGCGTATCGGACTTTACCAGCGTGCCATCCAGATCGACACATAGCGCGGGCATGACGACAGGGTCAAGGCCAGAGATGGACTGGGTCAAAAGTCAGTTCCTTCCTTCCAGAAGAGGCGATTACCGGCCTTCAGATGCAAAATCCATGAAACTTGTCTGTTGAATGCGCCAGGGAGACGAAACATTCGGTTCTCCTTGTACGTCATTATTAATTATTCTGGAGGCTCTGCAGAAGGTGCGCAGAGTCTTTGTTTCAAACATTTCTTCACATTCTAAAGACCAGGCAATATTGAGAGCACGGTGAGCGCGCCAATGTCATCAGCCCCGATCAGTGAACAGGAAACCAAGCCTGCCTTCCCGGCAGCCAAACCGCTTCCCAGCCTCCCCGAGCCGGAGAAGCCGCAGCGGTCTGGTGCCCGGAAGTGGATTATTTTTCTGGTAATTGCACTGATTGTAGGAGCGGCAGTGTGGAAGATCCGCAAGAACACCCAGGAACAGTCGTTCCAGGGCCAGCGGATGTCGGCTATGGGAGATCGGCCCATGCCGGTCCAGACCGTGCATGTGCAGCAGAAGACGATGCCGATCTATCTGACTGCATTGGGTACGGTTACCGCCTATAACACCGTAACCGTCAAATCGCGGGTTGATGGTCAGTTGAACCGGGTCAATGTGCGCGAGGGGCAGAGGGTACGTCAGGGAGAATTGCTGGCGGAGATCGATCCGGCTCCGTACCAGGCAGCTTTGGCGCAAGCCCAGGGACAGCTGGCACGCGACCAAGCGCAGCACGTCAATGACCAGGCCCAGGCAAATCGCTACAGCGCTCTTCTGGAAGCCGGTGTGGTTTCGCGCGAAAACGCGCAGGCCCAGCAAGCTCTCGCCGGCCAGTCCGGCGGAGCGATCCAAGCTGATCAGGCAGCGATTCAGGCAGCGAAGGTAAATCTGAACTATACGAAGATCACCTCTCCTATCAATGGGGTGGTTGGTTTGCGCCAGGTCGACCCCGGCAACATTGTTCACGCCTCAGACACGAACGGCCTTCTGGTGGTCACGCAGCTGGAGCCGATTGCGGTGATTTTCACGCTTCCTGAAGACCATCTTCCTGAAGTGCTGGACCTGACGCGACAGGGGAGAAAGCTGGTGGTAGAGGCCTACGACCGGTCGGGCGCAACCCATCTGGCTACCGGATCAGTCCTTACGGTCGACAACCAGATCGACACCACGACGGGCACTGTGAAGGTAAAGGCGGTCTTTGACAATAAAGACGGAGCTCTGTTTCCGAACCAGTTTGTGAATGTTCGCCTAGTTTTGCAGCAGCGTCCGAACTCGATCGTCATTCCGAGCGCAGCGTTGTTGAGCGGCTCGGAGGGGAACTACGTGTACATGGTGAAGCCGGGTGATCCTCCTGCGGAGCTGCAGGCTGCAAACCCGCCAGCACAACAGCGTGCAGGCCGGAAAGGTGATGCCAATACCGGCACCGCGACGAACCAGAACCAGCCTCACTTTTATGTCGTTGCACAGCCGGTCAAGGTTGACCTGACCGAGGGTTCGCAGGTAATCCTTTCGGGCGGCGTCAAGCCCGGTGACACGATTGTTGTGGACGGACAGGAGAAGCTGCGCAGTGGAAGCCGGGTGATCCCGCGGCAGTCTGCCAATCCCAACGGACCGCGCGCGGTGAACCCGAACCGGGAAGACACCGGCGTGGTCTCCGACTCGCAAAATGGCGATCGACAGCAAGGCAAGCAGGACCGTACAGGAGGCCAGCAGCCATGAGCCCTTCACGGCCATTTATCCTGCGGCCGGTGGCCACCTCGCTTCTGATGGTGGCCATTTTGCTTGCCGGCTGGGTTGCATACCTTCAGCTTCCGGTCTCCGCGCTGCCGCAAGTCGACTATCCCACCATCCAGGTGATGACCTTCTATCCGGGCGCAAGCCCTGAGGTGATGGCATCCTCAGTGACGGCTCCACTGGAGCGTCAGTTTGGCCAGATTCCGGGCCTTACCCAGATGACCTCGACCAGTTCCGGGGGTGGCAGCGTCATTACACTGCAGTTCGACCTCTCGGAGTCGATCGACATTGCCCAGCAGGACGTTCAGGCAGCGATCAATGCGGCCTACAGCTATCTCCCCAAGGACCTTCCGAATCCTCCTGTTTACAGCAAGGTAAACCCGGCGGACGCTCCGATCCTTACACTGGCGCTCTCAAGCGATACGCTGCCGCTGGTGAAGGTCGAAGACCTGGCCGATACGGTCCTGGCGCAAAAGATCTCGCAGCTTACCGGCGTCGGTCTCGTGTCGATCAACGGAGGCCAGAAGCCAGCGGTTCGCATTCAGGCCAATCCTATGGCTTTGGCGAACTATGGTATGAGCCTGGAAGATCTGCGGTCGGCTGTTGCGACGGCGAACGTCGATCAGGCCAAGGGAAACCTGAACGGAACCCACCAGTCGTACACCATTGGCGCAAACGACCAGTTGTTGTCGAGCGCAGATTACGCGAATGTCATCATTGCGTACCGTAATGGCTCACCGGTTCGGCTTAAAGACGTCGCCAACGCAGTTGACAGCGCCGAAAACCTTTACCAGGCAGCCTGGATGGGGACTGCCGCACGGCCCGCCCACAAGGACGCCAATGGCAAGGAGATCCCTGCACGCGACGCTCAACTGAAGCCTGCCGTGATCGTCAACATTCAACGCCAGCCGGGAGCCAATATCATCGGCGTGGTCGATGAGGTTCAGAAGCTGTTGCCGCAGCTGCGCACGACTCTGCCGGCGAGCGTATCGCTCGAGATTCTGACCGACCGAACCAATACCATTCGGGCTTCCGTCAAAGACGTTCAGTTCGAACTGATGCTAACCATTGCGCTGGTTGTGATGGTGATCTTTCTCTTTCTGCGGTCGCTATCGGCCACCATCATCCCTTCGGTCGCCGTACCGCTTTCGATCATCGGCACCTTTGGCGTGATGTATCTGCTGGGCTACAGCCTCAATAACCTGAGTCTGATGGCGTTGACAATCTCCACCGGCTTTGTGGTTGACGACGCCATCGTGATGATCGAGAACATCGATCGTTATCTGGAGATGGGCGACTCGCCGCTGGAGGCAGCGCTCAAAGGATCGGAGCAGATCGGGTTTACGATTCTCTCTCTGACCATCTCCCTGATCGCCGTACTGATTCCGCTGCTGTTCATGGGAGATATTGTCGGCCGGCTCTTCCGCGAGTTTGCGGTTACGCTGTCGGTCACGATCCTGGTTTCCGCGGTCGTCTCCCTGACGCTGACTCCGATGATGTGCGCCAAGTTACTGCGCCATAAGCCGGAGCACGAAAAGGGCGCTTTCTATCACAAGAGCGAACAGTTCTTTAATTACGTCATCGAAAAGTATGCCGTTGGAGTCCGCTGGGTATTGCGGCATCAGACACTGACCCTGCTGGTGACGCTGGCTACGTTCCTGCTGACGATCTATCTGTACATCATCGTCCCCAAGGGCTTCTTCCCGGTACAGGATACAGGTGTGCTGCTCGCCATCACGGAAGCACCGCAGACGATCAGCTTCGAGGCGATGAGCACGCGGCAGCAACAGCTTGCGCGCGTCATCCTTGAGGATCCGGATGTGGAGAGTGTATCGTCCTTCATTGGCATCGATGGCACCAACTCCACCCTGAACAGCGGCCGTATTCAGATTAATCTGCACGACCGTGAAGAGCGCTCCGATTCCGCCGTCGATGTGATCCGCCGGCTTGGACCGAAACTCGCCCAGGTGGAAGGCATTCAGGCCTATCTTCAGCCGTTGCAGGATCTGACGGTGGAAGACCGCGTGAGCCGCACACAGTACCAGTACACTCTCGAGGATGCCAACGCAGCGGAGCTGGCAAGTGCGACTCGCCAGATGGTGGCGAAGCTGAAGCAGGTTCCGGAGTTGACCGATGTAGCGAGCGACCAGCAACTGGAGGGTCTGGAGGCCCACCTGGTCATCGACCGCGACACGGCCTCACGACTGGGGATTACACCGCAGAACATCGACGACACTCTGTACGATGCCTTTGGACAGCGGCAGGTCTCGACGATGTTCACCCAGCTAAACCAGTATCACGTGATCCTGGAGGTCGAGCCGAAGTACCAGTTGAATCCGAACGCGCTAAACAACATTTACGTCAAGAGCTCGAATGGCACCCAGGTTCCTCTAACCGCGATCACGCACGTCGAAGAGCGACAGACAACGCTGGCGATTAATCACCAGGGGCAGTTTCCTGCTGTGACGATCTCCTTCAATCTGGCTCCCGGAAAGTCCATCGGCGATGCCGTCGAAGCGGTAAATCGCGCCAAGGCAGAGCTGAATCTGCCGGCAAGCGTCAATGCAGAGTTTCAGGGTACTGCCCGCGCCTTCGTGGCATCACTCTCTAACGAACCGCTGCTGATCCTGGCTGCGCTGATCGTGGTCTACATCGTGCTGGGTGTTCTCTATGAGAGCTATATCCATCCGATTACGATTCTGTCGACGCTTCCTTCGGCAGGTGTGGGTGCAATTCTTGCCCTTCTGCTCTTCCATATAAACCTGAGCGTGATCGCCCTGATCGGCATCATCCTGCTGATCGGTATTGTGAAGAAGAACGCCATCATGATGATCGACTTCGCCCTGGAGGCGGAGCGGGAACACAATATGGAGCCGGAGGAGGCAATCTACCAGGCTTGCCTGCTTCGCTTCCGTCCGATCATGATGACCACGATGGCAGCATTGCTGGGCGGAGTCCCGCTAGCGATGGGGACAGGCACCGGAAGCGAGCTGCGACGGCCGCTCGGCATCGCGATCGTAGGAGGTCTGATCGTATCGCAGATTCTGACGCTGTATACGACGCCCGTCGTCTATCTCTTCTTTGACCGGATTGGTCGTAAGTACCTGCATACGGCCGAAGCTGACGCAGAGTTTCGCGAGCATGAGAACGCGGTGAGTGCGGACTGATGGACACACGAGACCTCGATCGCGAGATGGAGAAGGCCCGTAAGGACGCGGCAAAGATGCCGCGGGTAGCGGGAGTCCATTTTTCTGCGCCCTTTATCAAGCGTCCTGTCGCAACGACGCTGCTCTCGGTCGCCATCATTCTGGCCGGCATCGTCGCATATAAAATGCTGCCGGTCTCCAGCCTGCCGCAGGTGGAGTTCCCCACAATCTCGGTCGGGGCCGGACTTCCTGGCGCCGATCCTGAGACAGTAGCCTCGGCGATTGTTACGCCGTTGGAGCGGCAGTTTGCCAGAATCGCGGGCGTCAATGAGATGACGTCCAACTCCGGCCTGGGAAACGGATCGATTGTGCTGCAGTTCGATCTGAGCCGCGACATCAATGGAGCCGCGCGCGATGTACAGGCGGCTATTAATGCTGCGCGGAGCCAGCTTCCTTCGAATCTGCCCCAGAACCCTTCCTATCGCAAGATCAACCCATCCGATTCTCCGATCCTGATCCTGGCGCTGACCTCCGACACCATGTCGGTGCCCCAGATCTACGATGCCTGTGACAGCATCCTTGCCCAGAAGATTGCCCAAGTGGAAGGCGTGGGGCAAACCTTCTGCGGAGGAAGCTCGAAGCCCGCTGTCCGGATCGAAGCGAATCCAACTCTTCTCTTCAATACAGGGATTGGCCTGGAGGCCCTTCGAGCGGCAATTGGAACCGTCAACGTCAATCAGCCCAAGGGCTATCTGCAGGACGATACGCGACGATGGGGTATAAGCACGACCGATCAGCTGTTTGGGGCCGCGGCGTACGCTCCGCTGATCGTAGCGACGAACCGTGGGCCGGTAAGTTCGGCCGCGGCAACGAACGGGCTTCCAGCATCGCTACAAAGCGCCGTCGGTAGCGGTTCTACAACAACTGTTTCCAACGGAACCGGTACCACCGCAACTTCCAGCGCAAACCCGACCGCTGCCGCCCATGGCATTGTGCGGGTTCAGGATGTCGCCCAGGTCGTCGACAGCGTTGAGAACATTTACAACAGCGGCTATTTCAATGGCAAACGAGCGATCCTGGTCATCGTCTTCAAGACTTCGACTGCCAATGTCATCGATACGGTGGACAATGTTCTGCGCATGTTGCCATCGCTGCAGGCAGCCATACCACCCGCAATTCAGCTGCACGTTGCACTGGATCGAACGATCTCGATTCGTGCTTCGATTAAGGACGTTACTCGCACGCTGATCATCTCCGTGATTCTGGTAATCCTGGTGGTCTTCGTCTTCCTTCGGGAGGTGCCCGCCACACTGATTCCGAGCGTCTCTGTGCCGCTCAGCCTTCTGGGTACGTGCGGCATCATGTACCTGCTGGGCTACACGCTGGACAATCTGAGTCTCATGGCTTTGACGATCTCGACCGGATTCGTGGTCGATGACGCGATCGTTGTCATTGAAAACATCTCGCGGCATCTGGAGATGGGTAAGTCTCCCTTCAAAGCGGCCATGGATGGCTCGAAAGAGATCGGCTTTACGGTCGTTTCGATGAGCACCTCGCTGACTGCCGTTTTTATTCCGATTCTTCTGATGGGAGGTATCGTCGGCCGACTCTTCCGCGAGTTCGCGGTGACGTTGTCGATGGCGATTCTGGTATCGCTGATTGTGTCACTGACAACGACTCCCATGTTGAGCGCCAAGTTTCTGGTGTCGCATGATGCACGCAAACATGGACGTTTCTATCGATGGGGAGAACAGGCTCTCAACTGGATTACGCGTGAGTACGAACGGGGCCTGAACTGGGTGCTGGAGCATCAGGGGCTGGTTTTAACAATCACCATCATCACCTTTGTACTGAATGTCTATCTATATATTCTTGTTCCGAAGGGATTCTTTCCGCAGCAGGATGTCGGACGTATCGGCGGCTCCGTCATCGGTCAGCAGGATTCCTCCTTTGACGCGATGAAACCCAAAGTCGAGCAGATCGCCTCCATTGTCCAGGCGGACCCTGGTGTCGAAAACGTGATGTCCTTTGTTGGAGGCGGCGGGCCGGGAGGCGGCAGCAGCAACATGGGTCACATGTTCGTCTCGCTGAAGCCAGACGAGGAGCGGATCAAGCGAGGCGATACGGCTGAGGTCATCATCAATCGCCTTCGTCCAAAGACGGCAGGCATCCCTGGCGCTCAACTTTACCTGCAGGCCTATCAGGACATCCGCATCGGCGGGCGTAGCTCCGCGACCCAGTATCAGTATTCGCTGACGGCAGACAATTTGAAAGAGCTGGACGAATGGGCTCCAAAGTTGATGGCAGCAATGCAGAAGATTCCAGACATCAAGGACGTTGCTACCGACCAGCAGAGCAACGGCCTGAAGGCACAGATCGTTATCGACCGCGATACGGCTTCGCGATTGGGAGTCTCACCGCTGACGATTGATGCGACCTTATCGGATGCCTTCGGACAACGGCAGGTTTCTACAACATATCGTCCGCTGAATCAGTACCACGTGGTGATGGAGGTTGCGCCGCAGTATCAGCGGGATCCCGATGCGCTGAAGAACATCTATGTGAAGAGCACGACGGGGGCGATGGTTCCGCTTTCGGCTGTTACACATGTGGAGTCTCAGCGAATTCCGCTCACGGTAAACCATCAGTCGCAGTCGCCTGCAACGACTCTCAGCTTCAATCTGGCGCCTGGGGTTTCCCTGAGTCAGGCAACCGAGGCGATTGAACAGGCCCGCATCAACATCGGGATGCCTTCGACAATTCATGGAGGATTCCAGGGCACCGCGCAGGCCTTCCAGGCATCGCTCTCAAGCGAGCCGATGCTGATTCTGATGGCGCTCATCGCGGTCTATATCGTTCTCGGAATGCTGTACGAGAGCTTTATTCACCCACTTACAATTCTTTCGACGCTGCCATCGGCCGGCGTAGGCGCGATTGTCGCTCTGCTGCTCTTCAAGGTAGAGCTGAGCGTGATCGCGATGATCGGGATTCTTCTGCTGATTGGAATCGTGAAGAAGAACGCCATCATGATGATCGACTTCGCCCTGGCGGCGGAGAGGCTGGAAGGCAAGACTCCCGTAGAGGCGATTCGACAGGCCTGCCTGCTGCGTTTCCGTCCGATCATGATGACGACGATGGCTGCGCTGCTTGGCGGCCTTCCTCTGGCCCTGGGACAGGGCACGGGCAGCGAGTTGCGCAGGCCTCTGGGAATTACGATCGTGGGCGGCCTGATCGTTTCGCAGTGCCTGACGCTCTTCACCACACCGGTCGTTTATCTTTTCTTCGACAGGCTTCGGTTGCGCTTCAAAAGAATGGCGACAGCGAGGCGACCGAAGCATGTGGAGCATGCTCAGACCGTCGCTGGCGACTAGATAGTATCGACATATAGCTTTGTCTAAGACATCGCCGGGCTATTTCCTCCAACGTTTTCCCAAAGTGTCATCCTGAGGGAAACACGCCAGTGCAAAGTCGAGAAATTTTTGGTATGGATGGTGGCGAGGCCGACAGACCGCAGATCCTTCGACTCCGCTTCTCGCGATAAGGCAACGAGAAGCTTCGGTCAGGATGACACCTGTTCGGATGACCCGGCTGAGTTTCCAAAGCGAGTGTCGCAGCTGCCACCTTTATTGAAGCAACTATGATCGGAATTTAGATATGTCAGTACAAATTAGCTGACTTGACTTCTTCAGACACAGAAAGACCCGGGTGAGAATCCTCCGGGTCTTATTTTTTTGCCTGCAACTCAGTGCGCCCGGATGAATGCGGGTTCGTGCAGCCCAACGTCTTCGGAAGGAGAAACGGTGAGATCGAGCTGTTCGGTATTCGCTGTTATCGGGAAGTATGCGTTTGTCAGGTATTGGCTGAGCATGCGCTGCGTGTTGAAGAACGCGCCATTGATGCCGATGCAGTGTTGCTGCAGACGGGCCCAGGCGTTGGGGCTCGCCCACAAGGGAGCAACTACCTTTTCCAGCTTGTTGTAGAGGCTGTTGGCTTCGGCCTCTTCTGTCTCGCCGTTTTCAATCGCCCAGCCAGTGGTATTTTCAGCACAACCCTCAATCCACCATCCATCCAGAATGGAGAGTGAAGGCACACCGTTGAGGGCCGCCTTCATGCCCGAAGTGCCTGAAGCTTCATACGGCCGCCGCGGCGTATTGACCCAGACATCGACTCCCTGGGTCAGCATGGCTCCCAGTTCCCAATCGTAGTTTTCGATGTAGTAGATCTTGAGCGAGTCCGAGTTGAGCTTTGCGGCAGCCGCAAAGACATCGCGAATGAGCGCCTTGGCAGCGTTGTCGGCGGGGTGAGCTTTGCCCGCGTAGAGAATCTGCAGTCCGCCAATCTTCTCAGCCAGAGCAACGAGACGTTCAGGGTCATGGAGCAGTAGTCCGGCGCGCTTGTAGGTAGCTACGCGACGGGCAAACCCCAGCGTAAGAACGGCAGGGTTAAAGTAATGTGCCGTGCGGCGCGCGAGCCAGGCGAAGAGGCGCTGCTTGTTCTTAAGATGACAGGCCGAGATACGTGCCGGGTCCACCCCGTAGATGGAGCGGAAGTAGCGGTTATCAGTGCGCCACTCGGGAATCTCCGCGTCGAGAAGCTCCTGAAAGTTCGGAGACATCCATGTCGCTGCATGCACACCGTTGGTAATGGAGTGCACCTTATATTCAGGAAACATGTACTGGGAGACCTTGCCGTGCTGCATGGCGACGCCATTCACGTAGCGCGACAGGCACAGGGCGAGGTAGGTCATGTTGAGCAGGCCGTTGTGCAGGCCTCCCGCAGCCTCAATTGCTGCCCCGCGATCGTGCCCCAGAACCTGGTTCATCTGGTCGAGGCCGAACTGATCGTGTCCCGCAGGGACTGGAGTATGGGTGGTGAAGACGCATTGCTGCCGCACGCTTTGCCGATCGGCATCCGTCGCCTCGCTCAAAACCCTGCCGCGCAACCTCTCTTCCAGCAAGCCTATCGTGAGCAGCGAGGCATGTCCTTCGTTCATGTGGTAGACCTCTGGTTTTACCCCAAGGGCCTGCAATAGAAGAATTCCGCCGAGACCGAGGATGGCCTCCTGGCACAACCGATAGTAGGTGTCTCCACCGTAAAGATGGTCGGTCAACCTGCGATCCCAGGGATCGTTCCCGTCAACGTCGCTGTCGAGCAAAAACACGGGAACGATATGCCCGGTTACTCCAATTACATCGTAGCGCCAGGCGCGAAGCTTGATCTGCCGGTCCTGCATGTCCAACGTGACGATCGGGCCAGCCTCAGGCAGACGTTCGGGAGACCAGGGGACATCCGCTTCCGTCTGCTGGCCGGCATCAGAGAGTTGCTGACGGAAGTAGCCACGGCGATAGACCAGCGACAGCGCTATGACGGGCGCTGAACCATCGGCTGCCGAACGCAGCGTATCTCCGGCAAGCATGCCGAGGCCGCCGCTATATGTCGGCAGCTGAGGAGACAGGGCAATCTCCATGGAGAAGTACGCAATGGTGCGGGTAGAGAGATCGAAGTCTGCGGAGGGTGATTCGGAATTGCTCATGCGGTAATAATCCTCGTGTAAGTCGGAGGCGTGATACCGGGTAATCTGATCTCTCGGCTCACCCCCGTTATTGCGCATCAAAAGAGCGCCAAATCCAACGGGCTTGCGGGAAGTTTATCAAACCGCGGACGGCTTCCGTGCGTAAAGTGGAGCTATTCTTCGCGAATCACAAGAGGGATTGACAATCAATTTCAATGTGACGGCAAGAGACGACATTTAGTCGCGCCTGTGGAAGGCGTGGAAAACAGGGCATAAATATTGCTTATCTAACGAGTGCACTCCGTGAGTGCGCCCTCAAGACGCTGCCAGATCTCGTTCATCCAGGCGAGATGGTCGGGTTTCATCATGACGGAACGCAGGCAGGTGACGTGCATATCTGCGTGGCGCGAAAAGGTATTCGCCGGGAAAAAGCGTACGGGAAGTGTGGCGAGCGCCAGATGCAGGTTGCGCTCAGCCGCCGCATCGAACACGCGCTTGGCGAGTGCTGAAGATGCCTCCGGGGTTCCCTCGGAACTGCGCACTGCATAGAAGACGATATCGAGCTGAGGAGTCACACAGGGAGCAATGAGCCGACCCTCCGCTGAGATGCGGCGATAGAAGTCGAGTGCGGCCTCGCGACCTGTGCTGATGTTTCGGGCAAATTCTCCAGCGCGCGTGTAAGGAAGCAGCCGCTGTGTAGCCCAAAGAGCGACTGCGGATGCTCCAGCCCTGGAACACTCAAGAGAGATCTCGCCCAGATGAAGATCTTTCGACGAAAAATAGGTGTAAGGCGAGCCATGCTTATAGAAACGACCCACAGAAGGATCTCGAAACAAAATTGCACCGCAACCGTACGGCTGCAGACCGTGCTTGTGCGGATCAATCACGATGGAATCAACCATGGGAACAAGATCGAAGGCAGCGCGTGCTTCCTCTCCTAGATTGTTTGCAAGCGTAAAATAGCCGCCATAAGCAGCGTCCGCATGAATGCGGAAGCCGTACTTCTTCTGAAGCTCAAATATCCCGGGCAAAGGATCGACTGCACCTACTGCCGTTGTGCCCAGCGTCGCGACGACGGTTCCGATATTGCCGATCTTTAAAGCACCTTCGAGTGCGGCAAGGTCCATGCGGCCCGTGTCATCCGATGCTATCTCGGTAAACGGCAGCTCCAGCACGCCGCTGATGCGGCTATGGGTGTAGTGGGCTTGGTCGGACGCGGCGATCCCGCGACCGGGATGGATCTGCCCTGAGACCCAGAGGGCTTCGAGATTCGCGAAGGTCCCTGCTGAAGAGAGATGTCCAAGATACTGCGGAAGGCCGAACATCCTGGCTAACTCTGCGACCGCCTCCAACTCCATAGCGGAGCTGGCTCGGCCTCCATCGAGTGCGTGATTGTTGGGATTTACAGACATCGCCAATGCATAGGCCGCACGTGCGATGGGATGCGGAGGCTTGAGCATTTGGCCGGCATAGAGAGGATGGCCGTAGGGATAGTTGTCATGCATCCTCAAGGCCACCTGCTGCAGGATGGCAGCGGCATCGTCGCCGAGTGAGACTGAAGGGGCGGAAGGAAGTGAGGCAAAGCCGGCATCAAGCTGCTGCTGAGCCTCGCGTAGAAGAGCGAAGAAATCGTCTGGAGATGACATTCCTAAGTCATTATCGAACGTTCTAAAAGCCCGGCGTTACGAAACCAAACTTTAGAGCGTATCCGATAGCGATGGCGGCAAGAAAGGCCACCATCGTCCACGTTGTGTTGCACATCCGCTTGCGAACCGCCTGAAGGATGACGATTGCGAGGAAGGCTCCGATAGAGAGCAGCAGACCGTCGGGAACGAAGTAGCGATTGACTCCTGCAGACGAAGGCGTTGCGGCCCAATGGTGCAGATTGAACGGATGCACAAAACTGCCAAGCGCAAAGATGCCCAGGAAAAGCAGAAATTGAGCGAAGGTGATCAGAGCTTTCTTCATGCGCATCGACCATATGCCGGAATCTGGATTTGATCCAGTAAATTCAATCAAGCCTACTTTGCATTTGCATCGGGCGTAAGTATGTGAATGGTGTGCAGCCAGGTTTCCACAAGTGCCGGCCAGCGTGTGACTGGCAGAGGCGAGGGACGAAGTCCATAGCCATGCCCGCCCTCGGCATAGACATGAAGCTCCGCTGGTACCTTCAGCTGCTTAAGCGCCTGAAAGTAGACCAGAACATTCTCCACGTGGACGGGATCGTCCTCTGCCTGCAGGAGAAACGTGGGAGGCGTCGAAGCACTTGGATCAATGCCGCGGCTGAGTTGAGTCAGCGCGGGAGGTTCGGCCAGATAGGCAGGATAGATACCTACAACAAAGTCGGGGCGCGCGCTGACGGCGGCTTCGTCGGCCGGCTCGTTGGTTCGCTTGAAGTCGGGATGATTGCCCAACACGACCACCAGGTGGCCGCCTGCAGAGAAGCCGAGCACACCGATGCGGTGGGGATCGAGCTTCCACTCGGAGGCATGAGACCGGGTGATGCGCACGGCCTGCTGTGCGTCTTCCAGGTCGGAGGTATCTTCAGGAAAATGCTTTTGGATGGGCACACGATACTGGGCGAGCGCACAGTTGACCCCGATGGAGTTAAGCCAGGTGCAGACCTCGGTTCCCTCAAGGTCGTAGGCGAGAATGCGATAGCCTCCGCCGGGAAAGACGACGATAGTAGCGCCTGTGTTCTTCTCTGCAGGCGCAGGATAGAACGCGAGCGTAGGCTTGCTGATGTTGGTCAGGTGCGCCAAGGGTCTGCCGGCCACCAGCCGATCCGTCGGCTTGGTGATGTCGGTCTTGGGGCCACCGTTGTAGGGCTCCGGCGCGCCATTCGGCCACAGAGGAAGTGTGGCCTTCTGGGCGATACCGTAAGACGAGATCAGGAAGCACGCAAAAAAGAGGTGGATTCGCACGCCAACATAGTACATGGGCCTGTGGTTACCGGCACCATCGGAATTGGCTCTGCCTGATTCGCTAGTGCTGCTCTGCTTCGAAGGCATTGAAGCGGCGCTCCAAATCCCACTGTTCAGCTGCCTTTTCGTTTGCATCCAGAAAATTGCGGCAGCGAGACGATGGAGTGCCGGAGCCGGCGATCTGTCCGGTGCATGCTGAATTAACGGTTGTAAAGGTATCTGGCTTTGCCCAGAGACTATTCCCCGGAAGAAAGCTGTGCTCAAGCGAGGTGCGGGCCATATCTTTGAGGTCAAGATACCCCAGCTGGAACTCCAGGACTGCGCGCGTGTACTCATGGGTAAGCTCGATGCGCGACACTCCTTCATCGTCGGTCGAGAGCGCGACCGGAACATGAGCTTTTCTATAGACGGGGAGTGGGTGCCACTCCTTCTGCACTCCAAGGATGAGAGCATTCGAACTGAGGTTTATCTCGGTCATGACGTGACGATCTGCCATTTCCTTCAGAAGGACCTGCGGGTTGTCTTCATACATCACATCGACTCCATGGCCGATGCGTTCGGCATGCCCCAGTTCAACCGCTTCGCGGATATGGAAACGAAGACCATCAGGGGAAACCAGTCCCGGAGCCAGTTCGCCGGCATGAAGTGTGATGTGGACATGAGGATAAACGCTGTGCAGATAGTCGAGCATCAACATCTGACGGTGATATTCCGACATGGAAAGATAACCGTCTTCGGGCATGACGAAATTAATTCCAACCGCGATTGGATGCCCGGAGTCGAACTCCTCCTGAAGCGCCTCGAAGCCGAGGAGCGTCTGAGCAAAGACCTGCTGTGGCGGGAATCCGCGAAGGATCTGATAAATGAAGCGGATCTTTACGCGGCAGCCAGGCGCCGCGGCGGGCGTACCGCAGTGCTCGATTCGGTCACGAGCAGCCAATGCGTCAGAAAATTCCTGGCGGTTAGCTGCAGCCATCTCGCGAATCCCACCAGATAAGAGCTGCTCTCGCAGTCGAGCCAGGTCAGCATGGCTTGCTCCTGCGGCATCGCCGGTTCGATCGGAGTTTCCTGCTGGACTTGAGGGCCAGGGGATGGAGTATCCAAGCTTTGCTGCGGCGAGAAAATCCGGCGTGTGCATCACCTCAAGATATTGCTCGTTCTGAGCAGCGGCGCGGCTGGCAACCTCGTCAAGCCACTCTCCTATATGAACATGCCCCAGGGCCGAGAATCGCTCGAAGGTCGCAAAGAACTGGTCGTGACCGCTAACTCCGGACGATGGAACGAAGCCGCGCATCGAAAAGTCATCTACCATCCTGTCGTAGAGGTCCTGGTCCTTAAGAGCATCTTCGGCGCGGCGGTTCCCTTCCCCGCAGACGGGCTGGGGCGGCAGGCTACGCGTGGTCGCCGACGGCTTGAAGAGACGGCGGGTGATGGGACTGTAACAAAGATGGTCGGCGGCCGCATCCCTAATAAAGGTCTCTGCATAGATTGCACCGGAGAGATGCATATGCAAATCCGCTCCCTTGGGCATCTGCGCAAGGAAGGCCCGTAGCTGAAGAGGATTACGCTCCGCGGCGTTGAAGGCGCGGATGGCATTTTGCTCTGCCTTGCTGGAGTGAGTAAATGCATGCCGGGCTGGAGCCGCAGCCACCTGTGCAAAACCAGCCAAAGACAGACAAAGGGGGAGGGCGAAAGCCAGGCAGGAGCATGGACGAAACATGGGCTTCCCTTTCAGAGTTACTGTATGAGAAAAGGATAGCGCGGCGGCAGAATCAATTCTTCGGTAGTGGGTCCGTTTGAATCTCAAACTGGCCCACTATCAATTCCTCCAGATAGTTGGAAAGAATGGCTCTTGGTTGCTATACTTGATCTGCGTTTGAGTTGCTGGCAGTTTGGCCTGCAGCGAGCTCCCTTTGAAAAGGCTGATGCAGCAGACGTAGCGTCCGGGCGTTCTTGGCGATCCCCCGAAGAGACGCTTTGCTTTAATGCCAAGGCCAGATAGCTCAGTGGTAGAGCGCGGCCCTGAAAAGGCCGGCGTCGGCGGTTCGATCCCGTCTCTGGCCACCATTTAGAATCAATAACTTAGGAGTTTCGAAACAGAAGCCCCCCATTTGGAAGGCTTTCGCGCGATTCGGCTAAATGATTTATTTTCAGTATGGTGAGCACTTCGAGTGATGGTCGTGTATTGGTCGTGCGTTGGTTTCCTCATTTCGCCCAATGGTCTAAGTCGCTGAGAATGCTTTGGATGTGAAGGCCGGAGAATCAGCGCCACCAGCCGTTTAAGATCATTCCATGTTGGGGATTGAATCATGCGGTGATGCGATGACCTTCTGACTTGAACTTAAAGTGCCGCGGAGACGCGCTACTTCGGCGAGCAGAAATGACAGAGTTGAGAGCGGGTTCGACCACCTGAAGCCGAGCTACCTCGGTGAACTCATCAGCTACCGCCGAGAGCTATGCATTTCTTCTCGACCTGCCCTCCAGCGGGTTACTAGATCGCATGATGCTTCGGGCCAACCGGGATACTGGAATTCGAATCCAGCTATACAAAGACGGCCGGGAACAACCCGGCGACTCTTGAGGATCAGTTCCGATTCGGTGCGTAGAAGAAAGGTGCCGATTTCGAGCATCCATCTTGCGGTTGGCAGACCGATGCGTGTACCCCACGCCTGGCGAAGGGCACGTAGGAATTCGCAGTTCGGCAGCGGGTGGGGAGCGGCAAGATTCACCGCCCCGGCAATATCCTGTCGCTCGATGAGGAATTCGACAGCGCGGATGAAGTCCGCTTCATGGATCCATGACACGTATTGGTTGCCAGGCAGTATTGTCCCTCCGAGACCATGACGAACCAAGCCCAGGAAGACATCAAAGACCCCGCCGCGATCGGGACTCAGGGTCATGGCACTACGTAGTGCTATCTTCCTCGTCCCAGGAGTCGGCTTGGAGAAGAATGCTTCTTCCCAAGCTTTCGCCACCCGAATTGAGAAGTTCCAGGTATCGGGTGCGCCTGGCTCGTCGCCACCAAACTCACCGGTAGCTTCGTCCATGGGACGGTCCAGTGCGTGACGGTAGATTGTGGCCGTGCTGGCGTTGAGCCAGACCGAAGGAGGGTGCTCAATCGCTGCGATGGCTTGATTGAGTATCTGCGTGGAACGAACGCGCGATTCGAAGATGGAGAGGCGGTTTGCCGGAGTGTAGCGGCAGTTGACGCTCCTCCCAGCAAGATTGATGCAAACGTCGCATCGGTCGAGTTCCTCGATCCACGGGCCGAGGGTGACACCGTCCCAGGGGACCACACGCCAAGGAACGGCATGAGGTCTGCGGCTAAGGACAGTGACATGATCCCCTTGTTGGTGAAAGTGGCGGGCAAGGATTTGCCCAACTTGACCTGTGCCTCCGGGAATAACGATCTTCATTGCGACAGGTCCTCTCGCAATGCTTCGGGGTAAGACAGGTAGTGCTGCCACTCGGAGGACTCTGCGATCTCCTTGATGACAGCATTGCGCTCACGTACCAGGGCCAGCATGTAGCGCCGAAGAAACAGGACTTCGGCCAAAGGTCCAAGAAGGGGAAGTGGGGCGGCGATCGCAAAGATGTCCTTCATCTCGGTTGCACCGGATAGAAGGGCTCGAAACAGATGATCGGCTTGCATGGAGCGGAAGATGCCCTGAATCATCGTGACCTGAAAATGGGATGGCGGCTCCAGGGCCGTGGTCTCGCTGGTCAGGTTATGCCAGATGCCGAAGTGTTTGGCGCGCCAAGTGACCTTCTGGCCCAGACCGACGAGGCCTGAGGTAATTTCACCAACTGCAAGTGCTTGTTCACCGGAGTGTACGTTCGCGATCAAGTGGACCTCGACGCTGCGGGCGAGGTCGAAACATCGCTGGATTGGGGCATCGATGACTGTGGTCTCTTGAAGTCTGATCATCGTATCGAGCTCAATTCCCGCTCTGTGTGCTGCGGACTCAGGTCCATCTCGCAACTGATCACGCGTGGACCCAAGCCAGCCGCATCCATGAACAACTGGACAAGTTGCGAAACGCACGGAAGACGCACTGCTGCACCGCACAAGGCCCAGCCTAGATGTAAATGCTCAACCGCTCTGCCCATTGCACGGACCCCATCGACAGTGCCGCTTCCGTCTCTGGGGTCGTAACGCATCCGCTGGATCGAGCCTGCCGGTAACGTCTCCGCATCGACAATCTGCAATCCCAAAGGTGATCTCGCTTCGAGCCATGTACGAACCTCGCTGCATGGGCCACAACTCCGGGCGATGTAGATAAGCGCAGGCGGTCCGCTATGGAACGGTCTCCACCTTGGCCACCAGTTTCGGACCTCAAACCGGTAGTTGCTCCATTCGTTCCCGAAACGACGGGCCAGATCTTCTTCCTCGTCCCATGCGGCGATCCCTGCACTGTAGACGACCGAGACACAGGCCGCCCCCGACATCCAGCCGCTCCTGAGCACCCCTGCCCAAGCCATAAGAACCAGCGCGCAGGACATCTGCATTGGGTTGGCGCAATATCGGTAGATGCCGCTCGTTACCAACCGTTTAGGAGGGTCGTATGGAATGGGCGTTCCAAATCCGCGCTCTGCAAATTCCATAACCGCAGCAATACCGGGCACCGCGAGCAGCAAGATCATCTGAAGTTCGATTTGGCGAGCCCAAGTCGAGAGACCAAAAAGTGGGCCCCAGCCGGTTCCAGGCCGTAGTGCGAAGATGATTTCTGGCACGAAAAACAGAAAGAGCATGCCGGATGTGACGATCTGAAGCATCACACGCCGTCGAAGATGCGTGTTTTCATAAGTCCACTGTCCGATGCAAAGCGCGGGGACCAGGACCAGGCTGACAGCCGCGGCCTCTCCCAACAGCCAGTGGGCTTTTAAATATATTGCCGAACTGGACATTGGCATCACGATGCAGTCAAGCGCAACCATAACTACGGCGCACCAAATGATGCCTAGGCGTGAAAGAGCCAGCTGAGGAACAACACCCCACAGGACGATCCAACCAAGGAAAAGCTCCAACGGCATCCCGCGAAACTCAACCTCTGAGCCCGCTGCAAAGCTCCACCAAACCGCATACTGATTCAAGCGTTGAAGAAGGAGCAGCGACGGTAGCGTCCACAAGACGCTGAGCAAGCAAGCAGCGAACTGGCGCGGCTGTCGGCCGTAGAGCAGCCTCGCTATGATCGCAGCGGCCAGAGGTACGTATACGGCAGCTGCTCGTTCCCAATCGGCGTGGTCCATTCAGTACCTCCGCACGGGTGTCGCGTCGGCGTCGATCAAGTACGCCGCCGCCTCCTTCACTGCCGCTCTCTCCCATGGAGTGAAATACCATGCGGGATCGAGCTGCCGCATGAAGTCGATGCGCCACGTCACCGCCGTGTGACCCTTGTCCAGCGCCGTCCACTCCACCTCTGAACTGGTCCACCGCACCCATTGGGTAAGTTTGCTCTGGTCGCTTACCGTCTCAAAACGGGCGTAGCCGGGGTGACGCTCCGTCACTCGCATAACAAGGTCTCCTGGCGGGTCTCCCTCTGCCCCCGCGAAGTGAATGGTCCTCGTGTCCCCAACTGCAAGACCCTCGCCCCATGCGCCAAGTGGCCTGGGGAAGCCGATGCGAAGAGCCAGCGGTAGAGGAGTAGTTACATTTGGACCCTGCGTTAGCGCATGTTCAACCTCATCAGCAGGAGCAGCTACAACGCTCCGGACCTCAACCGATTGGGCTCGATTGAAGGTCAACTGGGGGACCACTCCTTCAAGGCACATTGGTAGCAACAACAACGCTACGCAGCTCAGCGTCGCACCTTGCTTTCTGCGCGACTTGTCCATTGCAAGTCCGACCCCGATACCGACGATATAGAAGAGGGGCGAAGCGAAGAGAATGCACAGGTATCCCTCGCCCAACAAGGGAGCGACCACCAGGAGCGCCAAAGTAATGCCCTTTAGAATTCCTCCAGTCGCGGTCTTCGCTTTTGGTGCTAGCGCCAGCAGGATCGCTAGAACAGCAGGTATGCCTAGGAACATCGCGGCGCTATGACCAAGTCGCTCATGCATGAACAACTTGTAGAGAAAGGCTCCGGCCGCGAAGGCTACGACGATCGCGACTACGCTCCACTGGGCTGGCTCGATCTTCGGGTTCTGCTTGTCGATATCGCTCATCGCATCTCCTCAGCTTTCAGGCAACAGATTTGCCTCACGCAAGAGCGCGAGAATCTTGGTTCGTACCGGTTTTAGAACTGCTAATTTCGCGAGGCCAAGTAACTTAATAGTCAGAGCTAGCGAACCATCAGCCAGACGCCGTGTTCGGATCTGGTCCTCGGACGAGTCGTAGAGGAACATCACCAAGAGACCCATCTGAAGAGCCCAGAGAGCGACGGGAAGAAGCTCTTGGAGATCCCTAGGCAACTTCTCCGCCGCAATCGCGTTCCGGAAAACCTGTGTGCTACGACTGCGGATGTCTGTTGTTCCTCGCCCGAGACAGGAGAGCGGATGTTCGGGCTCGCCAGTGTAACGAAAGACCACCCCGAGCAACCTACGGTCGTTCTTAGCCAGTTCGAATTTCGAGTGCATCGCCGTCGCTAGCCGAACCTTCAGATCAGAACTTTGGGCGAACGCCTCTTCGCAGAGTCGCTCCTGCTCGGCTTGCACCGTCTCGTAGTACGCCTGAATGATCGATTCCTTGCTTGGAAAATAGTAGTAAGCGGCGCTCTTGACTACCCGTGCATGGGCGGCGATGTCTTGCATAGTCGTGGAGTCAAATCCCTTCTGCCGGAACAGCTCGAGTGCGCTTTGGAAGATATGGCTCCGCGTTTGCCCGCCTTTGTCCGTAGTTGGTTCGTTTTTGACCATGTTCAAATAATGAGCGTGACCAGTTAGCAAGTCAAGATTTTTTTGAACAGGGTCAAATTAATCGCTTCGGCCATAAGTGGTGGACTTGCCCTGGGGGGGAAATTGGCTTGCCATCAGTCACTTTGCGATGTAAAGTTAACGCGTATGAGCGATCTACACAATGCGCTGGGTGACATCAGCAACATCCGCAAGCAAATGGCGCGCAGCACGCAGTTTCGCGGCTACGGTCCAGCAACGCTCGCCGGCACGGGTGTAGTCGCACTACTTGCTGCAGCTGCTCAAGCCTTCCGGCTGCCTGATGCGGCAAACCATATACAGGCATACTTGAGCCTTTGGATAGGAACCGCCGTGCTCTCTTCTGCTATTGCCGGAGTACAAATCTACACGCGCACCCGGCGATTGCACTCTGGCCTTTCTGATGAGATGATCCGTACCGCCGTCGAGCAATTCATGCCTGCTGTGGGTGCGGGGATGCTAATTACAGCCGTCTTAGTGCGTTTTGCGCCGGCGGTCCTGTGGATGCTTCCAGGAATCTGGCAGGTGATCTATAGCCTCGGCGTGTTTTCTTCGTGCCGCTTTCTGCCGCGCCCGATGATTGCGGCAGGTGCTTGGTATCTGATCACCGGGTTGATCTGTCTTTCGCTTGGTGATTTCCGCGCGCTCGCCCCATGGACGATGGGCGTTGCCTTTGGAGGTGGTCAGTTGCTTGTGGCTGGGATACTGCTTGTTGCCACGCCGGAGAATGAAGATGAAGCATGAGCCCCGAGGGAGCGAAGGACGTTTTGCCTATGAAGGGCTGGATCGGGTGATCCATGAGCGGGCACGCCTCAGCGTGCTGACGTGCCTCATCACCAATCCGAAGGGGCTGATCTTTAATGACTTGAAACAGTTGTGCTCGCTTACAGACGGGAATCTTAGCCGTCACCTAAGCGTGCTCGAAGCAGAACATATGGTTGAGATCACTAAGGGACATGAACAGAACCGTCCCCAGACCTTCTGCCGGATTACTAAGGCAGGTCGAGAACGCTTTCTTGAATATCTCTCCACTCTTGAACAAGTAGTAGCGGATGCAGCCAAAGTTTCGAAGGACGAACCCTCGCCTCGCCTAATGCGTGGTCTTACTCCATCCAAAGCCTGACCCTTTTTTTCGGAGGTTACTTTACGATGCAAAGCAATGCTTCTGCGCCCAATCACTTTGCAGTACAAAGTTGGCTACATGTTGCAATCATCATGGACGGAAACGGCCGATGGGCTGAGCGACGCGGCCTGCCTCGCATGGCGGGGCATCGAGCTGGCGCCGCAGCCGCACGGCGTGTGGTCGAGCATGCGCTCGAACTCGGCATACGCTCTCTGACCCTCTACGCTTTTTCCTCAGACAATTGGCGCAGGCCGGCTTTCGAGGTGCAGAGCATCTTCTGGTTGCTCCGTGGTTATTTGCGCCTGGAGCGCGAACGGCTCAGAAAGAACGGAGCTAGGCTCCAAGTGATCGGCCGACGAGACCGTCTGCCCAAGGCGCTGCTACGAGAGATTGAGGAAGTAGAGGCAGCGACAGCGCCCGGACGCCGGATTCTCGTGCGTGTTGCCGTGGATTACTCCTCGCGGGAGGCCATCGCGCAGGCCGCGCTCGAAATGATCTCCGCTTGCGATACGGATCGGCCATTTTTATCGGACCTTCTCGGACAATCCCTTGCGGGAAATTATCGCGGTACAGACGATGTCGATCTGGTGATTCGGACGGGAGGCGAGCAGCGCCTGTCTGACTTCCTGTTGTGGGAGTCGGCTTACGCGGAATTGGTCTTTCTCGAATGCATGTGGCCGGACTTCAGTGATGCCGATCTGGGCGCCGCCCTCGAAGTCTTCAGGAAAAGGGAACGACGCTTCGGCGGTATTCCGACACCGTCTGCGCTATGCCCCAGTTTGGTAGTGGCTGGCTCCTCTTGATTAGTTGGGCCGTGCGAATCCACTCATTGACGAGCTGCCCACCCTCAAGCCACAGAAACTCCAGATAACTTTTCAACGCAAGTAAGGAAACCACAAATGAACAAGATTATCTTACAGAAGGGCTTCGCCATTTCGGCATTAGCCTGTGTGATCCTGATTGCTCTCTACATGGTGGGCGGCGTTATCGATGATAGGCAGAAGTACCGTGACGCGGCAGTGCAGTCGATTGAGGGAAGCTACGCCGGTCCACAGATTCTCATCGGCCCAGTATTGGTGCGTCCATACACTCAAACCATCGAGACCACTGAGACCAATGACAAAGGGATAAAAAAGACAAGTGTCCGAAAAGAGGAACTAACCGCCACGAGCTTCCCTCGCGAGTTGAATATGCATGGAGTCATGCTGCCCAGCGAACGTCGACATGGCTTGTACAGGGTAGAAGTTTACGAGCTCCAAGGCCAGTTGAAGGGCCACTTCGATGTAGTCGATCCTCAGACGGAAGGTACAGTTGTGTGGGGCGAGCCCTACTTAGCGCTTTCCGTGACCGATGTCCGCGGGATTGTTGGAAGACCTAGGGTACTGGTGAATGGCATCGAGGAGACGATACTGCAGGGAGCGCCCGCCGCGACTGGATGGCAGCCTAATCTGCGGGTCCCACTCCACAGGATGTCTGCCCTGAAGGGCAATGTGGATTTTGCTGTCGAATTTAACCTGGCCGGAACTGAGACGCTGAGCATGGCTCCGGTTGGGGATACGAACTTGTTGGAGATCCGGTCGAACTGGAGATCGCCTCTCTTTGGTGGACAGTTCCTTCCGAGAACGCGAAATGTGGCGAGCACCGGCTTCCATGCCGTATGGGAGGTCTCTTCGCTTGCCAGCGGAACTCAAGTACAGCTTGAGGCTAATCCGGTAAAGGCAATTGATCTCATGAGCGTGAGCCTGACAACGCTGCTCGATCCATACAGTCTGAGCAATCGCGCAGTAAAGTACGGGATTCTCTTCGTCGTCCTTACATTTGGCGGCTTCTTCATCTTTGAGTTAATGAAGCAATTGCCAATACACCCGATTCAATACCTGCTCGTAGGCTTCGGTCTCGCGATCTTCTTCCTCTTGCTCGTAAGTTTTTCCGAGCACATGGCCTTCGGCTTTGCGTACTTGATCGCCAGTACCGGTTGTATCGGTTTGCTTTCCTTTTATCTATCCTTCGTATTGCGAAGCACGGCACGAGGGGTAGGATTTGGAGCAATGCTTACGAGCTTTTACGCGGCAATCTATGGATTACTGATCTCGGAGGACAATGCGTTGATTCTCGGATCGCTCATGCTGTTCTTTCTGCTGGCTGCAGTGATGGTGCTGACGCGGAAAGTGGACTGGTATCGAGGCGCATCCGAAAGGCTGCAAGAAAGCCACAACTCCACCGCTCCGCCGCCGCCTCTTGCTTTCTAAGCAGATGAGTCTCACAGTCCGGAGACAGACGTTCAGGGAAGCGGCAACCCAGCAGGACGGGGCAAGCCGTCGCAACCAGACTGTACCCTTGATCTAGCAGCGAGACGAGCTCATGACGACAAAGGATCGAATGACTGAAGTCAACAGATTTAAGGCGGGTTCCACTCATGTCCCGCAAGAACATCATCTTCGCGCGACTCGTTTTTGGCTTGGCATAGTCATGGCCGGTTTGATTCTCAGCGGCGTCACTGCATTTCCCTTGGAGACCGAACTCCATTTCTTCCTCATCCTTCTAAAGAGCTCTGCCTTACGCCCCTTTGCCGAGTTGACCCATCTACTCCCTTGGATTTCGCGGGTTTACAGCGCCCTCGCAAGTACAAATCGGCAATTTCCGTTTCTGGCGTATGGCACCGATTGGCTAGCCTTCGCTCACCTCGTCATCGCGGTGGTCTTTATCGGGCCCTACCGTGATCCCGTCCGGAACAAGTGGGTTATCACTTTCGGTCTCATTGCCTGTGCAGGAGTCATTCCGTTGGCCCTCATAGCCGGTCAAGTTCGAGGTCTTCCCATCGTTTGGCGACTTGTCGACTGCAGCTTCGGAATATTTGGAGGGATACCGCTTATATTGTGTCGGCGACACATCTTTGAAATTGAACGGGCCGAGAAAGGCGTCGGCTCATCACAGTAACTGCTAATCAATGTGATGAGCACTGGTAAGCTTCCGGCCACTCGATTGGAACCTAAAAACCAGCAGAGATGCACCGGTGATCCCGAAGACGGCGAAGTTGCTGCTCAAGAGCGCACGACCAATACACGACCATCGTACGGACGAAACCATCCCAAATGGTCCTAAACCATCCTAAAGCGACGAGACCATAACGCTAATTCCCACAATGATATCCGCTGATTCCAGACCACTTAGTTGGCTTGCTAGGCGGCCCTGAAAAGGCCGGCGTCGGCGGTTCGATCCCGTCTCTGGCCACCATTTAGAATCAATAACTTACAAGAAATTTTAGGCCTAATTCTCCGAGGATGATCGGGCGTTGTTCTTGTAAGTATTTGAAAATACTATATTGCCGATGTTCCTATATTGTTCCCGTCAGCATAAAGCTTGGTTTCAAGCCTCGCACGACGGGAATTAATCCATCGTGCAGCTTTTGCCCACGAGAGAGGCCAGCAGACGTTCATCAATGAGCTGGCGATTTCCGTTAATAGACAACCATAACGCGCGGGACGCCTATTAATTGGTCTCTAGAAACCAGCAGCCCTACTTCGTCGCAAGCTCACGCTAGTGTCTGGCGCGATCAAACCAGTCCTGAGCGCTATGGTTCTCGATGAACTCTATCGCAACGGCGACGCGGTCGAGGCACATCGCGCCACGCCGCACTACCAGGACTATCTGGCGCGTATTCCCTCGTTAGCTGACCGCTCGGCCTTCGTACTCGAGGCGGTTGCGGTTTCATAGGGTAATCGAGTCACGGAGAATTTCAAGAACGATATCGATGGACAGCAAACTGCAGATCGCTTGAGGGCGGCCACCAGTTCCTGTCCGAGAGGGCCTGCCGAGGCGGGATTCTGGCCGGTGACTCGGCACCCTCTGCCCTCAAAGCATCTTCAAGCTCATAAGGCACGTCCTCGCGTGCGTAGTCATATTCTTCCTTTTTCGAAAACGAAGTGAGTTTTCTGCCGCGAACAAATGGCGTTCCATCCCCGAGATTTACGCCGAGCAACGCGCACGGTCCGTGACAAACCGCGGTCACGAACTTTCCCGTGGTCCAGGCACGCACGATAGCCCTCTGAACATCTGTATTGCGCTGAATGTTTTTATCTGGTCCTAGGCTCTAAAGACCAGGATTCAATGCCATACGGCTCCAGACGGACCTGCGGAGTCCTCTCTCCCGGCTTGAGCGCTACATCCGGCATCGGCCGCAGACGCACATTCTCATCATCTGACGGAGCAGCAGCATCCAGTGAGCGGCGCTTTGCCACCACAGCGACCGGGAGACCATGGGCGTTCAGGTCGACGGTATGGGCGTCGCGGAGTAGTTCCACAACAGCAGGTTGTAAATTCCGTAAGACTCATCGTAAGAGCCTCCGCCTCTCCCCCTCTCGATCGTATCGTTGCCGCCAGTTCCTTTCCCCCGGCCTCATCGACATCGGCGATTAACACCCAGGCGCCTTCCTCGGCAAATAGTTCGCAGATCGCCCGGCCGATGCCGTTAGCTCCACCCGTAACAATCGCGACCTTGTTCTTAATTCTGCCCATAGCCTCACGCCACGCGATACTTGTTAATCACCGATTCATCGACCTCTACGCCAAGGCCAGGACCTTGAGGTACGCGAAGATAGCCATCCTCTGGTTGGATCGGGGTGAGGCACAGCTCCCGGCTCAAAGGTCCAGTCGTCGTGTTGAACTCCTGAAGCGTCGCCGAAATATCCGAGTAAAGATTCGGATGTTTCCTGATGAGGACCAGCGTCTCCCCAATCCACGGATGGCCAAGGTGCGCAACGATCATCTTGAGTTGCGGGAATTGGATCGCGATATCGTCCAGAAGAATGTGGGTAAGGTCGAAGCCTGCCACACCTCGGAATTATCCGGGTAATTATCCGCGACACAAATCACGTCATCATCGCATACAACCTGTTCGTCGACTGCGCCAAGGTGTGCATCGATACAGCGTCAGGCCTCGGAGCACCGCGTCCAATCAACGGCCACGCGAACGACGAGGGCCGGGAACGCTTGTTCAGAATTTATGCATTGACGGACATAAAACTCTGGATTTATGGTTTTTGGGCTGAAGAATACGTTTTCTCATGAAAACGGCAGACCGATGGGATCGCACAGATCCAAATCGGGCGTTTGTTCTTAATCGCACACAGCTGTGTCTAAAAAGGAACTTTTATGGGTAAGTCCGCAAATCGCACCGTTCTCACCCGCAGAGAAGCGTTGTTGCTTTCGGCGACGGCTAGCATGGGTATTGCCGCCAGCTCATCCGCACTTGCTTCCGACAGTGTTAAGACGGCTGCTCATCAGGGACCGGGCAATCTGTCGACCCCACGCTCGGCGATAGCCCAAACGCAATACGGGAAGGTGCGTGGATATCTTGACGGTGGCGTTTTCACCTTCAAAGGGGTTCCATATGGCCAGACGACGGCTGGGGAGAACCGCTGGCTTCCAGCGAAGGCACCCAAGCCGTGGACCGATGAATTTCCTGCCCTGGTATATGGCGCGAACTGTCCACAGCACCTGCACACCTGGACGAGCTCCGAGCAGACCTTCATCCAGGATTGGGACGACGGCTGGATCAGCGAGGACATGCTGAAGCTGAACATCTGGACGTCGAGCCTGACCGGCAAACGTCCCGTGATGTTCTACATTCACGGCGGAGGGTATTCCTTCGGCTCCTCTTACGAACTTCCCTCGCATGAAGGCGCACAGATGGCCCGGTACCACGATGTGGTGCAGGTTTCGGTCAATCACCGCCTCAATATCCTCGGCTTCTTCGATGCCTCTGAGATTGGTGGCTCGGCATATGAAGATTCCGCGAATGTAGGCATGACCGATCTCGTGGCGGCGTTGAAGTGGGTGCATGACAATATCGAAAACTTTGGTGGCGATCCCGATCGGGTAATGATTTACGGCCAATCAGGCGGCGGATCCAAGGTCACGACGCTGATGGGCATGCCGTCGGCTGTGGGCCTTATCCATCGCGCGTCGGTTCAGTCGGGCGGCGGCGGCAATATTCCGACCAAGGAGCAGCAGAGGGAGGTTGCTCGACAACTGATGAAGGACCTGGGCCTTGCACCCAACGATATTGCATCGTTGCAGAAAATAGATTGGGCCAAGCTCAACGCCGTCGGCAATGCCGCTGTTGCTAAGATCAATCCTGCAGGCCCTCCGACGGCAGGGCCGGGCGCTCCAGGGACGCCTCGTGTAGGTTGGTCTCCGTGCGTGGACGGCAAGAATATTAATATGCGGTCGTTCTTCGACGCCGCTCCGGAGGTCTCCAAAAACGTCCCCATGTTGATCGGCTCGGTGAGCGAAGAAGGCAATCGCATGTCCCAGCGTCCTACTGAAGAACAGTGGCATGCAAATCTCGCCAAGGCCTACGGTGACGAGAAGGCGAATGCCATTATCACAACGCTGAAAAAGGCATATCCGGAGAAGAAGATTCAGACCCTTTCATATATGTGCAGCGGGGCCGCTGGATTGAACGGTCTCTCCATGCGTAACAACGTCGTAAAGATGGCCAAGCTGAAGCACGGCCTGAACGCCGCATCAGCTTACGCGTATTACTTCACCTGGCAGACTCCAATTCTCGATGGCCTTCCGGGTGCATGGCACACAGCCGAACTTCAATTTTGCTTCGACAATACCAAGCGCTGCGAGCAAGGAACGGGCAATACTCCTGAGGCGCAGGCACTGGCGAAGAAGATGGCCGCGTCGTGGGCAGCATTTGCCGCGACAGGGAAACCGAACATTCCGGGCGTGGCGTGGGAGCCGACCGATCCTGAGACGAACAAGACGATGGTCTGGGACAATCAGATTCGCATGGTGAACGATCCCGATGGTGAAGCTCGCAAACTCATCTTGACCTGACTTGATAACCATGCCAGATGTACTGGACATTCGGCTTGAGACTTATGCGTCTCGTAACCGCGCACGCAAAGAACGAGGCCGGAATTTGTTTCAGTACCCGTGCAACTAATCAATCTAGGGCGGCAAATGAAATCAGAGGAAAAGCAGTTCTTATCCGATCAGAACGGGCCGATAAATCGAAAGTCGGGATCAGCCATAGATCGACGGCAATTTCTTCAGTATGCGGCGGCTTTAGGTGTTGTGGTTGGTTTTGGTGAGGGTGCCCTCGGCCAAACGCAGGAGATAAGTGAGACAGGGCTGCGCCTGCCAGACGGTACAGAACATATCTCATGGGAACAGCCGCTGACCTTTATCAAGACTTATTACGTTGACAACGCTTCAGCCAAGGCTGACGACAAGGGTCCGGGCAGCAAAGCTAAGCCCTTCCGGACGATCGGCAAGGCCGCTGAGGTGCTGCAGCCCGGAGAGCGTGTGGTAATTGCTTCAGGTGTTTATCGCGAGTGCGTTCGCCCGGTACGAGGTGGAACAGGGCCGACACAGATGATCAGCTACGAAGCTGCGCCCGGAGCAAAGGTAGTGATCAAGGGGTCTGAGGTATTGAAGGAGGGCTGGACGCAGGATCCGCTGGCAGCGAGCCGCGGCCCTGGCGGGCCTCCAACAGCGGCGACTCCGGCGCCGCCTCGTGTCCCCACGTGGCAGTACACCTTTACCGGCGCGATGTTCCCGGATGCTTATAATCCGTTTGCCTTGGCGAGCGTAGCCGGCGACCGCGCGTGGTTGGATACCAAATCGGTGGACATGGGGCCGTACTTCCGCAGGCGCGGTCTGGTTTTTGTGGACGGTAAACCTCTGGAGCCGGTGGAGCTGCAGCGTGAACTGACCAGCGCAAGCCTGTACACACCTCCGCCCCCGGGAACGCCGCAACCTCCCAACGGTCTTCCCCCACGCGCTCGGGGCGGTCCCATCATGCAGGAAGTAGGCGCCACGGAGGACGGCAGGTTCTGGACCGATGCCAATGGCCAGTCGATTCACATCCGCCTGCCCAACGGCACTCCAGCTGAACATACGATCGAGGTCACCACCCGCGAACAGGTTTTCGCGCCGCTGACCCGAGGGCTTAACTACATCCGGTTGAAGGGGCTGACCTTCCAGCACGCAGGCAACGGGTTCCCACTTCCGCAGCGCGGAGCAATGGTGGATACCCAGGCCGGAACTCACTGGGTCATCGAAAACAATACTCTCGAATGGGCAAACGCGATCGGCCTGGAGATAGGCGGTGGCGGTGGGTTTGGAGCGCAGCAGACTCCGACTGCACACATTGTTCGTGGCAACACGATCCGCTATTGCGGGGTGGAAGGCATCGCCGGCATCGGGACGCGCGATGTGCTGGTCGAAGACAACATGATCGAGTGGTGCGGCTGGGCGGACGCGGAACGTGAGTGGGAGTCAGCTGGAGCAAAGTTTCATGCCGCGCGCAACATGCTGTTCCGTCGCAATGTGGTCCGCCATATCCGCCACGCCAATGCGGTTTGGTTCGATAGCCGCAACGTGAATAACCGTATCACCGGAAACATTTTCGCCGACGTCGTCACTGTCGGCGCTGCCGTTCATATGGAAGTGAACCTCGAGCAGAATCAGGTCGACAACAACGTGATCTGGAACGTCCGAAATGCTGAGCCGGGCACGCCAGGTCAGCGAGGGTGCGCAGGATCAGGCATTTTCATTAATGCCAGCGACAAACTGATCGTCGCCCAGAACCTGATCGGTCAATGCGACAATGCCGGAGTGTGGGCAATTACCCGCCCAGATCGCGCGGGCACCGGGACAGCCTCCGACAACACGATCTCAAACAATATCTTCGTTGGATGCGGCAAAGCGGGCATTGTGTTCCTCAATCAGAACAACCACGCCGACGGAAATCTGTACGTCTCCATGCCAAAGGACTTTCAGGGATTTTTTACCGGCGATTCGAAGGAATGGCTCGACCTGGCCGCCTGGCGTGATGCACATGGCTGGGATAAGAACGGTGCTGTGGCTGAAATGCGAATTGATTTCAATCCAGATACTCTGCTGCTTACGATCAATAGTAAGCAGCCACTCCCGAAGGTAAGCGCTGTGAATCACATCGACGACGATCTTTTCGGCCAAGTTACGGGAGAGACCAGATTTCCGGGCCCCCTGGCCGCCCCACGAGCCAAGTCTGTCTGGCAGGTTGACCCTCGTCCGGCTGTAGGATAGCGCTGGTCACTCTCAGCGGTCAGGATTGAATGAGAGCAAGCTGAAAGACGTTGGTCAAAACTTCGTACGCAACCAACTTGCATGCGTGCAGGGAGCTTCGGTAACGCAGCTCTTCGGAGGTCATTGGCGTCAGATTATGCTCTACGCCGTCTCCTACAAATTGGAATCGAGGAGATCGTATGGAGAGTCGTCAGTAACACGATATTGGAATCGTTGTGACCAATATCGGTGTCGATCACGGGTTCTCTGCATTGTTTTCCCCAAATTTCTAATCTCGATCATTAGCCACAATTAGTTATTTCACCACCAAGGTGAGTTTTGTGTTCTGAACTGCGTTTCCACTGGTTGCTTGCACAACGAGCGTATAAGCCCCAGGAGGGGTATCGTTCGCATGTCCGTCACCTCCACATCCGATAATGTTGCTCAAGAGGACCAGTAGAACGATGCAGTTCAAAACTGTGTAGCGGATCCGCGCACGTTGGAGCAATGCGATCGAAAATATACTCAGAAGAAGCATCAGAAGCCATTTGATTCTCCCTGAACCAGGGGGAGGTGGTCCTCCGATCGATCCAGCAACAGCTGAACGGCCTGTGGTGGTAATCGCTAAGGTTACACGGGACTGATCCAATCCATTCAGAGTTACAGACTGTGTGGTAAAGGAACAGTCTGTCCCTTGCGGCGCGCCGGTGCAGGATAACGAAACCGTGCCGTGAAATCCGCCGGTCGGCGTGATCGCGAGTGCGTAGGATGCTGTGCTGCCAGAGGAAACCGTCGCCGATGAAGGCGAGGTTGCCAACGAAAAGCCGCTGGAGCCGCAACCGAGGACCGCGCCAGTCTGGCCGGTGAGTTGGCTTACGCTTGCGGCGGTGATCCCATTTCCATTGGCAATGGCCAACTGTTGCATATAGGCGCCCAATGCGATGTTTCCCGCATCTGCCTGACCCTGTTGAAAGTCCTGCAAAGCTGTATTGAGTAGACCAAGCAGGGTGCCGCTAAGCTGAACGTCGGTGAGGTCAGCAATCTTTGTGGAGCTGATTAACGCCTGCACAAAGTCTGTGTAGTCGATTGTGACCCTGGTGGCGGTGTTGGTCTGGATTTCAGGCGAGTTGGCGATCCAAGCCGAGGCGTACAGCGTGTGGGTGCCGCAGGTTTCGGGCTTGAAGAAAGCCCGGTGAGAATAGGACGCGCCGGGATCCATGTGCTGGATCTGTTGCACGTCCAGCAGTGTTCCACCCTTGGCCGGATTGCCATCGTAGTAGGCAATGTTAACCGGTCCCACAGGACCGCCTGTTGCCTGCAGGGTCGCCCTAAGTTTGCTTCGTTGTTCCAGCGAAAGTTGAGGGTCGATGGAGAGATTGATGCTCTGAAGAGAGCCGGACGTTGTCGAACCTAGCCCGACACCCTCCGGGGCGCATCCGGAGGGTGGGCAAATGTAGAAAGGCTGATGCACTCCGTACATGCCAACGTTGTTGCTGTAGGGTTCAAACGGCACCTGGGTAATCTGGGTGAGATTCGCAGCGGGAATGGATTTCAGACCATGGTCCGGCATTTCGGCCGCTAGCGTGCCGCCAGTATCTTCCATCCATGTCACTACCCAGAAGACCATGTAGGCGTTGCCATTTTTCGTAGAGACGAAGCTACCGGGGTCGTAGTCCACATGAGCGGTAGTCCAGTTGGGTTCGGTTCCCGCGGCCTTGAATCCTGCAATCGACGGAATGATCTGATCGCTTCCGATCTGAAAGCTGTTGCCACACAAACCAGGGGGGCAGGTAGAGTTCCCGTTTTTGCAACTTGCCTCGCCAGAACCGGAACTCGTGCAATAGAGTTGGCCATAGAAGCGCACATGAACAGGTGCAGTCGTATTCGCCAGGCTGTAGTTGTAGACCCGGGTAGTGAGAGTCAACGGATCGGAAGGGCTCGCTTCGGCGAGATTGGGACCATTGGTGTTGCCTTTCTTTGAGATGAAAAAGCCCTTCATGAGATAGAAGTAGTTGTCCTCGACAATCGAGGTGCTGTTTGCTGCCACGAAGGTTGCCAGTCGCTGACTCTTATTCCAGTTCCAACGGCCAGGATGATTCACCCCCACATCCGGCAGCTTGTACACGTTCAGCCACCAGATATCGCCCCCCGAGCAAGTCAAATCGGTGTTATTTTTGTCCACGCTCGAAACGGGGTCGGCGAGAAAACCGACGAACATCGGACCAGTGCCGGCAATATCGATTGGCTTTCCATTGTCTGGATCGTTTACGGCTGTACAGTTGTTCTTATCGGGCGTCTGGCCCGCAGTACAAGCATCCTCCGAGGCGGGATTCTTGACATTCTTCAGTCCGAAGACGTAACCACCGAAGGCATAATTGCAACATGTCGCCGCATAACCGAATGGCGGTATGTTGACCGAAATTGCTTTGGAGGTACTCATCGAGGTCGATGATTCATTAAGGGTGTTGAGAGAGGTGCTTGCCGCAACATCCATGCTGAAGTTGAAATTGGCAGCATCAACTCCCTTTACCCCAGCACCCTCCGAATAACTCATGGAAAGCTCGTTGGAAAAGGAACTGGTCGAGCCGCTGCTGCTGTCCTGAGCATGGCCCGAGGTCCACTGAGTGGAGTAAGAGGAATTCGAATTTCCTATTGCCATGCACGTCGCAGCACCGGTCAGCGGGTTCACCTGCTCGGTGTATCGTGCCTGCAGTTCTGCCAGACTCCAGGGGTAAGAGAATATGTTGCCAGGTTCGTGGACGGGTTGATACCAGTCCTGCGTCAGACCATCTATGTCGGAGTAGCGAATCTGGTCGGGCACTGAGAACTGCACATACATCGGAACCTTCTGGCCATCGACCCAACAGTTATTTGCGCCTGCAGTGTCGCAGCCAAGCACCGGGTAGTAATAGACATTCATCGCTTTCTGGGTGAAGTAGAGGTAGTCGGATAAGCCGGTGGTAGCGCTTAGGGTCTGGGTAGTTCCTGCGTAGGTGCCGTAGGTCTTTTTTACCGTGTCATCATGGCCGGTCTTGGTCGTGTCCTTGATGCTTTCGCTGGCGTTCTCCAAACCATCATTAAAAGTGGCGCTTTCGCCCACTGACGTCTTGGTGGAGATGCCCCAGCTAGTGGTGCTGGAACGCTTGCTGGAACTGTTGGCATTGGAAGTGAAGTTGAAGCTGCTTGCGAATCCCTGGCCCGCCGAGGGTGGCTCGCTGGGATTTACCGAAAGGTTCACGATGCATGCAGTATTCTCATCCGTGCATCCACCCGATTTATTCTGCCCGGCCAACGTCGGGTCGTGGGGTGCGATGTAGTCAATATGCATAGGCGGGATTGCCAGCACTAGATCCGGCTGCGTTTGCGAAGGTATACGGACGATGGTCGGCGCTCCCAGCCGCAGCGAGCGGCCCTGCATGTCACTGGGCACCAGAAAACCGAGGCTCGGAGTATCTGGATTTGTAGAAGGTACGTTACTGGTGTTATCGCTCTGCTGCTGGCCGCTGAGCCAGTCTGTCGTCTTTGACGGATTCGATGGAAACGGCGACGGCACATTGACGTTAAAGATAAGAATGTGCGGATCATAGCTATTTACATAGCCTACGAGCTCGTAGGTTTCAATCTGCCACCCCGCGTTGTGCGATCCATCTGGGTTCTGATGGTCAAAGTTTCCCACCCACATGTTTTCCAGATGGTCGCTTTGGAGTTCGTATTTTCGCTCGGTCTCCGACTCCCAGTCGAAAGTATCCAGGGCGCCGTCATCCGGCAAGAAGCTTCCGATCTCGATATAGCTCGCAGCATACGTATCACCGCACTTGATCCCGAAGATCAGTTGCTCATCGGTCTGTTGTGGCCAGTAGACGAGGGGTGCCGCCTGTGCCAGCGCGCCAATTGAGCCAGAACGGTCCGGGAAACGGAAGAATGGCTGATCCTGAGTGGGGTTCTTCATCGGCACAACGGTCGCGGTAAAGGAGCCACTTTCGCCGGAGCCTGGAGTAATCCTGATGGGGATCACGCTGTATCCACTCGTTGCACCATTACCATTGATCGTATCGATCTGTCCGAAGACGACAAGGTCGGCGTTCGTAATGCCATTCGCCTGACAAGGGTTACCGTTGCCTCCGCATTGACGGAACTTTCCGGCTGCCAGCGCCACCTGTCCCGAAGTCATGATGACTGGGAAGTTTCCGATCAGGGGTATCTCTGCCGTCAGTTTTACAGTGGTGGTCTGAGTGATGGCCAGTGTGTTCGGATCGACTGAGTAGAAGGCGATGGTCTGGTAGTCGTTGAGCAGCGCTGCGATCTCGTCTTTGCCATCTCCATTAAAATCGCCAACCACAATGCTGCCGGCTACCGGCATGAGCCCGGTCTGGTTATGGTTATAGAACTCCGGCCCTTCCTTGGGAGCGCCTGCCTTCGTGGAATCGGCGGCAGTCAGCGCCTTCATGCCCCAATAGGTATCGCCGGGCGGGTCGCTGGCATAAAATAGCAGCGGATCGGCAAGGCCGTCGCCGTTGAAGTCGCCCATTACCACCTGCGTATATACCTTGAAAAGCGGATAAATATTGGTGGTCAGCAGGATACTCGACTGAATGCCAGTCGAATCGGCCAATGCAAGATTCCAGCGGCCTCCGGACTCCGTCAGCACCGCGATGGTGTCAGTGTTGATGTTGAACATCCTTCCTGACGCTTCTGACGCCAGGATTCCAGATCCGAGTGGGACGTCTCCGGAGTTATCGTTGGCGATGGTGATGACCTTCTGCGTCCCGGATAGGCCGGACCTGGATGTATCCATCGTTGTCAGGGATGTTGTCAACGAATTGTCTGAGTTCTGGGTGACCTGAACCATGGCCAGATCGTCGTTCTGGAGAAGATACTTCCAACCCGGGGTGACATCAGTGACGTTCGACATATTTGGCGCGCCGGCGTCATTGCTCAAGTTCTGTCCATGAAGAGAGGGAGACAAGGCTGCAACCGCCAAAAATATGAGAATGGTCAGTTTTATAATGCAACGAAATCCAGCCTGAAACGAATCATCAGCCTTCGCACTCTGGCTTTGGTTTCCTGTTCTCCACTCGATCCATATCGTGCTCATAGCGATCTCCCGCGTTCAGAATGTTACCGTGGCCTTTGAAAGCATCATCCTTCGAAGAACAGCTCCACCCAGATCGCACAGGAATATCAAGCCACAGGCTTGATACGAAAACCAGACGAGCACTCCGTCGCGACATTATCAAGAAGACGAAAAGTTGGACGAGTGCAAACAAACTGGCGTTTGCTACATATGAAACCTTGGTGAGGATTACGCAGTTGCGAAGCTTATGCTCTGCACATATGCAAAGTCGAGGTAAATCATAGGAAAAATATTCCTGCACGGCACCTCATGCCTCTTCATTTTCCACGCATACCGTAGGCGCATAAGGTGTCGGGCATGTCTGCAGCAGAGGAGGCCGCTCGTATACCCTGAAGGATCAAGAAGCCTGTTTCCAGGAAGATCGTTCGATTCGCCAAACCCGTTTCCTCCAAGGGTCAGCTTGTGCGTCAATCAGAATAAAACATAGGAAGTTCCGATTGAAGACCTGCTGCATCTCCGGCCATAGCGAAAGAGGCCGCCTGCTGGTACTGACAACTTTGTCCACAGTTTTGTCGGTGAAAACTCGAGCCTAAGCGCCAGCTGACCTGCTCAGTTGGAACTTAGCCTGGCGTGGAGGCCGTGAGAGGAGCCTCCACAGGAGCGTTCCCAATGGAGGAAGACAGGATACGAGCCAAAAGGTGAGGGCGTAGCGGCGCTGATCGAAGAGATGCCCCAGCAGGGGCATTAGGAGCCCGGTTGTCAGTGCCCAGGCCGAGATGGCAAAGCCGGCAAGAAATGCAGAATGCTCCTTCGGCAGCATGGCCATACCATCGGCGAGAGCGAAGACGACGAAGCCCCCTGCGACAAACATCTGCAGGAAGAAGAGCAACATGGTCAGAAAGACAGGCGAAGAGCTTCGCGCAGCTGCAGGAGCCAGCAGGATGAGGAAACCTGCGATGGAGAGCAGCAGGAAGACATCGCCGGGACGCCGTGAACGGCCCTGCTGGAGATCGTGTCTTTGCCTTCGATCGGCCAGTCTGCCGAAGACGAGATAGCCTGCCTCCCAGCCCGCCGGAGGAAGCCACAGCACATGACCGAGAGAGGCCTGGCCCAGATGAAGGACGCGGGTAAGGTACAACGGAGCAGCATAGAGTCCGAAGGCCAGCGGAGCGGCTCCGAGGCCATAGGCAGCGGCAGCAGCAAAGAGGTTGCGGCTCCAGCGCGATTCGCCGGAGATTGTCGTTTCCCGAGACCCGGAGGGTCGTGCAGCAGCAGGATCGTACCAGCCGGAGAATCGCAACACCACCCAGAGGATGATCCACAGGAAGCCAAGCAGAGCGGTAATACCAAAAGCAGCGCGCCATCCCCAGCGCAGAGCGACCGGAGTGATGAGCAACGGCGTCAGGGCCGCGCCGAGCGAGCTTCCGCTATAAGCGATACCTAACCCGAAGGCGCGCTTTTCCTCTGGTAATGTTTCGGTAACGGTCTTGAGTCCCGCCGGGAAGGTCGCGCCTTCGCCGAAGCCCAGCACCCCACGTGCGATGCACATGCCTGCAAAACCGAGCATGAGACCATGACTGCCCGAGGCAAACGACCAGATGGCGACGGCCGTAAGGGTGATGATCCACAGACCGGCGCGATCCATCCAAAGACCCCAGATGGGATTCGCTACCATGTAGCAGAGACTGAAGACCAGGATGGCGTAACCGTACTGCGTCGCTGAGAGATGCAACGATGTAAGGATCGTAGGGCTCAGAATGGCAAGCACACTGCGATCCACATAACTCAACAGGCCCAGCAGCGTCATCGACATTGCAGGAGCCCACTGCCGAAGCGCTGAGGTTCTGGATTCAGCCATCTTTGCCGAGGTCGTCACGGTTTCGTCTGGCTGGCGAGCCAGCGGCGCAGATTAGGTTCCTGTGCCGTGCGCAGGCGGATGCAGTCATTGATGTTGTCGAGAGCCTTGGCGAGCGTGCGCTCTGCGGCGTCCACTTTGTGGGCGTCGAAGAAATTCGCAACTTCATCGCGCTTCTCGACTGAACAAAAAGTCCCCGCTGCGGCCACGACGCGCGATCCGGAGTTAGTGGTGAACTGTGCGTGCACTCTATCCCAGTGCTCACGAATGTAGTTCCAGGTGGGCTCGCGTGTCTCGCGATCGGAGAGCAGAATCGCCATTGGGATCCAGCTGTCCTGGTTTCTTACCTGACCGGAGGTCACATAGTCCATGGTGCGCCGGACGAATGCAGGGTCGCTGAAAAGCGCCAGGGTTCGCAGAGCCTCCGACTGAAGGCCGGGATCGCTCCCGTCTTTGCTGGCAGCCAGCACCTTGTCGTAGAGAGCGGTATCACCTTGAGCAGCCGTAATCGCGATTGCCGAGACTGTCAGGATGGGATCGAGATCTTTATCCTTGCGGGCGCCTGGGCCATAGGCACGATCCGTCAGGTCTTTTGCCTGGGCGAGCACATCGGGATCTTTTGCGTCGCCAAGGATCTCCATCAACTCGGCGCGAAGCTGCTGTCGGGAGTACGATTCGCCCTGGACGGGGTGACCGAGCGAAGCATAGATAGAGCTGAACTCCCGGCGAAGGATGGCGTCAAGCTGCTCGCGGTCTTCATCGGTCGCGATGCGCGAGTGGATGGTCTTGACCTTGTCGAGCGCGCTCCCCATCACCAGGCCATTCTGATCTTTTCGAAGCGCCAGCACGAGATCCATGAAGTCCCCGGAGTCTCCCTGTCCGGAGCGCATCAGTGCCCAGCGGTCGCCGATGAGATCGATGCGTTCCTGCGGGTTGAGTGCGGACTCTACATTCGTCACGATGGCTTTGAACTGGGAAGCTGTATAGGCCGTCCGGTAGTAGCCCTTGGCTCCCGCATTTGCGTAGAAGAACGAAGCCGCTTTTTCCCGGGGCAACGAAATCGTTGTTTGATCTGGAGTGATTACGGTGCAATCGGGCTTGCTGCTGGTCTTCAAGCAGATGGGAAGCGTCCATCGTTGCGTTGAGTCTGCAGCAGTGCCTGAAAGGAAGAAGCGGCTCTGTGCTACCGAAACTCCCGATGCCGAAGCCTCTGAAAAGCTGAGCAGAGGCACTCCCGGCTGAGTTACGAAGCTCTCCATAATCCTGTCGACCGGCTTGTGCGAGGTTGATGTCTGGGCATTCCAGAAGTCTTCGGCCGTGGCGTTGGCATAGAGATGCGCAGCCAGGTAGTTGTGAACACCCTGCCGGAAGGTCTCCTCACCCAGGTAGTTTTCTACCATTCCCAACACAGCGCCCGCCTTACCGTAGGCAATACCGTCGAACATCTCGTTGATCTCGTCAGGAGTCTCCGCTTTCGCACGAATCGTGCGTGTGGTCTTCTGCGAATCGAGATTGAGCGTTGTATCCAGGTCGTGCGCGTCGTCTTGCGGGAAGTCCCATTCGGGCTTCCACTTCGCGACGGGCTTCGATTCCATCCAGCTAGCGAAGCCCTCGTTCAGCCAAATGTTGTCCCACCATTGCATCGTGACCATGTCGCCGAACCACTGGTGCGCCATCTCGTGTGCGACGACAATGGCTACGCGCTTCTTTGCCGGAATGGCGCCGTTCTTCTCATCCACCAGAAGATCGGTCTCGCGATAGGTGATGCAGCCAAAGTTCTCCATGGCCCCAGCCTCGAAGTCCGGCAGGGCAACCATGTCGAGTTTGGGCATCGGGTACTTGATCCCGAAGTATTTGTCGTAATAGGGCAGGATATACTCCGCCGACTCGAGTGCGAATTTCGTCAGCGCAACCTTGTCTGGGGTTGCGCAGGCGCGGATGGGAACGCCATCGGCCTTTCCACGCGTGCACTTGAAGTCACCAACGAGGAACGCTACCAGGTAAGTCGACATCTTCGGTGTAGTCGCAAATTTCACCGTATGCTTTCCAGCGATTGGGCCAGGCTTATCAGAGACGATCTGCGTATTTGAGATCGCGGTATCGCGCGAATCGATAACGAGTGTGATGTCGTAAGTCGCCTTCAAGGCAGGCTCATCGAAGCTGGGAAATGCCCGGCGCGCATCGGTGGGTTCGAACTGCGTTACGGCATAGTTGCGGGCTTTCGTCTTTGATAGATAGAAGCCGCGCAGCTTGTCGTTCAGAATTCCGGTATAGCTGATGGCGAGCGTGGCCTTGCCTGCTGGAAGCTCCTGCGGAAAGGTAAAGGTCGCCTGTTCTTTGCTACTGTCCTCTGAGATCGCGGCGGCCTGCGATCCAGCCTTCACCGAAAGAAACTTGATCTCTGCGGCATTCAGCGTGATGGTTCTGCCGGGATGATCGAGAACGAGATCGATGGTCTCTTCGCCCGTGAAGGTCGCCGCGTTCAGATCGGGCGTCAGCGTGATCGAGTAGTGCTCGGGATGCATGCCCAGAGGAAGACGTTGAGCCTCAAGGGAGGAGGAAGCAGCGAAGAGGACAATAGCCAGTGTGCACAGAGCACGACGAAGGAGGCGGTTCATATCCCTTTAAAGATACCGGAGCAGGGCTGGCGGGGCTGCGAAACCCGCACCAGACGTGAAGGATTCGACCGCTTTGTGGGACCAGCTGCAGCCCTAAGACTTGCCTAGTGATGCCGCTCGTTCGGAGACGCCGCCCGCCTCGGCCGCGCGTGCCTCGGCATAGGCAGCCGCACCCAGCAATGCGCAGGCCTCATCGAGAATAATGCGTACCGGAATGGACTGCAGCAGAGGCGACATACGGCCCTTATCCAGGAATGCCTGCATAAAGAAACCATTTTGCAGGGATTTCAGGCGTTTGGGAGCGATGCCGCCGCCAAGATAAGTCCCTCCAGCCGCCAGCACCTTAAGGGCGAGATTCCCGGCCTCTGCCCCGTAGGCCGAAGCGAAGGTCTTCATGGTTTCAAAGCAGATGGAGCTTGAGCCATCTTCCGCGCACTCGCCGATGACGACGTTCGGGTCTTCAGCGGCCATGCGGTCGCACAGCCACTTTGGCTCGTCGATCTTTTCTACATCGCGCAGGAAGCGATAGATATTCTGGATGCCCATGCCGGAGACGACGCGTTCGAAGCTGACTCGTCCCTTCAGGGTGCTGCGCAGGTATTCGAGCATCGCAATCTCACGATTAGAGCGCGCAGCGAAATCGCAGTGACCGCCTTCAGAAGGAATCGGGTTGTGTTTCTTGCCGTCCCAGATCAGCAGGGCTTCGCCGAGTCCGGTGCCAGCCGAAACGAGGCCGCGATGCCCCTCGGCGTTGGGATCTCCCTGGTGGAGGGTGTAAATCTTGTCAGGCGCAAGTTCCGGGATGCCGTAACCGTTGGCCTCGAGATCGTTGATAAGGAAGACGTGCCTGATGGAGAGCGAGCGTGACAGATCGCGCACATCGAGCACCCAGGGAAGATTCGTCAGCTTCAGCCGGCCGTCGCGCACCGGGCCGGGGCAACCGAAGCATGCCGCGAGGATCTCTTCGCGCCTGGTCGCGGACGTATCTTCATCGCCACTCAGGAATTCGTTAACGACCTCATCGAGCGAGGAGAATTGATGAGCCGGAAATTTCTTGTCGCGCAGCGGATGCAGTTGCCCGCCCGTAAAGTCATAGAGAGCGAGGTGGACCTTTGTGCCGCCGACATCACCAGCAAGGATCATCTATTTCAGCTCCAGGGTTCCGATTCCGTTCATCGGTTCTGGCAGCTTATCGGCTGCCGCAGCGTCCAGCAAGAGGGTCAGTTTCCCACTCGCCGGTCGAATGATCTGCGAAGGATAAGTGTCGGGCTGATACGGACCCTGCATCACCTCGTGCAGCACCTGCGCCTTGTCTGCGCCTTCGATCAAGAAGACGACTTCCCTCCCCTGGTTGATGACCGGCCACGTCAGCGTGATGCGCCACGTGTCCTTCTGGGGAACATGATTGGCGACGACAATGTGCATCATGTCGTCGATTGCATCTGTATGGGGGAACAACGAGGCGGTGTGACCGTCATCTCCCATCCCGAGCAGGACGAGGTCGAAGGTGGGTGTCTCTGCACCCTCCAGCCGGAAGCCGTTGCGAATGATCGCTTCGTACCGCGCTGCCGCCTCCTCGGGGTTCAATTCGCCTTCCATGCGATGAATTCTTTCAGCGGGAAGAGGAACCTTCGACAGCAGAGCCTCCTGTGTCATCCGGTAGTTGGACTCCGGATCATCGGGGGCAACGCAGCGCTCGTCCACCCAATAGAGGTCGAGCTTGTCCCACGGAATCTCTTTCACGAAGGGCTGTGCAGGGTCGGCAAGAAGAGCAAACATCGCCTTTGGTGTAGTGCCTCCGGAGATGGCAACGCGCGCGATGCCTCGTGACTTTGCAGCATCGACGACGGCCGAGGTGAAGAGCTCGGCGGCGGCCTTTGCAACCTCGGCCGGAGTAGAAGAGACGCGGTAGGTAACGACGACAGGTCGCGGCATAGTTCCTATTCGTTTTGATGCAATTGCATTTGAAGAGAAGTTTCTGTCCCGGCAGAGCCTTTACGGATGCGCCTGCCGGGACCGAGGACGCGATTACAGCTTACGCCACTTGCGTCCTTCGGATTCAAGCAGAGCATCGGCAGCGGACGGCCCCCAGGTTCCGGCGGCATAGTTCGGGAAGTCCTTCACCGGGGTCTCCGACCAAGCCTTCAAAATGGGAGTCATCAGGGCCCACGTAGCTTCCACACCATCGCGATGCGCGAACAATGTGCCATCACCCAGCATGGCGTCGAGCAGCAGGCGCTCGTAGCCATTGGCCGAAGACTTGCCAAAGGCGTCAGCGTAGCTGAAGTTCATCTGAACGGGGCTGATGTCCATGCTCGGCCCAGGCAGCTTGGCGCCGAAGCGCAACGAGATTCCCTCGTCGGGCTGAATGCGCATGGAGATCAGGTTCGGCTTGATGCCGCTCGAGTCGTGGCACTCACCACCCTTGAAGAGAAGCATCGGCGGCTGTTTGAACTGCACTGTAATCTCAGTGACTCGCTTTGGGAGACGCTTGCCCGCACGGATGTAGAAGGGAACGCCTGCCCAGCGCCAGTTCTCGATCTCGAGACGAAGAGCAGCATAGGTCTCAGTCTGCGAGCGCGGATGCACGCGATCCTCCTGGCGGTAGCCGGGAACCGCCTTTCCGTCGACGATGCCGGGGCCATACTGTCCGCGAACGGTGTCGGCGGGATGAATGGGTGTGATCGCCTTCCAGACCTTCACCTTCTCCGCGCGTACAGCGTCCGCCTGGAAAGAGACGGGGGGCTCCATCGCGACAAAGCTGAGCAGTTCCATCACGTGGTTCTGCACGACGTCGCGGAGCGCGCCTGCCTGCTCGTAGAACGGGCCGCGGCCTTCTATGCCGATCGACTCGGCAGCGGTGATCTCGACATGATCGATGTAGTTGCGGTTCCAGACGTTCTCGAAGATGCCATTGGCGAAGCGGAAGACCAGGATGTTCTGCACGGTCTCCTTGCCGAGATAATGATCGATGCGGAAGATCTGGTCTTCATTAAAAACCTTGTTGACCTCATCATTGAGCGCCTTTGCTGACTCAAGATCGTGACCGAAGGGCTTCTCGATGATGGTCCTGACCCAGGGAGCCTTGCCGTCCTTGCCTTCCTCCGGCTGCGCCATGCTGTGCTTGCCAAGAAAGTTGATGATGTCGGAGAAGTACTCGGGCGCCGTCGCCAGGTAGAAGAGGCGATTGCCGCGCGTTTTGTACTTGCTGTCCATCTCAGCCAGCTTCTTCTTCAGGCCTTCGTAGCCGCCATCGTCGTCGAAGTTCATTGCGTAGTACTGAATGCGGTCGACGAAGGGAGCCAGCTTGGGCTCGGCCTCTTCGACGCCACCGCCAGCGACGATGCCCTCTTTCATATCGGGCGCAAAGCTCTTTTCGAGTGGACGGCGCGCCACGCCTAGCACGGCGAAGTCCTCAGGAAGCAGGCCGCCCTGCTCCAGATGATAGAGCGCAGGCAGTAGCTTGCGCTTGGTAAGGTCGCCCGATGCGCCGAAGATGACGACGATGCATGGGTCCGGCGTGCGTTCGCTGTTGCGGGCTGCTGCCGCCTTGTCAGGACTTACTTGAACTTGTGTTGTTGCCATATCGATCTTCCTTAGACTCTTTTTCAGGGTTAAGCCTTCTTGACCTCGTGGCCGCCAAAGGCGCCGCGCATGATGGAGATCATGCGATCGGTAAAGTTGTTCTCCTCACGCGAGCGCAACCTGCGAATCAACGACTCTGTAATGACTGGCGCCGAGATGTTCAGGTCGATCGCCTCCATCACTGTCCAACGGCCCTCGCCGGAGTCCGGAACCCATGCCTCAAGGCCAGCCAACGTGGGATTCCTGTCAAGAGCATCTGCCGTCAGGTCCAGCAGCCACGACCGTACTACAGATCCCTTCTGCCAGACGTGTGCAATCTGGGTCAGGTCCAGTCCAAGCTCCTTTTTCGCCTTCATGATCGAGAAGCCTTCTGCATACGCCTGCATCAGGCCGTACTCAATACCATTGTGAACCATCTTGACGAAGTGTCCTGCCCCTGAGGGGCCGACGTGTCCCCAGCCCTCGGTGGGAGATGGAGCAAGCGTCTGGAAGATTGGGGTTAACCGCTCGACTGGAGCCTTATCGCCGCCGATCATCATGCTGTAGCCCTCCTGCAGGCCCCATACGCCTCCCGAGGTTCCGCAATCGACGTACTCAAAACCCTTCTTTGTCACCTCGGCATGGCGCCGCTGGGTGTCTTTGTAGTTCGAGTTCCCACCGTCGATGATGGTATCGCCTTTTTCAAGCAGAGGCTCCAGCTTTGCAATGGTCTGATCGACGGGATCGCCCGAGGGAACCATGATCCAGATGGCGCGCGGAGCGGAGAGATTCTTCACCAGATCTTCCAGAGAGTTCACACCCAGGGATCCAGTCTGCGTGAGCCTGGCAGTCGTTTCCTTGTTAAAGTCGAAGCCCACAACCTTATGTCCAGCCAGCCGGAGCCGCTCGGCCATATTGAATCCCATCTTGCCAAGGCCGATAAGTCCAAGTTCCATTCTTTACTTCCTTTCTCATTGAACGGCTGTGCCGTTCTCTATCGATGGCGCACGAGCGCCTTCCCAAATGCCGGATGCGATTAAGTTCCCTCCGGAAAATCAGCGCCCACGGTGACGGACTCCCAGGCCGCCATCTCCTTTTGCCATGCCTCCAGCTTCTGCCGCACACGCTTGAGGGCGCCGGCGCCCAGAAGCAGACGAAGCGGAGGATTGGGCGAGCCCACAACCTGGATCATCGCCTGTACGGCCTTCAGAGGATCGCCGGGCTGGCGTCCGTGCTGCTCTGCACGATACGCGCGAGCGTTGTCTGCAGTGTTACGGTAGTCGTCAATTCGCGTCTTCGCTTCCACGCCCGAACGGCCCAGAAAGTCCGTCCGGAACGGTCCAGGCTCGATGATCGTGACGCGAATTCCCAGCGGGGCAAGCTCCTGGGCGAGGGCCTCTGAGAGGCCTTCCACAGCGAACTTCGTGCTCTGATAGAGTCCCCATCCCGGCGATGCCGTCAGGCCTCCGATGGAGGAGAGGTTCAGAATATGTCCGGAACGCTGTTGGCGAAGCTGTGGAAGGAAAGCCCGGGTCACCCGAAGCAGACCGAAGACGTTGGTCGCATACATCGGCTCCAGCTCTGCATCCGAGACCTCTTCGACTGCTCCCGTGACGCCGTAACCGGCGTTATTCACCAGAACGTCGACCCGGCCAAAGCGCTTGAGAGTCGCAGCAACTGCGTCATTCGCCTGCTGCTGGTTGGTTACATCCAGCGGGAGAGCCAATGCATGGTCAGGATTTTTCTGCTGAAGATCGGCAACCTGCTCCACTTTGCGCGCCGTCGCGACCACTTTATCACCGGTATTCAAGACCTCTTCGGCGAGCAACCGGCCGAAGCCGGTCGAGCTTCCGGTGATAACCCAGATTCGCGGACTGCGTGTCTCCGACATTCCGTCTCCTCGCTGTTTCGAGTGATCTTTCATGAGAACGGGCAAGCGATTCGATGATCCAGGCCCCGCACTGCTCTTGGTGCTGGAGAGTCGCGAGATCAGCCGCGAAAGGGTTCCTCGTACTCTCCTTTTGGATGCTCTGCCGAGACGATCGGACGCGGAAGACATCCTCTGAAGCAAAGGGCGGGGAGTGTGATCTCCCCGCCCTCTTTGCTATTTCTTCACCAGTTGCTTTGCCTTCTCAACGACGTGGGCCACACTGATACCCAACTTCTCCATCGCGATGGGCCCTGGAGCAGAGGCGCCAAAGCGGTCCAGCCCGATGACTCCACCGTTGTGACCGACGTACTTGTACCAACCCATCGTCGAGCCTGCTTCTACTGCCAGCTTTGGAGTGTTCTCAGGGAAGATGGATGCCCTGTAAGCATCGTCCTGCTCTTCGAAGAGCTTAAAGCTGGGCATGGAAACTACCGTCGCGTTGATGCCGGCGGCCTTCAGTTCTTCCGCAGCCTTCAGGACGAGCGAAACCTCAGAGCCGGTACCGATCAGGATGATGTCCTTGCCGTCGCCCTGAAGCACATAAGCGCCCTTGCGCGCGCCCTCGAAGACCTTGTACTTCGCAAGATCGAGCACCGGAAGATCCTGGCGCGAGAGCGCCATAAAGCTGGCGCTCTTGCGCTCCAGCGCAAGCTGCCAGCAGGCTGCTGTCTCGTTCGCATCCGCCGGACGGAAGTCGGTCAGCTGCGGGATGAGGCGCAGAGACATGAGTTGCTCGACAGGTTGATGGGTGGGTCCATCCTCGCCCAGGCCGACGGAGTCGTGCGTGAAGATGAACAGCGAATGCGTGCTCATCAGCGCGCCGATGCGGATGGCATTGCGGGCATAGTCGGAGAAGGTGAAAAAGGTTGAACCGAAGGGAATCAGACCGCCATGAGCAGCCATTCCATTGACCATAGCGCACATGCCGAACTCACGAACGCCAAAGAAAACGTTGCGGCCCTTGGGATCGACATGGAAGTTCGGCGAGTCCTTGAAGATCGTCTTGGTCGAAGCGGTCAGATCGGCTGCTCCGCCGAAGAGTTCAGGCACAACGCTTTCAATTGCGTTCATTACGATCTGGCCGGCGTTGCGGGTCGCTACCTGCTTCTCCGTGCCGAAGGTGGGAATCTTCTTCTCCCATCCGGACTGAAGCTCGGCCTTGATAACACGCTCAAACTCGGCTGCCGGAGCAGGATAGGCCTTCTTGTAGGCCTCAAATCCCTTCTGCCATTCTTCGTGAACTTTCTTGCCGTTCTCCTTGGCCTGAAGCCAGTTCTTTGCGGCCTCTTCAGGAACGTAGAAGCTCTTGTCCTCGGGCCAGCCGAGGTTCTTCTTGGTTGCCTTCACAGCGTCTCCGCCGAGAGCCTCTCCGTGCACCTTGCTGGTGCCGGCCTTCGGGCTTCCGTAACCGATCACCGTCCGTACGCGGATCAGCGAGGGCTTGGTCGTCTCTGCCTGCGCCGCCTTGATGGCAGCTTCGAGAGCAACCAGATCGTTGCCATCATCGACCATCTGGACATGCCAGTGATAGGCGTGGAATCGCTCCGTGACGTTCTCGGTAAAGCTCAGCTCCGTGGGACCATCCAGCGAGATCAGGTTGTCGTCATACAGAACGATCAGCTTGCCCAGGTTCAGGGTTCCCGCAAGCGAAGCAACCTCGTGCGAGATGCCCTCCATCAGGTCGCCGTCGCCGCAGAGGACGTAGGTGTGGTGGTCGATCACGGCGTGCTCGTCGCGGTTGTAGACCGCACCAAGATGCTTCTCGGCGGTGGCGATACCGACTGCCATGGCCAGACCCTGACCGAGCGGGCCGGTAGTCACTTCAACACCAGGGGCTTCACCACGCTCCGGATGGCCCGGCGTATGCGATCCCCACTGGCGGAAAGACTCCAGCTGCTTCATCGGAAGGTCGTAGCCGCTAAGGTGCAGAACGCCATAGAGCAGGGCCGAAGCATGGCCGTTGGACAGAACGAAACGATCGCGATTGATCCAGAGCGGATCGGCCGGATCGTGCTTCATCAGCTTGTGATACAGCAGGTAAGCGATAGGAGCGCAGCCAAGTGGCGCGCCAGGATGGCCTGACTTTGCTTTTTCCACCGCATCGACGGCGAGAAAACGAAGCGCATTGATGGAGAGCTGGTCAAGCGCATTCTGCTGATCGGTCTGCTGTTCGCTCATACTTTATTCATCCTTTTCAGGGTTCCGGCGCTCGCATCTGCGGCGCTCGATTCGCATGTTTTTTCGATTTAAGGCATTCGCCTTATCCAGTGTACAGTCGCAGACGCCCTAACCGCATCCTTAGCCGACCGATCGGTCCGGAACGGGAAGGATCTCGATCTCAACATTCCGCCCCAACCATCGATCTCGTTCGCCTTCCTGTGGCCACACCTTGGTAAAAATAATCTTCCCTCGCTGGCTTGCAAGGGTGGGGATATCCACATACGCTGCCCACTGGCTCACCAACTTTGAGTTCGCCTCCTGAACGGTGGCCCAGTTATCGGTTGTATAGACAACCCGGAACCTCTCCGCATCCACAATTCTCAGGATTTGACCTGCCTGCACACTGTGAACCGGGCGTCCCGCGGAGTAGATCTGTCTGTGGTTTGTAAATGTCCTGCTTCCCTGAGCGACGGCATATCGCTCCGCGACGATGGGAATCTTGTCGAAAACCTCTCCATCGGCCAGCGAGCGCAGAAGCTTCAGGTACTCCGAGTGCGCCCACGCCAGAGGCTGCGCGGCACCTGCAGATCGGCCATGATACATGCCCTCTGCAGGGAGATCGGCTTCGTCCCAGATCTGTTCCGGCAACATGCCGCCTTTGGAGCTGAACTTCTCAATCGCGGTCGTCAGCTTGCTGCAGCTTCGCCCGGCGGCCAGTTCATAGTGCGCCCGCTCACCGGTCAGCAGAGGCCATGCGCGTCCCTGTCCCCATCCCTCATATGGGCCACCGTCCTTTCTCTGTCCGTAGCCGTCATGGTTGTAACGTCTCCAACAGGGGCCGAACGGCGTATCTTTTTTAATGACGTGATCGATCACTTTCAGTGAATCCACAATCAGCGGATCGTCCGGCCGGCGGATGCCATAACGCACCAGTTCGAGAAATCCTGCGTCGACCACCTCGCGCGCCTCGAAGACGTTCTTTTCGCCTGGACCACGATTGGCAATGCGGAAAGAGCCCACAGGTACGCTGTCGTCATGAAACGGCTCGCCAGGCTCAGGCGGTTGAATACGGACATAATGCCGTCTGATCTCCGGGTGCAGAACACCCTCATTGGTCGTGGTCCACTCGTCCAGATGCGCCTCAATCCAGTCTGCATATCCTTCCCAGAACGAAGCCAGCTCGAGCGAGCCATGCGCCCGTGCAATGTCGGCAGCACACAGAAGCCCGGCGATCACTGCCGCCAGGGTCGATGGAGAGTATCCCGCCGTCTCCTCCCAGCGCTCCTGCTGGGTGACTGGGACATATTTCACCAGGAAGGCCGCAGCCCGCTCCACGAAGGGGAATATCTGAAAGGTTCCCAGCTTCTCGCGTTTCCACAGACGCCATGCAAGCATGATGGGAAACGCTACTTCGTCCAGCTGAATTCCCTGCCAGTAGGGTGTGCCATCGATCCAGAAGTTCTGCGCAAAGCTACCGTCAGGCCGTTGCGTGCAGGCAAGATAGACCAGTGCCCTTAATGCTGTCTCCTCATGGTCACATGCCAGCAGCGCAGTCGCGGTCTGCACCATGTCGCGCGTCCATACCAGGTGGTAACCGCCCAGGTCATAGTCGCCTCTCGACGCTCCCCAGGGAATGGAAGCTGAAGCGATGAATGCTCCGGAGAACGTCTTGTCTTCGTGCGCCAGCAGAATATTGTGGCTGATCCTCGCCAGCTTTCCACCATCGGTCGCCTCCGCTGCTAACCGTTCGGGCGAAGATACACGACTCCATTGCAGCAGGAAGCGGGAAAGGTGATCGGTAAACGGAGTCGCTAGGCTCTGCATCATCCCGGCCAGTGCAGCATGATTCCCATCGCCAAACGACAGCGCGATCGTGAATTCGCGGTTGGATGCAATATCAACTTCTCCAGTCACGGCGATATTGCCATTGAGCGCCTCTCCGAACTGCCAGGTCATTCGCATATCGTCGAACAGATCCTGGTAGCCGTCACTTGCTCCCACGAAACCGCAGGAAGATCGCGTAAAGCCGCAATCGGCCCCCATCGCGAGTGAAGTGTTCTCCTTCCAGGCCACGAGACAGCGCTTGCCCGCAACATCCACACTCCGCGCTGAGTTCCCCGCTCCTCCGCCGTTCAGGTGCGGAGCCAGAAGCGCGTAGCACTTCATTCGTTTCAGGACCTCTTCCTCGCCCTCGATCTTGACGCGCATCAATACGGAGGAGAAGTGCGGGTTCGCAATCACGACCTTGGTCACACGATAACGCCCGCCCGCTTCGTGTCCCTTCATCCGCACTGCCAGCGCATCTCCGTCGATGTATTCAAACTCATACCGAAGGTCGCGCTTTTCTTCGTGGCAGAAGGTCTCGCCATCGCTGAACAGCAGTTCCATATCACGGGTCTGCGGACGGTCGATGGTGGGATAATAGATCTCGTTCAGGGTTCCGTGGGACATCGTGTACCAGACCCTGCTCGACGCGGAGTACGCCGTCCCGACAGCATCCTTTCTGCTCGATGTCCACCTTGGTTCCAGTCCAGGCGCGCCAAATGCCGCGCCGTCATCGTGCAGCCAGCGGTAGTTCTCAGAAAGTGCGCTCATGCGTGTTATTAGACCTCAAATCTTCTTCCATCGTTACAGGTTCGCTGTAAACGAACTGTCAAAGCTTCGATTGCGCTATGATGGCCGAGGTTACGAATATTTGATGTAGCGCTGTCTGTCCCTTGCATCGCACCCGGCATACAAGGCATCTGAACAACTGAGACCCGGCCCTTCGAGAATCGTGGCCGGCAAGAAACCCACAACTGACAGGAGAGACAAAAGTGGCTTACGAACTTCCCCCTCTGCCCTACGACTACGCCGCGCTGGAGCCCCACATCGACGAAGCTACGATGAAGCTGCATCACGACAAGCATCACCAGGCTTATGTCACCAATCTGAACGGCGCGGTCGAAAAGCACCCTGAACTGGGCAGCAAGACTCCCGAGGAGCTTCTCGAAAACCTCAGCGCTGTTCCGGAGGATGTGCGCAAAACTGTGCAGAACAACGGGGGCGGCCACGTCAATCACACCATGTTCTGGCAGATCATGAAAGCCAAGGGCGGCGGAGAGCCCACGGGCGCGATCGCGGACCAGATCAAGGCCGACTTTGGCGACTTCGAGTCATTCAAAAAGAAGTTCAACGAGAGCACGGCCAAGCAGTTCGGCTCCGGCTGGGGCTGGCTCGTATTCAAGGGTGGCAAGCTCGAGGTCGTCACCACGGCCAACCAGGACAACCCCCTCTCACAGGGCCTCTATCCCATCCTCGGCAACGACGTCTGGGAGCACGCTTACTACCTCAAGTACCAGAACAAGCGCCCCGACTATCTCATTGCGTGGTGGAACACCGTTAACTGGGACGAGGTTAACAAGCGTTTCGCCGCCGCAAAGAACTATAAGAAGTAATCGCGCTGTTCAGGTATAGAAAAGAGGCTGCCATTCGCAGCCTCTTTCTCTTTGCCTTCGCCTTTCTCGCAAAAGTCTGAACCGGAATCGCTGATTCGGCGTACCTTAGGGCACACGCAATTCGAACTCGTGCCGAACAGGAGACACCATGCAGTCAATTCTCCCGGACCTTCGCTACGGATGGCGGCAGTTGCGAAAATCGCCCGGCTTCGCCATCACCGCAGTCCTGACCCTTGCCTTAGGCATCGGAGCCACCACTGCCCTGTTCAGCATCGTCGATGGCGTCCTGCTCAAACCTCTTGCTTATCGGGATAGCGGCAGGTTGGTAGCGGTCTGGGAGCGGGTTCGGTTTCTGGAAAAGTTCTTCCCATATACCGGGCCGAATCCTCGACATGCCGAGATATGGAAAAGACACGCTAGATCCTTCAGCGACATGAGCATGCTGCAAGCCAACTCCGTCGGGGTAAGTCGTGGAGAAGCCGATCATCCCTCGCTGATCGGCAGGGTCGTCGCACAACCTAACCTTCTCGATCTCCTCGGAGTGCAACCATTCATCGGCCGGAACTTCCTTCCCGAAGAGGCAACGGACGGTCATCAACATGTCGTCATCCTGACCTGGCGGCTATGGCAGAATATCTTTCACGGCGACCGCGATGCCGTCGGAAAGACCATCCTTCTAGCAGGTTCCCCCTACCACGTCGTGGGAGTTCTTCCACGCGAGTTTTACTTTCCCAAAGCGAACGAGTTGACGTCATCTCCAATCGCCCGGCAGCTACCTGAAATCGAGCTGATCTCTCCTCTTGTGATCGATCCCAGCAGAAACTACGGGTGGATGAGCGACTTTGGCAACTATGTTGTCCTTGGTCGCCTCAAGCCGGGGGTATCCGTCGTGCAGGCACAGCAGGAACTGAATTTGCTTGCTGAAGATATCCTGCGGCAGGTCCCTCCAAGCCAACTCGACGACCCTGCCAAATTTGCCTTGTCTGCCTACGTGCAGCCGATGAAGGAGGCCATCGTGGGCAAAACGGCTTCCCGCCTGTGGCTCCTTTTTGCTGCCGTTGCCAGCGTTTTGCTGATCGCATGCGTCAATTTAGCCAATGCACAGCTCGCACGCTTCGCCGCTCACGATCGTGAGGCAGCGGTCCGCTGCGCTCTGGGAGCTTCCTCTTCCCGGCTGCTGCAAAACGCGCTGGCGGAAATTGCACTGCTCTCCTGCGCTGGAGGTCTGTTCGGCATTGCTCTTGCCTTCGTCGCAGTCCGTTGGTTTGCGCGGTATGCGCAGCTTGCAATTCCGCGCATGGGAACTGTCTCCATCAACTTCGGTGTCCTAGTGCTCTCCATCACGCTGACCGTGGGCGCGGCATTCATCTTTGGCTTGCTTCCTGCACTACGCCTTCTTCGCATACGTCCACAACAGGTCCTGCAGAACACCAGCCGCACGGGCGGTCCGCGATGGAGCAATACCCTCCGCCGATGGCTTGTGGGAACACAGGTCTTCTTCTGCGTCACCCTGCTGCTGATCGCAGGTCTGTTCGCAAAGAGCCTTATCCGTCTCACCAGCTTCGACAAAGGCTTCTCTACCGATCATGTCGTCGCCGCCGACGTCTTTCTACAGGGCAAAACATTCGACGATGCCTCACGTGCCAGCTTTGATGATGGCGTCCTCACGAAGTTACGTTCTCTCCCAGGAGTGCAATCCGCAGCCCTGACCAGCGCGATGCTGCTGGAAGGCGAAACCTGGATCGACGGCGTTACACCTACGGACCAGGCTGACCGAAGTCATGCGCTGGCCAACTATCGGTGGATCAGTCCGGACTACTTCGTCACCCTGCAGCAACGAATCCTCGCGGGCCGCACCCTGAACGAACATGACCGTGGCACCAGAAACGCTGTCATCTCCGAAGCAACCGCTCGCGCCGTCTGGCCGGGGCGTGATGCTGTGGGCCGGCAATTTAAACGCAATGGAAACCTCTCCACCGTCGTGGGAGTCGTGGCCGACGCACACAACAACTCTCTTCGCGAAGCTCCGGTCAACATGGTTTATCTTCCGTACTGGGAGAATCCTCCACGAGCGACTTACCTGCTTGTACGCGGCTCGCAGAATTCCGCATCTCTGATGGAGTCGGTGCGCACCACCATCTGGAACTACAATCCAGACGTCACAATCGCTCGGGTACACACGCTGACCTCGCAGGTGGACGACTCACTTGCCCCGGAGCATCTTGAAACCGCTATCCTCATCGCCTTCGGAAGCGCAGCACTGCTGCTCGCCCTCCTTGGCATCTACGGAACTCTGAGCTATGCGGTCCAGACACGCACGCAGGAGGTTGGAATCCGCATGGCCCTGGGAGCATCCCGGCGCGACATCTACGTGATGATGATGAGGACCGTCATGCCCGCAGTCCTCACCGGCCTTGCCCTGGGTTGGGCCGCGAGCCTCGGCGCAGGAAAGAGCCTTGCAACTCTCCTCTACGATACGAAGGCAGGCGATCCAGTGGTGATCTTCTCGGTGCTTCTTCTATTCCTCTTCGCATCCATCGCAGCATCGTTTCTTCCTTCGTGGAAGGCTGCAAAGATCGAGCCCATGGAAGCGCTGCGCGCCGAATAAGCTTCTACTGCAGGCTCTTCGGCTCGGGCGCGATCGCTACCCCGACAAAGGAATCCGCACAGCCGTAGTAGAGAGACAACTGGTGCCGGAACAGCACTAGCCCCTCGGCGAAGGTAGTTCCCGCAGCGTACTGGCCCGATCTCTCAAACGCCTCTTCCGGACGGAAGACGGGCTGATCGACGCGCGCCTTCAGCTTCGTCGGATCGTCCGCTGCGAACAGCGCCTCGCCCACCGAATACATTCCAGGCGCCAGAGAAGAATCGCCGCTGCCCTTCTCTGCATTTTTTGCGTTGTAGATCACCACAATCCCGTTCTCCGTCAGTAGCGGAGGAGGTCCGCTCTCCGGGAACGCGCTGTCAAACTTCCCTGGCCTATCTTTCAACAATTCGACTGGCTTGCCGCTCGCGTCTTCCACCGGCGTCCAGTGAATCAGATCCGTCGAGGTCGCTAGACGAATCTGGATCTCGCCCCAGTACATCCAGTATTTGCCTTTGATCTTTGCCGCAATTAATCGGTCTCCGACGCGCTTCGTCACGATTGCCGCAGACTTGTACTTCAGGGCTCCATACTTGCCCTCAGACCCGAACGCCTTGCCGTGCTTGGTCCACGTGCGCAGGTCCTTTGACGTCGCAATACCGACGGAATAAACGCCGCGCGAGCGCGCCCACTGCGTGTAAGTCAGCACGTACGTACCGTTCTCGCGCTCGACAATTCTCGGGTCTTCCACTCCTCCCGGCACCTCATTCTGCTGCTGGCTATCATGATCTGGGTAAAATACCGGCTCCGGCAGGCGCTTGAAGTGAATCCCATCCTCGCTCTCGGCCAGCCCGAGGCGGGAGGTGTGTTCGCCGATCACCATCGCTCCCGTGTCATCTTCCGCGCGATACAGGACATAGATCTTGCCGTCCTTCACGATCGCGGCTGGGTTGAAGGTATGCAGCGCCTCCCAGTGCACCAGCTTTCCCGAGATGGGATCGGTAAAGGTCGACTCGAGGCGCGGACGGATCACCGGCGCATTTACTGGCCGCGTAAATGGGCCTATCTGCCAATCATTTCCCGGCGCATGAGATGCGGTCTGTGCGATAGAGCTGCCTGGAATGACAGCACACGAAAGAATGAATGCAATCCCAGCGGCACGCAGCATCGCTTTCCGTTTCTCCGATACAAAGTCTCTTGTTTCACCAGCGGAGATCGATTCTACAGATACCCGAGCGTATTTCCGAGGACGCCGCGAAATTCGATTCGCTCTCGAAGACCGATCCCTGTTCGGTGGAGCGTCTCGAGCGTGACCCGATGCACTAAAGAATTCTGTCAATAAAGCGATCCATTGCCCATACTGGAAAGAAACTTACAAACAGCCGTGAGAGGTCACGATGTTCTATAACCGCTTCGCAAATCGCCGTCAGATGATGAAGTCCACTATGGCGCTCTTCGCCGCAGGCCTGCTTGGTAAGGGAGTGCCCAAAGTCGAGGCGCAGAACTCGATTCAGAACGTCAACAAGCACTCCAGCCCTTCGACACTCAAGATCACGGACCTGCGCTACACCGTCGTGAAGAAACCCGGCCCAAGCCCCTGCCCCATTATCCGTATCGACACCAACCAGGGCGTCTATGGACTTGGCGAGGTGCGAGACGTCGCCAACTACCAGTACGCTATGGTGCTCAAGTCCCGCATCCTCGGCGAAAATCCCCTCAACGTCGACTATCTCTTTGAAAAAATCGCACAGTTCGGCGGTGTTGCGCGGCAGGCCGGCGGAGTTGCCGCCATCGAGATGGCCCTCTGGGACATCACCGGAAAGGTTTACGGCGCACCCGTATACCAGATGCTCGGCGGCAAGTGGCGCGACAAGATTCGCATCTACGCTGACACCCCCGAGGCCGACTCTCCGCAGGCCTTCGCCGCCAAGGCCAAAGGCCGCAAAGACATGGGCCTCACCTGGATCAAGGTCGACATCGGTACAGACGTCCTCAAAGGCCGCCCCGGCACCCTTGTCGAGCCCGCCGACCAGCACACCAACGAGTACGACAAGCGCCTGCCCCACATGTTCACCGGCAACGAGCTTACCGACAAAGGCATCGACGTCTACTGCGAGTACGTCTCCGCCATCCGCGAAGCCATCGGCTACGACATGCCGCTGTCGACAGACCACCTTGGCCACATCGGCGTCAACTCCGTCATCCGCCTCGGCCGCGCCTACGAGAAGTTCAACCTCGAGTGGATGGAAGACGTTATCCCCTGGTGGTACACCGACCTGCTCAAGCAGATCACCGACTCCACCACCACTCCCACGATTACCGGCGAGGACATCTACGAGATCGATGATTTCGAAAAGCTCTGCAGCACACACGCCGTCGACAAGATCCACCCCGACCTCGCCACCTCAGGCGGCATCCTGCGCACGCACAAGATAGGTGACATGGCCTACAAGTATGGCGTGCCCATGGCCATGCACTTCGCCGGAACTCCCATCTCCTGCATGGCCAACGTGCACTGCGCAGCAGCCACCAGAAACTTCCTCGCACTCGAGAACCACTCGCTCGACGTCCCGTGGTGGCAGGACCTGGTCAATGAAGTCGACAAACCGATCATCAAGAACGGCTACATCCCCGTACCCGATACACCGGGCCTCGGCGTAACGCTCAACGACGAGGTCGTCAAACAACACCTGGCCCCCGGTGTAGGGTATTTTGAACCGACGCCGATGTGGGATGAGAAACAATCCTTCGACGACCAGACATTCAGCTGAGGCGCTCTTCCCCCGGATGGAATTGAGCTGTGGGCAAATCCACAGATTTTGTGGCAGCGGTTTCGCCATCGTGAAGCCCACGCTCATTCCATTGCGCGGCCAGCCAAACGATGGTCCTACTGCTCCGGGTGCAGATGCATCTTCAAAAACTGCACGTAGATGTCCCAGTCCGATGGGACCATTCCATGGCCGCCATCGTGCATGTAGTAGCTCAGATCATGCAAAATTGGCTGCTTCGCCTCCGGCCAGGTCTCCGTATCCAATGGGTCCCTGCCCAGTAGTTTATAGACCGGGCCTGCAGCCACCGCTGCCAGAAATTCTCCCTTCGGGTCGGACCAGAAATCCTTGTTTCCCGTCTGTAGCAGCAATGGCCGCGGAGCGACCAGAGCGATCAACATGTTCGCGTCCATCGGGGCCTTGTCCGGGAATCCTGCCCATTTTCCATAGTTCTCCGCAAACTGGTACGGATACCGCGTGGGAGCCGTGAGATGCGCAATCGTCTCGCCGTAATCCCTGTGACTTAGGGCCGCACCGCCCTCGCCCGAGCAGCTCGCGATGACGGCGGCAAAGCGCTGGTCATGCGCTCCCGCCCACATCACCGTCTTGCCCAGGCGCGAGACGCCGTGAATCGCCACCCGCTTCGCATCCACACTCTTGTCGGTCTCGAAGTAGTCCTGAACGCGGCTCATCCCCCAGGCCCAGGCCGCGATCGTACCCCAGTCTTCCGGGCCGCGCTTTGTCTCACCTGCCTTCAGGTAGTACTTGCGGATGCCGTTATTGAAGCCTTCGGCAAAATCCGGATCGACATCGCCATAGTAGAACGTGGAGATGCCGATACCCGCATCCAATATGGCTTCAGCATTCAACTTCCCAAACGCCCTTGCTTTGTTCGCCGGAATCTTCGTATGCGTTTTCATATCCCACACCTCTCCTACGGGCAGGTCTGGATCGTCGATGGAGTTTGAAGGTGCACTGAAGCTGATGCAGAGCAACATGGGAACAGCCTTCTTCGCCGCCGCCGGCAGGTACTCCACCAGGTGAATGACGGGTGAGCCGGGTTCCGGAGAAAGATGGATATCAACGCGCTTTCGGATGGCTTTGCCCTTCAACGCCGGCGTTCCCCTCTCCAGCACCTCGAAGCGCTCTCCCTTGGGACGGCCCGGCGCAATGCCATACTGCTGCGTCTCAAAGAGAGAGACAATCTCTGGCCGACGCTTCTTCCACCAGGTCTTCGCATCCGTGACGGTCTTGCCGCCGTTCAACTTCAAGGCGTCCGGCAAAGTGTAGGCCCCCACCTTCGCCTCGTCATAGTTAACCGGGATCCCGGCGACGACACCCTGCGGATTCTGAGCCCTCACCGGCATGCTTCCGCCGATAAACACTGCCACGGCCATTACCATGCTCAGAGAAACTGCCAATCTTGCTCTCATGTACAAAACTCCCGTGCCACGCGCCCCAGGAGCGTGGATTTTGATTTCAGAACCGAATCGGATGCCGAAAATGCTCGCCCATAACAATAGGTCGACCAACATTGAATCGTCAAAAATTGGTCGCCCAATTTATAAACTTTATCCAGTATTGAGATACACCGACAGCAAGCTATCCCGTCTCTACACCAAGCCATGAATCGACGCCAGAGGGCTCCGGAGTTCAGTTCCGATAGCTGCAGGAGCCTGTTTTATAAAGCATTTGCGCTCAGACACTCTATCCCGCCGCATCGACTCGGCTGGGCAAGGTTCGAGGCTTGATGGCTCAAGGCATCCTCATCTTCGAGGAAATTCCGTATGGTGCGGACGCCATAAAATCGCACTTCGCCCCACCGGTCAGACCTCATTAGCGGATCGAAACGCACGGCTACCATCGTCCCGGCGCCGCAACCGATCATTATCTTCGAAGTACAGGTTCGCCCGTGCGTGGATCTGTCAAAGTCACATTTTCAAGCGACTGGATGAGCCACCCATTGGGCTGGAGCCTTAGCACGGCAAGAATCACGGTATCCACCGCATGCGGCCCCGCAGGATGAGCCGTTCCCACGATGAGACGGCTCCAGCAGTGAACCACCGCAACACTATCGCCGAGAGCGATTGCAGTGATGACTTCGTTCTCCATGAGGGAGTCGCTATAGATTGTCTTGTGGATGGGTGCATGCAGAGCTACGATCTCCGGGATGCCACGCACATAGTGACCGAATCGGTTCACGAACGTGGCATCCTCGCAGAACAGCGCAGCGAACGTCGTCATCTCATGACTGTTCCATGCTTTTTGAAACTCCTCTGCGATGTCCTCTGGCCGTCTCATCTGGACAATGTTAATCCACGATCGTGGCGACCCGGTTGCCCAGCCAACATTCAGCTTTGGTGTACTGAACAACCGAAGTGGACTTCTTAGAGATCAAATCACTGGGTTTCGTAACAGCTCCGTTACTCCACCTGCCCTTTACGGGGACGCCGGTTCGCCTGCAGGACTCTCTTGCGCATACGCAGCGACTTCGGTGTCACCTCGACCAGTTCGTCATCTGCAATGAACTCGATTGTCTGCTCCAGCGTCAACTGCTTGTAGGGCGTCAGACGCAGCGCGTCATCGGAGCCCGAAGCACGCATGTTCGTCAGCTTCTTCTCACGCACGCAGTTCACATCCAGGTCGTTGTCGCGCGAGTGTTCCCCTACGATCATGCCCTCGTAAACCTCAATGCCATCGGGAACAAACAGGACGCCGCGGTCTTCAAGGCCGGAGAGAGCGTAGGTCGTCGTCGTTCCCTGCCGGTCTGAGATCAGCGCGCCCGAGGGACGCTGCGGAATCTCGCCGGTGTAAGGAATGTACTCGCCGGCGATGGAGTTCATGATGATGGTGCCACGGGTTTCAGTCAGCATCTCGTTGCGCAGACCGATCAGACCGCGCGACGGTACATTGAATTCCATGCGGACGCGACCGGAGCCGTGGTTCGACATCTTGGTCATCTCGCCCTTGCGCGGCCCAAGCTTCTGGATGACCGTACCGGAAAACTCCTCGGGGACGTCGACCGACAGAATCTCGGATGGCTCCATCAGCTTGTCATCGATACGCTTGGTGACGATGGTCGGACGCGAGACCAGAAGCTCGAAGCCTTCGCGGCGCATGTTCTCGATCAGCACCGAGAGTTGCAATTCACCGCGGCCCATTACTTTGAAGCTGTCGGGCGAGCCGGTGTCCTCAACTTTGATCGAAACATTGACCAGAAGCTCACGTTCCAGCCGCTCCTTGATGTTGCGGCTTGTAACCAGCTTGCCTTCCTTGCCGGCAAACGGACCGTTATTGACCGAGAAGACCATCGCAATGGTCGGCTCATCAATCTTGATGCGCGGCAGCGGCTTGGGGTCTTCGATCGCGCAGAAGCTGTCGCCGATGGTGATGTTTTCGATACCGGCGATCGCGACGATGTCACCGACCTCGGTAGTATCGGTGTCGGTACGCTTCAGGCCGTCGTAGGTGAAGAGCTTCGTAATCTTGACCGGCGTCAACGAACCGTCAGCGCGCGAGACGTTGACCTCCTGCCCATTGCGGAGCGTGCCGTTGAAGACACGGCCGATCGCCAAACGGCCAAGGTAGTCCGAGTAGTCAAGATTGGTGACCAGCACCTGCAGGTCGCCTTCGGGCGAGCCAGGCGCGACCGGAATCGTGTCGAGGATCAGGTCGAAGAGAGGCATCAGGTCCGTGCCGGGCTTTGCCAGGTCCATCGTCGCCGTACCCTGCTTGCCGTTGGTATAGATGATCGGGAACTCGAGCACGCTCTCGTCGGCGTCAAGATCGATGAACAGGTCATAAACCTCGTTGACAACCTCCTGCGGACGAGCATCAGGACGGTCGATCTTGTTGATCACCAGGATGGGCGTCAGCTTGGCCTCGAGTGCCTTGCCCAGAACATAGCGGGTCTGCGGTAGCGGACCTTCCGAAGCGTCGACCAGTAGAACGACGCCATCGACCATCTTCAGCGCACGTTCCACCTCGCCGCCGAAGTCTGCGTGACCTGGCGTGTCGACAATATTAATCTTCGAGTCCTTATAGTGAATCGCCGTGTTCTTGGCCAGGATGGTGATGCCGCGCTCTTTTTCAAGGTCGTTCGAGTCCATGACTCTTTCCGCCACGGCTTCATTAGCCCGGAAGGTCCCTGACTGGCGGAGCATGGCGTCCACAAGCGTGGTCTTGCCGTGGTCGACGTGGGCGATGATGGCGATATTGCGAATCGGCTGCTGGCTCACTGCGTTAGATGTCCTGTCTTTTGCGCGCAGAAGGATGGGGAAATCTGGAAAAATGCACGCGCCTTCTAATTTTACCGCACCAGGTCGAAGTCCGAGGACTCAAGCCGGCCTATTGGGCGCGGACATCCGTAAAAACTCGCTTAAAACGCGCAATCTTTCGCGAGATAATGAGGACAGGAGCCGCACACCATGTCGAGCCCACAGATTGCAGACTGTACCCACCCGCTTCGGACCAGCGTAGCGGACTTTATCTCCGGACTACGCGAACTGGAGCGGGACCTGATTACCAAGGACAGGATTGCAGCCTACATGGCCGCGACCACCCTGCAGCCCGAAGCACTGCACGACTATACCTGGTGGCGCGACAGCTTCTACACCCGCAACCTGATCTACCGCGATGAGCTGTTCGAGGTGATGACGATCTGCTGGTCTCCAGGCCAGAAAACAGCGGTCCACACGCATAACGGGCAGCTCGGGTGGATGACCGTCTCGCAGGGCGAGGTCCTGACACATGAGTATCACCACACCCGGTGCAACGCTCCCGAGAACCAGAACGTAGTCAACATCGACTGCCTGGGCGGAGCTACGGAGATTCAGCTTGACAAGATCCGAACCGTAAGCTGCGCCGAGGGTACCGGGATGGTGACGGTCGATAAGCTCCAGACCATCCACCAGATCGAGAACGCCGGAACAACAGGCTGCATCAGCCTCCATGTCTACTCGAAGCCCTTCGACTCCTGCATCGCCTTCGATCTTGAGCATCAGCGCTGCTACCGCCGGGAATTAAGCTACTTCAGCCGAAATGGCAACCGTCTGGAGCGGTGAATCCATCTGGAAACTACTCTTGGCGACGTAGCAGTTAAGTAAGCCCGTCATCCTGAGCTGCCGTAGACGCCAAAAGCGAATACAGAACGCTCAGACGGACGAGTCAAAATTCATTGAGCAGGGCGACTCATTTTCTCCGGCACTCACCTTCTTTGAAGAAGGGCAGGCAACCCCGGAGGCACAGCAATGAAAAGGCAAAGGCAAGAAACTTGTATTTATTTGTAAGGACAGTGGCGACAGCCTGAGTTACAGCAGTAGCCACGTTTGCGAAGGTATTGCGCCGTAAAGACCAGGTAAGGCCCCTCGTAATAGAAGTCTTCCGGCTCCAGCTCATCATTCTCCTCTGGAGAGGGTGGGACATTTTCGTGACTGTCAGGCTTCGGCATGGCTGAAGAGTGAGTTCTCCCTGGAAAGAGGCGCTACGATCGATGGAGAATCCTCCCCCTTGACCTCTTCGGTCGAGTCAGACTCATCGTAGATCTTTCCGTTACGATAAAACACCTGTCTTCCTGGAATAGATGGGATGCGATCTCCGGGTAGAATCACTCCCGCCAGGTTCATCGGGTCCGCGCCGGCAACCGTAATGACAGCATCGCATTCCTTCGTTCGTGACGAGCGCAGCGAGTCGGCAGCCTCGGGAAGAGCGAACTGTTCGCCGCCAAATCCGGTGACAAAGCGGCCTCCGCGGATCTCACCGCGAGCCTCCAGACGACGCAGAATCCCCACCAGATCACGCCATTTGGGGGCATTCGATTCGCGCAGCAGGAGATCGCGAAAGAGCACACCGTAACGATGGAGCAGCATGCGCGCGTAGGAATCGAGCGCCTCTTCAGTACGCCGGGCCTGCTCGACCGGTGAAGGAGCAGCGTGAACTACCTCATTGAGCAGCGACCACCTGCCTGCAGTAGAGCGCACGATACGGCGCGCAGAAGAGGTTGCAACTACCGATTTGCGGCGGGGATCCATCATGGCGCGAAGCTGGTCGAAGCCATCCGCCGAGGCCAGGCCAGCGGTGGCCAGTTCCCAGAGTGCGAGTTGCGTAGCTTGGCGCGACAACCCGAGGATACGGCTGATGTCATTTGCAAAACAGGCTCCACGCTCCTGAAGCAGGCTGTGCACCTGAAGAGCTTCAGGTGTCAATGAGCAGCTGAGGCGCGACTCTTCAATGCGCTCTCGGCCAAGGGCGTGCGGAAGCCACTCTGCCGTCTCGCGGATGTAGAAGGTGATTGGAGCTGCGTTTGTCGGGACAACGCGCCGCGGTCCTCCGCCATCGGCATTGGACCATGCGGGATGCGGCGAGATCCGCCCCCACCCGACAAGTCCGGACAGGCAGAGCGAATCGAGCCAACGGCTATCATAGTTCGCCACACGTGAAGACAGCAGCGTACGCTCCCACTCAATTGCAGGCGCTTCAAATCCCTCAAGCTGGTGCAGCGCCTCAAGCACGCCCTCTTCGCCGATGAGCTGCGTCTGCGGCGCAAGATGCTGCCACCCCAGTAGCCAGCGCATGTAAACCGCAGGCGAGACCGGCTCGATCTGTTTGCGCAGGCTGTGCAGTGTCCTTCGATGGATGCGATGCAGGATACGACGCTCGCACCACTCGATCTCAAGATCTTCTGCGGATCTACGGCCTTCAAAGACGCCACGCATCAACAGCCCCTGCATCTCCATTGCAAGGAACGCCTGAAAGACCTCACCAGCTTTGAGACCGAGCCGTTCTGCAAACGCATTGGCTGTCGTAGGACCGAGCAACTGCACCCAGCCCTGGACACACTGCCGGAGCACCTTCTCCTTCAGGGCAGCATCGTTCCCATCACCCCAGAGAGCCGCCGCATCGTTATCGCGTTCGGTGGAGACCCAGCAGGATATGCCACTGCACTCGATCATCCGTGCGCGACCTGCCTGCAGAAGCCGGTCATAGAAGAGAGGCCAGTCCTTCGCCTCCTTCCTGCCCGCGAAAAAGTCCAGCGGCAACGCCACCAGCGAGTGCAGCAGATCGTGCAGCTCATGATGATCGCGCAGGTCAGGCCAACATTCGCGACGAATCTCGTCGATCGCTTCCTGGTCAAGCCGTCCGGCCTCTTCCATCACGCTCGCGGGCAAGGTTCGCGAGAGCGAGACTGCACGGGCACGGCGCTCTTCAAGTCCCGCCTCATCAAGAAATGCATACGGGTTGGCGTTTAGCAGCTCATGGGCAAACTGTGACGGCACCGGGGTATCCACCGCGAGGCAGCGGATGCTGCCCTCTTTAATGCCGCGAAGCACTTCGATCAATCCTTCCAGATCCATGGCTTCGCTCAGAACATCTTTCATCACCTCATCGACGAGCGGGTGATCGGGAATCTGGATGTCGCCTTCGATGTTCTCGAAACAGGCAGCGGCCTGCGGGAAGACGCTGGCGAGCAGATCTTCGGAGCGCGTGCGCTGAATCTGCGGAGCGATGCGCTTCCCTTTGGAATAACGCAGGAGCTGCAGGCTGCGGTTAGCCGCCCAACGCCATCGCGTCTTGAAGATGGGCGAGGCCAGTGATGCCTGCTCCAGCAGTTCCTTGGCCGTATGCTCTGTCAGGAACTGGAAGACGTCGGCAAGAGGAAAGCTGTGCTGCTCCGCCAGAGCAATATTGATTCCGTTATCGGTAGCGGCGGCCTGCAGCTCAAAGTTGAAGCCGCGGCAAAACCGCTTTCTCAGCGCAAGTCCCCAGGCCTTATTGATGCGCCCACCAAAAGGGGCATGCAGAATGAGCTGCATTCCTCCGCCCTCATCGAAGAAGCGCTCCGCCACGATGGTTGTCTTCGAAGGTACGGCTCCCAGAGCGGTCCGACCCATGACGATGTACTGGATCATCTGGTGAGCGCCACCGGCGCAGACTCCGCAATTTTCCATCAGCCACGTCGTAGCTGCCGCAACCTCAGGATCCGATGGCGAGATGTGGCTCGCAACCACGTTCGGCGTAATCGCGGAGATCTGCTCCCGCAACTCGCCTACTCCCGTCGAAAGCACGGCGGTGCGCTGCGGAGCCTCACCCTCCCAGAACGGAAGACTCGGTGGCGCGCCATGAGCGTCCTCCACCAGCACACGGCCTGCAGCCTCGATGCGCTGAATACGCCAGCTTGCATTGCCCAACAGAACTACATCGCCCGGAGAGGAATCGACCGCAAAGTGCTCGTCGAGCGTGGCGATCTGTACTCCGTCGGGTTGCAGCACGACGGAGTACAGATTCGTCTCCGGAATCGCACCGCCGTTGGAGATCGCAATCATGCGCGCTCCACGTCGCGGATGAAGCTGACGATGGATTCCATCACGCGACAGGTACGCTCCATAACGTCCGCGGCTCGATTCGATGCCCGAGGTAAGCAGGGCAACAATCTCATCGAAGCGTAAGCGCGTCAGGTTGCGATAGGGCCACGCCCTCGTGAGCATCGAATAGAGCGCATCCTCTTCCCACGGCTCCGCACCGCAGGCCGCTACGATCTGCTGCATCAAAACGTCGATCGGCTCCGGAGGAACCTCCAGATGGTCCAGCGAGCCCGTCCGCATGGAGCGGACGAGTGCCGCCTGCTCCATCAGGTCATCACGAGTCGTGGCAAAGAAACGGCCCTTGGGAATGGCTCCGCGCCAGTGACCGGCTCGCCCTACGCGCTGCATCGCCACGCTGACAGCGCGCGTCGTCGCAATCTGGCACACCAGATCGACATCGCCAATATCGATACCCAACTCAAGCGAAGCCGTTGCAACCAGGATCTTGATCTGACCGCTCTTCAGTCGCTGCTCCGCATCCAGGCGAAGTGTGCGCGACAGCGAACCGTGATGCGCCGCAACATTCTCTGACCCAATGCGCTCTGCCAGTGCAAACGCAATCTTTTCTACCAGCCGTCGCGTATTTACGAAGACCAGCGTCGAGCGATGCGTCTGGGTATACGCAGCGAGCTTGTCGAAGATCTCCTCCCACATCTTCGTTGTCAGCACAGCGCTCAGTTCATCGGAAGGGACCTCGATGGCCAGATCGAGATGTCGACGCTGGCCGACCTGCACGATGGTCGCTGGCGGACGACTCGGATGAACCCCGGTCAGGAAGTCCGCCACCAGCTCAATCGGATTCTGCGTCGCCGACAGACCGATGCGCTGCGGTGAAGTCGTCATGCCTGTAAGGAAGGCTCCTGGGGAAAGTCGATTCTCTCCGCAGACGAGCGCATCCAACCGCTCCAACGATAGCGCAAGATGCGCGCCGCGCTTGTCATCGGCGACTGCATGAATCTCATCCACGATGACAGTGCGGACGCCGCGCAGATGCTCGCGGGACTTCCCAGCCGTCAACAGAATATAGAGCGATTCCGGAGTAGTGACCAGGATGTGCGGAGGATTTCGCAGCATCGCCGCGCGCTCCTTCGGCAGCGTATCTCCTGTCCGCACGCCGGTGCGAATCTCGGTCGAAAGATAACCCCGCTCAAGCGCCAGTTGCTGAATCTCTCGCAAGGGCTGGTCGAGATTCTTCTGAACGTCATTCGAAAGCGCCTTGAGCGGACTGACGTAGACGACTTGTGTAGCAGGAGCGAGCGTACCCGCAATCGCATCCCGCAGCAGCTTGTCGATACACACCAAAAACGCCGCGAGCGTCTTTCCGCTTCCCGTGGGAGCGGAGATCAGCGTGGCATTGCCTGCAAGGATGCTGGGCCAGCCGTCCTGCTGGGGCTCCGTCGGAGAACCGAAGCGGCGAAGGAACCACTCGGCAGTAACCGGATGCGCCCAGGCCAGGGACGTCGGAATCTCGAGCGCTTCGGCTGCGGCAGGCATGCGCTATTTTAGCGCGGATCTGTTCGATCTTTGTTCGCCAACGACTTAGCCGGGTCTGACCTGCAAAAGACCCGGCCGCGGCGCAAAGCTACATGTTCCCAACGCCGACATCCGCAATTTCGGCGGCGCGATTGTCCTCATCCAGGTAGTCCCTGATCACCTTATCCAGCGTGCCTTGCGCTGAGAGGATAAAGTCGATCGCATCACGACCGGCGCCCTGTCCGCCGCGGTTTGGGGTGACATAGTGAGCTACATCTTTGACCTGTTGGCGGGCGTTGGCTGTTGCTATTGCCAGTCCGCATTGCTCCATCACCGGCAGATCAATAATGTCGTCGCCGACATAGCAGAGTTCCTCGAGCGAGTACCCAGTCTTCTCCAGGATCTCGCGAGCGGCCTGCATCTTGTGGGCCTGCCCCTGGTAGACGAATTCCAGTTTAAGATCGCGTGCTCGAATGGCCACCGTCTGCGAGTTGCGCTTGGTGATGATGCCGATACGCAGGCCCCCCAGGCGCCCTAATGTAATTCCCAGGCCATCATGGGCGGCGAAACCCTTGGATTCGATTCCCTTGCCGTCGGGCCCGGGGATGACGAAGATCTGGCCATCGGTCAGGACTCCATCCACGTCGAAGATGAGGACTTTGATTTTCCTAGCGCGTTCTTCAGCAGTCATCCTTCGATGATAGCCTGCGGAACTTTACAGATCGTCATCTCGCACGCGCAGCAGTTCAGCGCCATCGTCCTTGCACCCACACCCAACCATGCCGCGTCTGCCGCCAACGCCCCGGATACCAGCGATACCCTGCATGGGGAGGACGTACATATGCTCCAGGAACCCAAACGTATCGGCCGCCATACCAGCGATAATGACCCCCTCGCCAGACCCACGTAGGATGAGCAGCGGGAACAGCAGGAATCGCCTCAGGAGGAGGGGATGGAGGCCCCATACGGGGATGCGGAGGTTGTGCACCGAGGATCGCCGCGCCGCCCAGCACAAGGGAGCAAACGGTAGTTGATTTGAAGATGCGCGTCATTCCGTCTCCTGCCGGATTAGACCCGGCCGACGAGGATTGGACGCAAAATGTCCGTTTATCGAAACGAGAATGCCTCTAATCGCCGCGATTCTTCGACCGAAACCGGTGAGAACAGTCGAAGCACTTCCAGGGGTAATAGCCCAGCCTCGCCCAGAATATCTTTTCAGGCAGAGACTTACGATGCGAGCGCACCGTGTGATAGTTGCTGCATTGGGGACACATTACCGCAGAATATGGAAGCGAGAAATGAGACCGGGCAGGGGAACTCTCAGGAGGCCCTGACACAAGCTGGGAAGACACAATACAAACCTCGGCAGAAGAAATAACTACAAAAACTACAAGTAAACTTTTGAGCAGCATTAGCGGAACGCCAAAGCTGTCATGAATCATTGTCACAAATTATTGCCGTTCGAGTTCGGCAACACAAGCGATATTTGTGTCGCAGTATCTCGCAATTAGCAGAGCCATCTCCATGAATCCTAGCTTTCACCGGAGTACGAAACCTGTCACGTAAAATGAATTTGTCAACGGATTAACTATTCAGGACTTCATTCATGTCGAATATTTTGGAACACCTTCCCACCGGCCAGAAGGTCGGGATCGCATTCTCCGGCGGGCTTGACACCAGCGCCGCCCTCCACTGGATGAAACTGAAAGGCGCGCTTCCCTATGCTTATACAGCCAATCTCGGCCAGCCAGACGAGTCGGACTACGAGCAGATTCCCCGCAAAGCCCTGGAGTACGGAGCAAAAAAAGCCCGCCTGATCGACTGCCGCACCCAGCTGGTTCGCGAGGGCCTTGCAGCGCTCCAGAGCGGAGCCTTTCACATCTCGACCGCCGGCGTAACCTACTTCAACACCACGCCGATTGGACGCGCCGTCACCGGCACCATGCTGGTAACGGCCATGAAGGAAGACGACGTCAGCATCTGGGGCGACGGCAGCACTTTCAAAGGAAATGACATCGAACGTTTTTATCGCTACGGTCTTCTCGTCAATCCTGACCTGAAGGTCTACAAGCCCTGGCTCGATGAAACTTTCATTAATGAGCTTGGCGGACGCGCCGAAATGTCGGAGTTCATGCAGAAGTCCGGGTTCGAATACAAAATGTCTGCCGAGAAGGCCTATTCGACCGACTCCAACATCCTTGGCGCGACCCACGAAGCGAAAGACCTAGAGCACCTGAACAGCAGCATGAAGATCGTCGTCCCCATCATGGGCGTTGCGTTCTGGCTCGATGATGTCGACGTCAAACGCGAAGAGGTCACGGTCCGCTTCGAAGAGGGCTGGCCGGTCGCCCTGAACGGCAAAGAGTTCACCGATATCGTCGAGCTGATGCTGGAGGCCAATCGCATCGGTGGACGGCATGGGCTCGGAATGAGCGACCAGATCGAGAACCGGATTATCGAGGCGAAGAGCCGCGGAATCTACGAGTCGCCAGGCCTGGCACTGCTTTATATCGCTTATGAGCGACTGATCACCGGCATCCACAACGAAGACACCATCGAGCAGTACCGGGAAAATGGCCGCAAGCTCGGGCGCCTGCTGTATCAGGGCCGATGGTTCGATCCCCAGGCGATCATGCTGCGGGAAAGCGCCCAGCGCTGGGTAGCAAAGCCAATAACCGGCGAGGTCACGCTGGAGTTGCGACGTGGCAATGACTACACCATCCTGAACACCGTTTCGCCGAACCTGACCTTCCAGCCGGAGCGACTGACGATGGAAAAGGGCGAATCGACCTTCTCGCCGCGCGACCGCATCGGTCAGCTCACTATGCGGAATCTTGACATTACAGATACGCGCGCGAAGCTACTGACCTACTCCAAAGCCGGCTTGCTGAAACCGGGAACCGGGTCGAGCCTTCCGCAACTGAAGGACGGGGAAGAATAAACTTTCTCGCAAAGGTACTGACGCATGCCCTCATTCGCCCCTTCGAATGAGGGCATCTTCCTCTATGGCCACCTTCGCTGAAAAATAAATCCCGCGGCAAAAAAGAAACCCCGCTTGGAGGGCGGGGGCTAAGATAGCTCGGTACAAAGGCAAAGGTACCGATTCCCCACGACTGAGGAAATCACACAAAGGATGTAGAAGTCCTGGTTTACCGGGATCGGGAGATTCGCCAGGGCCGCAGTCACGACATTTCCACGAAGAGGTTTTCTGTGAATAGACGGGATTTTTTTACAGCGGGCATCGCGGCAACTCTACCAATTAGCACTCGACTTCAGGGGCTCGCTGCGGAGATAACACAGGGGCTCAAAATAACCGGCATGGAGACTGAAGTCCTGAGAATGCCTCCAGGAAAGTACTACCTCGATGCGATCCACCGCTTTGGCGCGGAGAGTGGCGGAGTCGTTTTGCGGCTTACGACAAATGCCAACATCACAGGGTGGGGCTATATCTCGTTTGGATTTGAAACCGGCGGACCCAAAATAGTCGAAGACATTCTGCAAGGAATGTTGAAGCAGGCATTGATTGGACAGGATCCGACCCTGTCTAAAAAGCTACGTAAAGAGATGTGGCACGCCACCGAGTACAGCGGGACGTCCGGCCTGGTTACCTGCGCCATGGCCGCAGTCGACATGGCTCTTTGGGACATCGTTGGGAAACATGCAAAGATGCCGGTGTACCGTCTGCTGGGCGGATATCAGACCAGCCTTCCTACCTACAACATGTGTGGCTGGTACTACGACAATGATGACGATCTGTTGCAGTACAAGAAACAGATTGAAGGTGCCCTGGATGAGGGCTTTCACGCGGTCAAGATTAAGGTAGGCCGCTACTCCCTGGAAGATGACATCCGACGGATCAAAGCGGCGCAGGAACTGCTTGGGAAAGATCGCCGGCTAATGGTCGACGCCAATCAGAAGTTCAACTTTACCGATGCCCTTACACGCGGACGTGTCTATCAGCAGATGAACTGCTTCTGGTACGAAGAGCCGATGATGCCACAGGCGATGCGTGAGTTCGGTGAGCTGGCGCATGAGCTCGATATTCGCGTGGCTACGGGAGAAAATCTCTACGGCAAGTATGAGTTTCTCGAGCTGCTGCGGGTGGGAGGAGCCGATGTCGTTCAACCGGATAATCGGCGCGCCGGCGGAGTCAACGAATGGATGGAGATTGGAGCGATCGCGGACGCCTTCAATGTCGAGCTTGCCAGTCATGGAGGCGCGCCAACCAATATGCACATGCTTCTGGCAATGCCGAACGCGATCTACATGGAGTCGGGGAGTCTGAAAAATGACACCTCGCACGTTGAAACACTGCGTCTTGTGAATGGAGAGATTCCTGCTCCGGAAGAACCCGGCATGGGGAACGAGCTGAGGCGGGATTTTATCGACAAATATAAAGTGAGAGGCTGACAGAAGTACTGACTTGGCTCGATGTTCACGTTGCCTGGAGAACCTTTTTGATGAAACGCACCATCTTTATGACGATTGCGATAGCGATAGCCGCCTTCGGTTTCGTGCGATATATCTCAGGTCAGGCTAACTCCGTTGCAGATGTCACTCTTCCGCCAGACTATCGCGAATGGAAACTGATCTCCGTCGCCCATGAAGGGGGCAATCTCCACGATCTGCGTGCCATCCTCGGCAACGACGCAGCTTATAGGGCTGCCCGGGATAAGACTCTTCCCTTCCCGAATGGCTCGATCATCGCCCGTGTGGCATGGAAATATACTCCTTCCGAAGAAAACAACAAGGTCTTTGGGCGCGAACAGTCCTTTGTCCCTGGATCATCGACCAACGTCCAGTTGATGATCAAGGATTCTAATAAATATGCCTCGACGGGAGGCTGGAGATTTGTCCAGTTCAACGATGGAAAGCGTGCCGAGGAGGAAGTCCACAAGACGTGCTTCTCCTGCCATGAACCGGTCAAAGCCCGCGACTTCGTCTTCACACGCTACGCGCCATAAAAGCCGCACGAGTGAGCCCCAGATTGATCTCTTACGAAAGAGACCACCTATCTGTCAGAACTTTACGTCGGTGACCTTTCCGCTCTCGAAGACGACCTGCATACCTTTGTAGGTCCACATGGACTTCGTTCCGAAGTTCACCTTCTTCAGCGGGTCGCCGAGTGCCTTGGTAACCTCGTCGGGAGTCATGCCGGGGTGGATCGTGGCATCGGCGGTATCGGCGGAAGAACCTGCAGACGGAGCCGACGCAGCGCTCTGCACGGGCGGAGCCGGAGGCTCAGCATTTCCGCCAGAGGTACGGCGCGCCATCAGGCGAGGGTAGTTTTGCTTGGCCCAGCGTTCGATCTGTCCGGCGATGTTGTCGGCGGCGAAGCGCCAGCTCATCTCACTCTGGGCATCGAGCGCCTGGGTGAAGTCGCCGGCCATCAGGGTAGCGTGAAGATTACGGACGGTCTTGTCGTTGGTGGTGGTCGTCCTGGTGCTTGATCGTCCGTCATCACTCCTGTTCGTGTTAGTGGTGTAGCCGTCCACCTCCTTATGCGAGTCGCGGGAGTCGATGCGCACGACGATGTCGGCCTCCGATGCGGAGTTGACGACGCGCAGGGTCTTCTTGTTGGCGAGCGATTTCTGCAGGTCGAGCGCGGAGTCGTTCGCGCCCGCGGCGCTGAAGCCGTTGTTATCGCCCGTCACAAAGACGTTGACCAGCTGCTGGGCAAAGACGGACGGTACCGCGAAAAGAGCAAGGCTGAGAACTGCCAGGAAAAAGCGGCGCATAATCGTTTCTCCGTACCGCAAGATGAAAACAGGGGAACGGAGTTAGCTTAGTCTGCGCAGGAAAGAGCGGCAAGTGGACCGCTCCGGGCTTTTTCTTCAGCCGCGGCTCTTGAGCCAGTTGACGTAGCTGGAGTACAGCTCCACGGACTGCGGGTTTCCTGCCATCGCAGCGGAGCCGGGCTTGTTCATCAGGCCCATGCATTGATAAACGAGGATGTTTTCCACGAACGGGGAGACAGCTGCCAGCTGACGTTGAACGCGGTCGAAGCTGGCGGGAACCAGGGCGCTGTCGTAGTCGGAACCTTCGAACTCGAAGATCTCGACGTCGGCCCAGATCTTTGCCTTCTTTGAGCGGTCGTGCGCCCTCTTCAGGCCTTCGAAGAAGGCTCCTGTCTCGGTCGTCTTCGATTTGCGGACGCCGACCTCATCCTGGTAGGCGACGATATCTACGTCCATCGCGTCGAGCTGGCGGACGTACTCGTCGTCCGGTTTTGCGAGACGGGTGCCGTAGGGGGCGATCAGGATGGGGGCGATAGGCTTGAGCTGCCGGGCCTCGTGGCTGAGGGTGTTCACGTAGGTCATGAACTCCGGCTTGTAGTGCGGGTTGATCTCGGCCTCGTCGGGCCAGTACCAGCCGTAGAAGCTGGGATGATGACCGTAGCGCGTTGCGAGCTCTCCGAGAGATTGAAGGCGCTTTTTGGAGGCTACGGGGTCGGTGATGACGTTGCTCTTCTGCCAGCTGCCGTAGAAGCCGGCGCCGACGAAGAACTTGACCTTGTATTTGTCGGCCGCGGTGAGGACTGCTTCGAGTGGGTCGGGGCAGGCGAGCTTCCACTTGGGATAGATCGTGGTGTCGTAGAAGGAGCGGAAGTAGACGGCCGTCGCCATGAGGACGAGGTACTCGATTCCGATCTCGGCGAATTCTTTCACCTTCGCGTCCCACTGTTCGGCGGTGAACTGGACGAGGGCGGGGTTCCAGTCGACGCCTTCGACGGTGGCGTGGTGCTGGAACTCAAACCAGCTTCCCTTGATCGGCTTGACGGCGTCCGATTGAGGCGCGTTCTTCAGAAACGGGTGGACGGCATGAGAGGCGGTTCCCATGCAAAGAGCGGCGATGAATTCCCTGCGGTTCGGTTCGTTGGTCATGCACGTCTTCTGTGGTTCAGGCGGGGGGCGATTGTAGCGATCGAATTGCGCCTACCTCTCCCCTTTTTGCGCAAAGTCTTCCAGAAATTAGACTTAGGTCCGGACTTCGGTCGGTGAACGCCTATGACCGCTGCCTGATACTTCTGCACCTCTTTAATTGTAGAGAGTCAGGAGGGATTAATCGGCGGCGGATTTCCTGTCTGTATGCAATGAGTTACGTGGTCGTGGGGCTTGACAGGGATTGCTAGCTGACCGAGAGAGGAGGGCCGAGGTACTTCATGCCGTAGGCGGCCATCCGGTCCTTGAGATCGTAGGTTCGTCCTCCGGCGCGGTCCTGGCTGTCGAAGAACTCTTCCATGCGGCCTGCCGGAGCGTAGGTGATGAGGAACCGTCCGGAGGATTCCCCGACGAAGGCGAAGGCGTGGGGCACGTTGCGAGGACCGAGGACGGAGTCGCCGGCCTTGAGGTGATGAAGCTGGTCGCCCACCTTGACGATGTATTCGCCTTCGAGGACGTAGAACCACTCGTCTTCGACGGTGTGGAGGTGGAGGGGTGGACCGCCTTTTTTTGTGTGGTGATGTTCCATGGCGAAGAAGTCGCCGCGACAGTCTTTGGACGAGACTTTGAAGGTGGTGGTTCCGTTGGGCAGGGGCCTCTTTATGCCGTAACGATCCTCACCGGCCGGGATGGGAGAGAGGTCGGGGGCAGCAGGGACTGCGGCCTGTAGAGTGGTGGCGAAGAGGCTGGGGGGAAGTGCGGCAGCGAGGAGTTGGAGAAACGTGCGGCGTTTGAGTGCGGGCATCGATCACTCCTGAAAGGAATGGGAGTGAGTATAGAGCCGAAGCGTCTTTTAGTCCGGGAATATTCGTGAGGGTGCGAGCTTCCGCTCGAATGACCCACCTTAGCCGCGTCGCGACGAAGATGGGGCACCCGGCATGTATGATTTGTCCCGATGAAGAGGGAGCAGCTGACGCGGAGGGCAGATGCAGCTTGAAGGAAAAGTAGCGATTGTTACCGGTGCAGCCTCAGGAATCGGTTACGCCGTCGTCCGCCGGTTTGCGACGGAGGGTGCGAGGGTGGTGATCGCCGATCTGGATCAAAAGCGGTCGGAGGATGCGGCTGGGGAGATCCGCGAAGCGACAGGCGGAGAGGTGATTGGGCTTGCGATGGATGTGACGGATGAGGAGTCCGTCGAGAGCGGAGTCGCTAGAGTGCTTCGCGAGTTTGGGGCGGTCCACATTCTTTACAGCAATGCGGGGGTGCAACATATTGCTCCGGTCCACGAACTTGCGTTCAGCGAGTGGAAGAAGATGCTGGCAGTGCATCTGGACGGCGCCTTTCTGACGACGCGGGCCTGTCTGCGCCATATGTACACCTCCGGGGAGGGCGGCTCGATTCTCTACATGGGATCGTTTCACTCGAAGGTGGCTTCGGTGCTTAAGGCTCCCTACGTGACGGCGAAGCATGGAATTGTGGGGCTGTGCCGCGCGGTGGCCAAGGAGGGCGCACCCTATGGCGTGCGAGCCAATGTGATCTGTCCGGGATATGTGCGGACTCCGCTGGTCGAGAAGCAGATTCCGGAGCAGGCGAAGGTTCTGAACATAAGCGAGAAGGACGTGGTGGAGAAGGTGATGCTTCGCGACACCGTGGACAAGGAATTCACAACGACCGACGAGATTGCAGATACCGCGGTGTTTCTCGCCGGCCAGAAGACCCTTGCCCTGACGGGACAGAGCATTCTTGTGAGTCACGGGCTGGTGATGGAGTAGTGGCTGCTCCCGGAGGGGTTCGAGCTTCGCTCGAATGACCCACCTTAGTCGCTTCGCGACGAAGATGGGGCACCCGGCATTAGTGTGTCAAGATTATCTGACTGCCACCCGCCAGAGAGCACCCCCCTACAATCAAGTATTTGCCGCTACAACTTTTTCCAACTCGTCCCCGATGCATTGCAATTCTTCGAACGTAAGCTGATACTCCTCAGCAATCGGAGCGTCGCTGTGATTTGCCATCACAAACACGCGATCACATGCCTTCTTGAGTAATGTCACAACAGGTGAAGATGGATCGATACCGTTAGCGGACCTCCATCTAGTTATTGAGGAACCGGAAAGCGAAAAAAGAGGTTCCTTTTGAGGCTTTCGATTGACAATCTTAACTAATCTTCGCTGGGCTTCCACCCGATTGATGAATTCGCTCATGTTCTCTCGCACTCTCCACAATAGATGTCATCCACGAATCAATTCGATCAAACTCGTCCATGACTGCTTCAGCTTCTTGATCATCGACGGGTGCGCCCGCTCCCCTTGTGCACAGAATACGCGCTCGTTCAAGAACGGCATATGACGTCGAACTTAGCGGAAGAGATAAAGGATCTGTTAGGGACAAGGCTGCATGACGCGAAAACATTGGCGCGTTCAGTACACCCAATGAATAACAGGTAGAGATATTTCTAAGACTCAAAAAAACCGCTGACAGATCAAATATGCTGCTCTCTCGGCCCGTTTCTAATGAATTCCGAGCAGAGTTAAATACATCTTTAAACTTGATACAGTCAGCCACATATTTCCGATATCGCATTGGCTGCCCAAGTTCCTCAAGAAAATCTGTTCCATCCTCCGCAAATAAAAGTCTAGATTCCAGAAAAAGGTGCCAAGCGAAAGGACTACCTTCTTCCCACATCTTTCGCATCTTCTTATATGAATAAATCGAATAACTACGTTCAGAAAATCGAGAATCATGCCCATCTACCAATGCGAGCAGATCAATATCGGAGTCCGGGGTAACCTCTCCTCGACAAACCGACCCAAAGGCATAAATGTGCATAATACTATCGCCGCCCATATCGCTTAATGATTAATGAAGTGAGCGCACCAAACATGATCAGCCGAACCGACAAGATTAGTGTCAATGCGGAATGAGAAAAGTTTGGGGGCACACGTGTGCCCAAGAAAGTTTGCGGTGCCTCAACCAAAGCTCGCCAATAGCTGCGGACGAGTCCTGGATCTCGGAACTTGAATGTATCGACTAATGCGAGGATAACTAGAAATATGAGGATCGATCGAACCAGCTTGAGTATACTCTCGCCATTTCCCCATAAGACATCGAGGATGTTGAAACTGAGCCAACTGAAGAAAAATTGTAACCGCGTCAATCCGCGATATTTTGCACGAAAATAACGCTCCTGAGATCTCCAGGCTTTATAAAGATGGGTTTTCGTTGCGTCTAGCTCTACACCCATCGCCTTATTAGCTGATCTAGCCTCGCCCAACTGCTGATAATTTATCCGTAGTGTCCTAGCGAATTTGGCTCTTATATTTTCTCCGGCGGGACAGTTCACATCTAGGACGTCATCGGCGATTAGGGTTTTCTCAAAAGTAGCATAGTCAAATTTACAGTCCAAAAAAGTGGCGCCATTGAAATTGGTTGCCAAAAATCGACATCCTGTAAAATCGCAGGACTCAAAAATACATTTTCGAAAATAGCAGGAATCGAAAATAGTGTACTTGAAACTCACATTCTGAAACTTCTTATCTTTGGCCGCGACGCGCAGGAAGAATTTGTAATCGAAATTCTCTTCCATCGAATCGGAATCGAACCATTTATCTTCGCATCTCTTTCGATCACTATCTCTTAACATGGCCCCTAAGATCAGCTCGAGAGTATTCCTGCATCAACCATACGCTTGAAGTGTTTCGCTGCATCGCGACACGCCTGCCGTGATCTGCTTTTGGATCGAGGTCGAGGTATGGTCTTCCCGCTTTTCAAGCCCATACACCATATATCTGCCGAATCCGCGCCAAATTCAGATTCGACAATAATCGTCAAAAGCTCCATGTACGCGTCTAGCTCGTGATCTTTCCAATCAGAAGGATAAAGATAGACGAAGCGCTTTCTCCGTCGTCGATCTCGTACGATCATATGTGGCAATCCCTTGAGAATAACCCCATTGAAAAACGTACCCTCAACTTGAGGAACCTTCAACAGGCTCTCTTCGAAGGAAGATACCTGCGGCAGGAAAATTTTCTCGTAGCATTCAAAACACTTTTGATTATCTCTAATCGGATTCTGAGTGCGCGTATGAACAACATGCGATGCTCGCTGAGACATTTCAGCATAGATCCCGTCTCGATCTATGCTTTCCGCAGCAGTCAGCTTTACGATCGCTTCACGAACCGGCTGATAGTAGAGATATACGACCCTTTGTTTTTCCTCTAGGTCGGAGATCAACTTTTCCCACTTAGTCGCCGGCGCATTGACTAGTCTGCTAAAGGGATAAATGTGGATGCGAGGTGCCTGGACTGTTAAGGTTGCAATTCTTTGCTGAACTTTCAGCACTTCAGACCTATCGAACACTGTAAAGGCACCCCGTTTGATTTACTTAGAACAGCTTGCCGCAGTTTCCACTATCGTCCTCTTCTTTTTAGCTGCAGCCGCTGGTGCTTCCGCATTCCATGCAGCGGTAGCAGGAGCCGTTGCGGGTCATGATGGCTCCGCAGGTGGCGCAGCTTGGGGCGTCGCCCATGTCGTACATGCTCTTCATGGCGTCGGCGGCGTGGTAGATTCCGCGGTCTTCCATGGTGAGGTTTCCGGACTCGGCGGTGTAGGTCGGGTCGGGGGCGATTCCCTGTTTGGGTGGGGTGGTGGTGTAGGTGTCCTCGAGCAGCCCGGGCGCTTCGGACGAGATACGGGGATTCTTCGCTCCGCTCAGAATGACGGCGTCAGAGGTTGAAGCGTTGAGTGAGGGGATGACGTAGCTGCCGGGGCCCTGGACGGTGCCTTCGACGGGGACGGCGTTCGGGTTGGACGCCTGCGGGGCGAGTCCGGCGAAGAGGGAGAGCTGCTGGCCGGAGAGGAAGCGGATCTGCATCCAGCGGAAGAGGTAGTCCATGATGGACTTGGCGTAGCCGATCTGCTCGTTGCCGGTCCAGCCGGAGGGCTCGAAGCGGGTGTGGGCGAACTTCTCGCAGAGGACGCGCAGGGGAACGCCGTGCTGGAGGGCGAGCGAGATGGCGGTGGCGAAGGAGTCCATGAGTCCGGAGACGGTGGAGCCTTCCTTGGCCATGCGGATGAAAATCTCGCCGGGCTGGCCGTTGGGGTAGAGCCCGACGGTGATGTAGCCCTCGTGTCCGGAGAGGCCGAACTTGTGGGTTACGCTGGCGCGCTCGGCGGGCAGGCGGTGACGGACGGCGCGGGGGGGTGCCTGGGCGTCGATGGAGTCGGCGTTCTTGCTGGCGGCCTCGGTGATGGCCTTGATCTGCTGCTCGAGGGCGGTGATCTGCTGCTGCTGGGCCTGGAGCCGGGCTTCGGCGGCGGCCAGAACCGCAGTGGTCTCTGCCGTGGCGGCGACAGTTTTGTCGGAGACGGCGTCCTTCTCCTTCTGGGCTTTGCCGTCGGAGGCGGAGACGTTGAGCGGCTGGGAGCCCTTGGAGTTGTCGCGGTAGATGGCGACGGCCTTGAGGCCCTGACGCCAGCTTTCGATGTAGGCCTCGGCGATGTCTTCGACGGTGGCGTCCTGCGGGAGGTTGACGGTCTTCGAGATGGCTCCCGAGAGGAAGGGCTGGGTGGCGGCCATCATCTTGATGTGGCCCATGTAGTGGATGGAGCGGGTTCCCTTGGATGCCTTGAAGGAGCAGTCGAAGACGGCGAGGTGCTCGGGCTTGACGTGAGGCGCGCCCTCGATGGTTCCGGTGGCGTCGATGTAGCTGACGATGGCGTCGACCTCAGCGTTGTTGTAGCCGAGCTTGAAGAGCGCGGAGGGGACCGTGTTGTTGACGATCTTGATCATGCCGCCGCCGACGAGCTTCTTGTACTTGACGAGGGCGAGGTCGGGCTCGATGCCGGTGGTGTCGCAGTCCATCATGAAGCCGATGGTCCCTGTGGGGGCGAGGACGGTGACCTGCGAGTTGCGATAGCCGTGCTTTTCGCCGTGGGCGAGGGCTCCGGTCCAGGAGTCCTTGCTGGCGGCGATCAACTCGTCGAGCTGCGGGGCCACGAAGGGTTCGGCGGAGGACTTCGACTTGCCGATGTTGTTGACCTCGGCGCGGTGCATGCGGATGACGTCGAGGAAGGGCTCGCGGTTGATGTAGAAGCCGGGGCAGGCTCCGTTGGAGCCGTCGAAGTTGGCGTCGGTGTTGCGGTCAGCCTGCTGGGTGAGCGGGGTGGCGGCTCCGAGCGGAGGGCAGGCTTCTGCGATGCGGGAGGACTGCCAGTAGGCGTCGCCGCAGAGGATGCTGGTGACGGTGGCGGCGAAGTCGCGTCCGGCGTCGGAGTCGTAGGGCAGGCCGAAGGCCATCAGGAGAGCGCCGAGGTTGGCGTAGCCGAGGCCGAGGGGGCGGTAGTCGTGCGAGTTCTTCGCGATGTTCTCGGTGGGGTAACCGGCAGCATCGACGATGATCTCCATCGCGGTGGTGACGATGGCGATGGCATGGCGATAGGCGGCGACGTCGAACTGGCCTCCCGGAGTGAGGAACTTCAGGAGATTGAAGGAGGCAAGGTTGCAGGCCGAGTCGTCGAGGAACATGTACTCGGAGCAGGGATTGGACGCGTTGATGCGGCCGGTGTTCTTGCTGGTGTGCCAGCGATTGATGGTGGTGTCGTACTGCATGCCGGGGTCGCCGCAGAGCCAGGTGGCCTCGGCGATCTTGTTCATGATGTCGCGGGCGCGGTACTCCTTGACCGGGGTGCGGGCCTTGACGGTACGGGTGGCGAAGGTGGAGTCAGCTTCGACCGCGGCCATGAACTCGTCGTTGACGCGGACGGAGTTGTTGGCGTTCTGGAAGAAGATGGAGCTGTAGGCCTCGGAGTCGGGGCCGGAGCCATCGTAGCCAGCGGCGACGAGCGAGTGGGCCTTGGCCTCTTCCTTCTGCTTGCACTCGATGAAGTCGATGATGTCGGGATGGTCGACGTTGAGGATGACCATCTTGGCCGCGCGGCGGGTCTTGCCGCCGGACTTGATGACGCCGGCGAAGGCGTCGAAGCCGCGCATGAAGGAGAGCGGGCCGCTGGCGGTGCCGCCACCCGAGAGGGTCTCCATGGACCCGCGGATGTTCGAGAGGTTGGAGCCGGTTCCCGATCCCCACTTGAAGAGCATGCCCTCGGTCTTGGCAAGGGTGAGGATGGAGTCGAGCGAGTCCTGTACGGAGTTGATGAAGCAGGCGGAGCACTGGGGCTTGCGATAGCCGGTGACGGAGAACTCGACGGCGCAGGTGTGCGGGTTCCAGTGCCAGTTCTGCGCGTCGGAGTTGGGCTCGAGCCGGTCGCAGCCGACGTTGAACCAGACGGGCGAGTTGAAGGCGACCTTCTGGTTGATGAGCAGATGGCTCAGCTCGGCGAAGAAGACCTCGGCGTCGTCAGTGGAGGCGAAATAGCCACTCTCCATGCCCCAGTCGCGGATGGATTCGGCGACGCGGGTGATCAGGGCGCGGACACCGGTCTCGCGCTCGGGGGTTCCGAGCTGGCCGTGGAGATACTTGGACGCGACGATGTTGGTCGCGGTCATCGACCAGTCGGTGGGAACCTCGACGTCTTTCTGCTCGAAGATAGTGCGGCCCTTGAAGTCCTGAATGACGGCATCACGCAGCTCCCAGGTGACCTCGTCGAAGGGCGAGACGCCCTGCTTCGTGAAGTGGCGCGAGAAGGTGAGGCCGGGGGCGCGTTTGGCGGAGGCAGCTGCGGTCTGTGCTGCGACCTGTTCAGAGGCGGGAGCCGTGGTGGTCTTTTTGGATGCGGTTGCCATTGGGAATTTGCTCCTTCTCGCTTTAAATTCGATGCCCGGAGCAGATTAGCCTCCGGTTTGTACTGGCCTCGCGAACGAGGCGGGTCTTATGTCATGGGCTTCAGGGCGTTGGGTTCGAAGGCGCGCCTGTCGTGCGGCTGCTACCTGGGGAGCGAACGGCTGAAGTCGAATTCGGGAACATTTTTTTGACGTGACGCTATCCCACGTCTTGCTTGCAGTGGTGAAAGTACCTCTGCCTATAGCGTGTGTCAAGTATAAAGCACAACATGTTGTGCTGGACGGGGAATCCCATCCCTTCTCTGAAGGTAAACCAACAGGACCTCTGGAAATCAGTGATTCTACTGTGGAAGTCGTGAGATCGCAGCCCGGGGTGCGGATGGTCGCGGCTCTGGCGTAGCCAGCAGTCGCGATTACTTCTAACACCTTCGTTGTAGGTCAGCTACAGATCTGTGGAAAGCTGGTCAGGCGGGACGTACGGGAAGATGCCGGTCCATCCAGGTACGAACGCGCGCGGAGGAGGCATACTCCTGACCGAGGCGGCGGTAGCTCTCAAACTGGGACTCGCTAAACCACTGGTCGACCGTCGAGGTGTTGGGGAAGGTAGGGTTCTCCTTGTGGAAGTTCACCAGGTCGGGAGGAAGATCGGCGGTGTAGACGGACTTGATATAGAGGACCTGCCCGACGGTTCCATTGGAGTAGCGGATCGTCCCCCCGATTGCGCAGACGGGGCTCACCTGAGAGGTGCCGGCAGGGTCAAGTTGGGAGAGGTCGAGGTCGATCTCGGCCCCGTGGTCGATACGGCATTTACGAATGGCCATGCCGATGCCCTGAAAGGAGAGGTCGCCGTCCTGCTCGGCGTCGCAGATGATGATGGTCGTACAGTGGCGTCGGACCAGCTCGTAGAGTCCCATATTTTCGAAGTGCCCGCCGTCGGTCAGATAGACAAAGGCGGCCTCGTCGTTGACCAGGCCGAAGAGCTCTGCCAGCAGGTAGAAGAGGCCAAACCATGGCGAGGAAGGATTGCTGTGACGCCCACGCAGGCGAAAACGTTTGTGCCGGGGATTGCGAATCCAAAGGCCGAGCCGCACGTTGAAGATGGTAAGCAGAAAAGCCATCGTGGGGCTGGAATGAAAACCCCAGTTGGGGCTCATGGCAGCTCCTGAGGTAGCGACCGCAGTGGCCATGCGCGGACCTCCATCTTCATACGCGAAGCTGCGCGTAGGAGCGTAGCCGTTGAACTGCACGCGATCCGTGTCGGTCTCCGTCCAGCCCACATCGTAACCGCAATAAAGCGGCGTAAAGGCGAAGGCTGCGCCCTTGCGCTCCTGATAAGCCAGGTCCTGTCCGAAGGAGAGGTTCAGGGTTGTGCAGAAGATCGGGAATGGCCCCTGGTAGGTGGGCGGCTGCGGATCGAGCGTACAGAGATCAGGTCCGCAGACGTGCGCCCATAACTTATTGAGTGCAGCGTTATTGAAGCGCGCGGGCAGAAGATCAATCAACCGCAGGCGCTTGTCACTCCCGGCAAATCCGGTAAAACGGTTTGGGCGGCGGTCGGGATTGCTGGCGCCCGCATAACAGCGCGCAATGCGATCGCGATAAAAGGAGTGCAGCGAAAACTCATTGACGTCGATCCGCCAGCCGAAGAGGAGAGCCGTAATTGCCAGCAATGCAAGCAGGGCAAAGAAGTCCGAGTGTGGAAGAATCTGATCGCCAAGCTGAGACTTGATCGTCTCGAGAGCCTTTTCGATAACCCAGGAGAGCGTAAGGACCAGACCGGCGATGAAGACCGGAGGGCCAACGAGCGTCAGAGCATTCAAGGCGAGTGCCGACTTCGAGTTTTGGTCTTTGGCTGTGCCGCTGATGAAGGAACTTTTGCCGGCAAGCACGCTGGCCAGGGTGGTCCCGATCCAGCCGAGCCAGAGCGGTTTACCGATGTGGGCCACATGAAACAGCCACGAAACCAGAGCCGGACCAAGCAGCGAGCTTGCCGTCAGCGTGAACCAAAGCAGGCCGAAGAGGAAGCTCCAGGCCCGCAGCCGTGCGAACCATTCGCGAACAGAGTCGTCGACGAGGTTACCGACCAGGCCTCCGGCAATTTCGATCGAGACGAAGACGATAGTCAGGCCAAGCCACGGCAGCAAAGGAATCGCTGCACGCGTCACGTCTTCAAGGGGAAGAAAGAACGACGTGACGAAGATGACAAGGCGGGAGAGGTTGATGAGAACGTAACCGCAACCTACGGCGCCGGCCATTCCAAGCAGAACGATGAGGCGCCGCCAGTTCTGAGGAATCGCCCGGGCTGCAGCGAGTATCAGAAGAGCGATGCCAGCCAGCATGGAAGTAAAGACCCACGACGTGGAAGTGTCATCGTCGAAGGCGGTCAGGGGCTTCCACCAGCGGAAGGAGTAAGCCGATTGCCATGCGTGGAGATTGTTCATCGCATCCGGTTCGCCCGGCGGAGGAAGCTTAGGCTTGTTGAGCGACGCTGTGGTCACACTACGCGGCTCTTCGGTTTTCTGCGTCAGCCGATGCAGATGACTGATGTATACCCGTGTGCTGGCCGGAACAATGCCTGTGTTTTCCGGCCAATCGATGGTGCGAATGACCTGCTGAGTACTTCTCCAGTGGCGCATGCCGACCGCAGTATGGGGCGTGCGCTGAGGCAGCGGATTCCCCGCCCAGAACGATGACCGGTAAAGGTAAGGACAGGCGACAAAAACCGAGATCAGCACAGGCGCAAAGACCAGCCAAAGAACGCCTGCCTGGCCAAACCCGGTCTCTTCCACCGGATGGCAATGGTCCGCAGGAGGGTGGATGAACTGCTTGAAGCAGATGATGGCCGACGAAAAGAGAAAACCCGCGAGGATTACGGACGCCGCGAACATTCCACGATCGAGAAGAAAATGCGCTGCACGGCCGCGCGAGCTGAGATAAAAGTGCGGCAGCAGCATTACCAGCATGATGGAAGCGACGAGCACAATCTGGTTGAGAAAGGTGTTGCGCAGCCAGATGGCAAAGGCGACCCAGGTATCGGCGCTGAAGAGCCCCACACGCGGCGTAAGGTAATTGGAGTAGCGGCGCAGCCAGCGCAGTGGTTCCGGCCAGAAGATTCGTTGCGAGGGAGGGCCGGGCAGAGGCTGCAGCTGCTCTTTGACCTTCTCGACAGTCTCGCAGGAGATCCAGGATGCCAGAAACTGATGAATGTATCCCCCTCCGGAGACGGTGGAGAGATAGTCAAATGAATTCAGCCTCTCATTGGCGGCAAGCCCTTGCAGGATTCCCAGATTGAATGTCGCGCTCCGAATACCTCCTCCGGAGAAGCAAATACCCGTCAGGTGCAGCTCATCGGCAACCGCATAGGCATCCTTCGCCGGATCCGGCGGCGGCCAGTGCCCCTGGGCTATGAGCTCCTGTTCGAGCAGCCATTTACTGGGAGGGTAGTCGGTAAGGGTCGCGAGACGAGCCTGCGCCTTAGGCCTGCGATGCAGCAACCCAACCATCGTCCGGAGATCCATCGTCTCCAGCTCCGGAATGGTCATCTGGAGCGCAGCGCGCCAGGAGTCGCGAAAGGATGCCTTCGCCTCTGGCGTGGCAAGCGAGGCGTGGTGTGATTGGATCTGCTCTGCCAGGCGCTGGCAGTAGGCCTCCGCTGCGCCGTCGCGAAGCTCCGCCTCCTTAAGAAGGCGTGGATCAAAAATGTGCTTGCCTGCGTCTGCCATGGGGAGTTCCCTGAAAAGAGAATGTGGCCGGAGATGATTATCTCTGGCCAGAAATCATGAGCCCAGAAGACGAAGACACCATAGCAGAGCGTTTCCGCTACTGCACAGAAGAATCGTGATGAGGAACTTAGTTTTGGAATTATTCTCCCGCAGATGACTTTATGCGCGAACGCAGTCTCTCTCGAAGCTCCAACGTTGCGGAGCGATGACATAGCAGGCAAAGCGTTCGGATGTTATCGAGATCGCATTGTCCGCCTCCTTCTGCAACGGGAACGATGTGGTCCGCCTCCCAAAGACTGCGACGGCTGGAGATACGCTTCATCCCATAGAGTCGCAAGCCGGCTTCGTGCGCAGCGCCCCGGGCGCGTTTCAGCGCAGCATATGCAGCCAGGGTGTCGATCCTGCAGAGAGCACAGCGTCCGCGGTCTCGCGCAAAGACCTGATCGCGCAGATAACCGGGGCTGGTTCGGAGACGCCACTGGTGCACGCAGTAGTCGCTGCAGAAGGTGCGCCGGCGTTTGGCGAGGATCTCAAGCTGGCACCAGCGGCAGAGCGGCAGGCCATTCGGTCCTCTGAGAAGATCCTCGCGGCGGGCATGGCCGCCCGCTAATGTGCGTGAAGGGAGCATGGCAATGTTCATGCGCCGGGTCTCAGGCTTCGAAGTCGACTTCAACCGGCTCGATCAGAGGCATCAGCCAGGTCAGCAGCTTCTGGTGCACGGGATGATCGTTATACGCTTCGTAGCTGGCTCGATCGGAGAACTTCATGACGCCTCCGAGCTCGTAACCCTGCGAGCGGGGCGAGATGTTGGTTCCGACGAGCGTCTCCTCAAGACCGGGAATCTGCCCCTGCAGGTCCTTGATCTCCTCAACAGCACGCTGTTTCTGAGCTTCCTCAACTCCTGGTTTCCAACGAAAGAGAAATGTATGGACGATCATACGGTGTAGTTTAACCTGCACCGCTTAGAATGGTTCGACGAAGATTCTGCGTGGGAGAAGGATATGGCGAGAACACAGTCGACGATGGTGGAGCTGGGAACGGTGGCTCCTGCCTTTGAGCTGCCGGACGTAGTGACCGGTAAGGCGGTAGGGCGCGATGATGTCGCGGCGGATCGAAAGGGTCTCTTGGTGATGTTTATCTGTGTCCACTGCCCTTATGTGAAACATGTTGAGGAGGAGTTGGCCAGAATCGCCAAGGACTACGAAGGTCAGATCGGAATTGTGGCCATCAGCTCCAACGACATTACGAGTCATCCCCAGGATGCTCCAGAAGAGATGAAGAAGCAGGCGGAGCGACTCGGGTTCCGTTTCCCCTATCTTTACGACGAGACACAGGAAGCAGCGCGCGAATATCAGGCTGCCTGCACTCCCGATCTTTTTCTCTTCGACGGCGAGATGAAACTGGCGTATCGCGGCCAGCTGGATGACAGCCGCCCAAAGCGCGGCGACATTGGTAATGATATTCCGGTGACCGGCAAGGACCTCCGCGCCGCCATCGATGCCGTGATCACAGGCAAACGGCCTGATCCCAACCAGAAATTTGCGATCGGCTGCAATATCAAGTGGAAGGAATAGGAGAAGGTATGGATCAGGTTCTTGAAGAGCTGAAGGCCGGCATTCTGCATTTTCAGAATGAGATTTATCCGCCGAATGCAGAGAAATACAAGAAGGCTGTCAGTGAGCCACAACAACCTTCCACGCTGATCGTCACCTGCGCTGATTCGCGGATTGATCCGGAGCTGATTACGCAGTCAGGGCCCGGCGAGATCTTTGTGACACGCAACATCGGCAACCTCGTCCCCGCCTATGGCGAGATGCTGGGAGGTGTGAGCGCCGTAATCGAATATGCCGTGAGTGCGCTGAAGGTAAAGCATGTCGCTATCTGCGGGCACAGCGACTGTGGCGCAATGAAGGCCCTGCTGGATCCGGGGAGCCTTGAGAGTCTGGGCAGCGTAAAGAACTGGATGCGCAATGCGGAGGCCGCCATGAATGTGACCGATTCGCTTGCGCCTGCGAACGAATCACCCCTGGACCGGCTGAAGCGGCTGACAGAGGAGAATGTGCTTTTGCAGCTCCAGCATCTTAGAACGCACCCCTCGGTTGCCGGAGCGATCGCCCGAAAGGAGTTGACCCTGTCCGGATGGGTGTATGACATTGGTGCCGGCCAGGTACGTATCGCCGAAAATGGCGAGCGCGAGTTTCATCCTGTCCGCCAGGAAAGCCATAACGGATGATCGCTCCCCAAAACCGCCGGCGGCTCATGCTGCTCACTGTGAGATATATCGGCTGGCCGCTGGTCGTTCTGTTGGTCTATGACATTGCGGTCGTCGCCGCATACAAGGCCGGTTATCTGCATTGGGCTGCGCTTAATCAGATTCCGGTCTCTCTGTTAGGTTCCGTTGTCAGCATCCTCGTGGTGTTTCGCAATACGACTTCGTATGCGCGATGGTGGGAGTCGCGAACGTTATGGGGGTCCATCGTAAACAACTCGCGAAGCTGGGGCCGCCAGGTCACGATGACGATGCGAAGGCCCACGGATGCTGAACCCGGAGAGGCCGAAGCGATAAAAAAGAAACTGATCTACTATCAGGTTGCCTGGGCGCATGCTCTGCGGCAGCACCTGCGAAGACTTGAGCCCTGGAGCGAGATCGAGTCTTTTCTCTCTTCGGAGGAGATAACCCGGCTGCGGAAAGAGAAGAATATCCCCGTCGCCATCCAACAGTGGCAGACCGCCATTCTGTGCGACGCCCTCAGTCGCGGGTGGATCGACAGCATGCAGTGGCGCGCTATGGACGAGAGCCTGAACGATCTTGTCGATGCGCAAGGAGGAGCGGAGCGTATCAAGAACACCCCCATGCCGCGCCTCTACGACTATCTGCCGCAGCTTTGCGTGCAGATCTTCTGTATTGTCCTTCCGCTCGCCATGGGAGCGAGTATGGGATGGTTCACCCCACTTGGATCTGCGCTCGTAGGCTTTATCTTTCTAGCGCTGGATAAGATCGGTCGCGACCTCGAAGATCCCTTCGACAACAGTATCTACGACATTCCACTGACGTCGATCACCCGCACGATAGAGATCAATCTGCGCCAGATGCTTGGCGAAACCGACTTGCCGGAAGCCATTACCCCTGTCAAAGATATTCTGTGGTAAGCCCTGAACGGCGCGATCTAGGTGTTGTGGGATGCTCAGCTCTGCAGAGGAGCCCCACCCGCTGTTGCGTCAGACCCGTGCAGCTTCACCAGCTTGTTATAGATCCCCATAAGAAGAAATGGCGCCGCCCACTGACCGACAAATAGGGCAGCGTGATCCTTTTTCGAGGCTTTGAAGGTAAGTGACGCGATCATGGATGCAAGCGCGGCAGCCAGATAAGCGCTGGAGGGCACCTGTGAGGTTACTTTCTCAATGGCGGCGGTGACCTGATCTTCTCGAGCCTCGCCTTTCGATACGCGGTAATCAGTCATTGTGATTCATCTCCCTTTCTAAGAGAGATGCTTCCGCCGGGATACGCGTAGGTGTGTAAATCGACTATTTTTGAATTTCCGCCGAAATGATCTTCCATGCCTCTACACAACGTCAAAACCATCGCATGCGACGGAGAACATAAAGCACTAATCCGGTACAGACGATAGTCAGAAAGCCGACAAAGAGCGCTCCATGAGGTGAGGTTTCAAAGGGAAGTCCCTTCAGGTTCATGCCGTAGATTCCGGAGATAGCAAGCGCCGGAAGAGCAATGGTACCTAGCACTGTCAGGACCTTCATCACCTCGTTGGTGCGGTTCGCCACGGAGCTGAGGTAGATATCGAGCGAGTTGTTCAGCAGATCACGCTGCGTCTCTACAGAATCCAACAAACGGGCGACATGATCGTAGGTGTCCCGGATGTAAAGCTGGTGCTCGCTATCGATGATGCTGTTCGGATCGCGCTGCAGATGCAGGCAGGCGTCGCGCGTGTTGACCAGGACGCGACGCAGTTCGATCAGTTCACGCTTAATGGCGAAGACCTGTGCAAGGATATCAGGCGAGGGATTGTCGAAGACCGCGTCCTCCAGCTTGTCAATGCGGTCGTCAAAGTAGTCGATGGCGGCAAAGTAGCGGTCGACGATGGTGTCGAGAATCAGGTACAGCAGCCGCCCCGGATGCTCATCGTCGCCGTCGCGCCGCGCCCGTTCCAGGGCCTCCTCCGTCGCCGGACATACCGGGTCGATGATGGTGACGAGGAAGTCTTTCCCGGCAAAGACATCAATCGTGCTGAAGGTTGGCATCTTCTCCGCCGGGGCATCGGGATCGGGCTGAAGATAAATCGGTTTGAAGACAGCAAAGGTATAGTTGGCTCCAGAGTCTACCTTGACGCTCTCATCTTCGCTGCGGGCATCTTCAATATGCAGGGGGTGAAGGTTGTATCGGCGCGCCAGTTCATCCAGTCGCGGGTCGTGCGGGTCATCGAGTTGGTACCACGGCATGAGAGAACCTTTAGCTCCTGTTCGATTTCGATGCCGGAACGATGAATATCGTCGCCATCGAGACTGCGTTCATGGTATCGATTTCCACGTATATTGCAGTTAAAAGAAACTACTCCCCCATCCGAGATGAGGAACGATCCTGATGCTGCATCGTCGCCATGCCTTCCTGTTTCTCCTTGCAGCCGCCGTGTCGTTCGCTTACGGGCAGACCGATTCAACGTCTGCATCTGCCTACGATCCGGTCAGGACCTTCGCTCCCTTTACCATGCCCGACCCTGTCAACGCTTACCGCTCCGGCAATGGCGCTCCTGGGCCGGAGTACTGGCAGAACGAGGCCGACTATGACCTGCATCCCGTCATTGACGTACAGACTAAGCAACTGGCCGCCACCGAGACTATCACCTACACGAACAACAGCCCGGACACGCTCACCAGCCTCTGGCTGCACGTCGAGCAGAATATCTATCGCAAGGACTCGCGCTCGCGCCTGGCGAATGGAATTAGCCACTCACCGGAAGAGAGCAGCCCCCACCCATCTTCCGACGGCTACATCTTCGACTCGGTCGAGATCGAGTCCGGCAAGCAGCGCACCCAAGCCGACTACATCATCTCCGACACGCGTATGCAGGTTCGCCTGGCCGAGCCGTTGAAACCCAAAGGCGGGCAGTTGAAGATTCATATCAAGTACCACTACAAGATCCCCGGTGTCTGGGGCGACCGCACCTCCTGGGGCAAGGCCAAAGAGGGCGAGATCTACGATATGGCGCAGTGGTATCCACGCATGTGCGTCTATGACGATCTTCGCGGATGGGACACCCTGCCCTACCTCGGCAGCGAGTTCTACCTGGAGTATGGCAACTTCGACTACTACGTCACCGTGCCTTCGAGCTTCATCGTCGCGGGATCGGGCGAGCTGGTAAACCCAAAGGAGGTTCTGACCCCGTCGGAAGTGTCACGGTTGGAGCAGGCGAAGAGCAGCGATGCCACCGTCTACATCATCAAGCCCGAAGAGGTGGGCACGCCAGCCAGCCGACCGAAGCAGGATGGCACGCTGACCTGGCACTTCCACATGGACCGCACCCGCGACGTCGCCTTCAGCGCCTCTCCTACGTTCGTGTGGGACGCCGCGAAGATCAACCTGCCTGAAGGAAAGAAATCGCTGGCCATGAGCGTCTATCCGCGTGAGAGCGTGGGCGACGACGCCTGGACCAAATCGACTGAGTACGTGAAGAACTCGATTGAGAACTTCTCGAAGCGCTGGTATCCCTATCCTTATCCTGCCGCGACCAACGTCGCCGGCTTCTCCACCGGCATGGAGTACCCGGGCATCGTCTTCGATGGAATTTCCGACAAAGGTGCGTTCCTTTTCTGGGTGACGGCACATGAGATCGGCCACGACTGGTTCCCGATGATCGTCGGGTCCAATGAGCGCCGGAACGCCTTTATGGACGAAGGCTTCAACACCTTCATCGACATCTTCGAATCCGACGAGTACGCCGGAGGCAAGTACGGCCCCAAGCGCGACAGCGAGTACTCCGCCGGGGGCGAGCCTTCGGAAATGATCCTCAAGGTGATCGACAACCCTGCCGCTCCTCCTGTCCTCTTCCCTGCCGACGGTTACACCGCACAGATTGGGCACCCGGTCAGCTACTTCAAGGGAGCCTATGGCATGGTTCTGCTGCGCGACGAGATCCTGGGGCCGGAACGCTTCGACTGGGCCTTCCGCAAGTACATCCGCGACTGGGCCTTCAAACATCCCTCACCCTCGGACTTCTTCCGCGCCATGCAGAGCGAAGGCGGCGAAGACCTGGGCTGGTTCTGGCGCGGCTGGTACGAGAATAACTGGAGGTTCGATCTCGCGGTCAAGAAGATCGACGGCGCCACGATGACCATCCTCAATAAACAGCAACTCGTGCTTCCAGCAACGGTTGAGGTGAAGTTCAAGGATGGCACTTCTGAGCGCTTCCGCCTGCCATGGGAGACATGGCTGAACAAGGGCGAGTACGTGTGGTCTTCCGACGACAAAAAGCCAATCGCTTCCGTCACGATCGATCCGGACCACAAGCTTCCGGACGACGATCGCAGCAACAACACAAAATCGGCCAAGTAAGCGACTATTCTTCCATTTGAGTTACGGCCTGTGCGGGATCGTCTTCTTCAGTCCATCGTAGACCACAGTCGTTGCAGTGCCACGATTCAGAACCGCGAGGTGCAGGAAGCGAGAAGAGATAGAGCGACAATAGGGCAGCCTTTCTGCCCCGCCGCTCCCAAATGATGTCGATGGAGTCACAGTGAGGACAATGCGGCTGCTCGAAGAGCGATTGATCGGGCAGCGAGATGGTCTCGGGAGTGGGTTCCTCAAGGATTCTCTCAGCGGCTTCTGCATCTGATCGGGAAACCTGAAGGCTGATGCCGCCAATCAGGTTCGAGATCTGCCAGTCAAGCCTTACGAGATTTTCATCCTTGAGAAAACAGTAAATACCAGCGGATTCAACAACACCTCGAGCAACGATTGCCTCTGAGAGATCGCGATACCGGCGAATAGTAACAAGATCCAGATACGGAAGAGATGAATCGTCGGAGTCTTTCAATCGAGGCGGAGGCTCATGGAACTCGATTCCGCGTCGTTCTAACTCTGCGAGAAGAGCCGATTTCGCATCATCGACTAAAAACTGCCAGTCCTCAGAGATCGACAGCAGCTCGGAGTCCGGAAGTGAACGATAAAAACCTCGAAAATCCTGACCATCCATGCCCAAGGATCATAGCACTGTAATTGGGGAAGACCCCTAATCTTCGTGGACGACTATTCCCCTGCCCTGTTCAATGGATTTGATCTGGCCGTCGCGCATGTGAATGATGCGGTCGGCGATCTGGGCGGCCTCAGGATTATGAGTGATCATCAGGACTGTCTGGTTCAACTCGCGGCTGGAGCGGCGAAGCATCTCCAGGACAGCGTCGGAATTCTGCGTATCCAGATTTCCCGTAGGCTCGTCCGCCAGCACAATTGCCGGACGAGAGATCAGGGCGCGGGCGATGGCCACACGCTGCTGTTCTCCTCCTGAAAGTTCGCTGGGACGATGTTCCAGTCTCCCCCTGATGCCCATCAGGTCCGCCAGATGGTCCAGCAGCCCACGGTCGAGCGGCTTCCTCGTTTCGGCGCCCAGATTAGCGATGTCGTGCGCGATCTCGACGTTTCCCAGGGCGCTAAGCGTCGGCAACAGGTTAAATCGCTGAAAGACAAACCCGATCTTGGCCCGCCGCATACGCGTCCGCTCGATATCCGACATCTTTGAAAACTCGGCGCCATCGATGAACAGCGAGCCCGACGTGGCGTTGGTAAGCCCTCCAAGGATGTAAAACAGGGTCGATTTGCCCGAACCGGATGGCCCCACAATGGCCACAAACTCCCCCGGAGCCGCAGTAAAGCTGACGTCGCGCAGGGCGGGAACCTCCAGCTTGCCGGAGCGATACGTTTTGCCGAGGTGGTCAGCAGCGATGATCGGGGACTTGGTGGCTGTCCTGTCCAAGGAGGAGGAAGATGTAGTCGCCATGAGTTACCCTTAAGTCTATCGTGACTGGGACAGCTGCATGGGGATAGGGGCGGGGTTTGCCAGGCTTTTGCTGTACGCCCTGCTGGGCTGGACCGCATTGGGCGCCATCGGGGTAACCATCTCCTTCCGGCGCGGCGAACGCTTCCAGGGGCGCAAGAACCTTGGATGGATCGCGGCAATCTGGATTATCTATATAGGTATCCTGCTGTCCGTCTCCCTGACGGCCAAACCGCGCGTCGTGCTGCCCGGCCGGGACTACTGCTTCGATTCCCTTTGCTTTTCGGTCGTCCGGACCGAGACCGTCCCAGGATATCTTGGCAACCGGGGAGAGCGGATCGTAAAGGTTTATGTCCGCATTACCAATCACTCCGACAAAAGGAATTCCAGCGACGCTCATTTGAAGCTGTACATGGTGGATGCCCGCGGACGCCGCTGGGATGAGGCATCAGGGCTGGAGGGGGTGCGTCTCTCGACACCCGTTGGGCCGCGGCAGACGGTCCTCACTACCCCGGTCTTCAAAGTTGGGCCCTCCGCTGAGGGACTGCGCCTTGTTTTGACGCACGATCACAATCTTCCTTATCTTCTCCTGCTTGGGGATACTGGCAGCATCTTTCATGGCCCCGCCTACCTGTCTCTCGACCAATAGAATCCCCGGAACAACGGTGGAAGCTCCCTCTCCTGCCCTGGATTCACTTTCGGATTTCACTTTCCATGCAAATCCTTGCGGATAAGTTCTCTGAGGGCCCCAAATCGCATTGTGTTTAGGCCTGGATTTTTTGGTATGCAGATTGCATTAGAGCGAGGACGTATTACATGGGCCTTATCCGCGCGCATTGGTCTGAATGTGATGTGGAGCCGACTTCCAAATATACGAATAGGGCCTTTTACTTCGCCCTCTCCAAGGCTTCGTTCTGTCGCCTTCTGAAGGGCACGGGACACGTAGCTTCTCTCTGGGCCACCCGGGACCAAAACAACGACGTCGACGGTCGCTCCTGTTCATGAGCGAACAGGAAGCCTTACGTCAAAATTGGCCGCTACCACAGGACACACTGTGCCGACGGCGAGCACTTTCAAACCCTAACCCGTTGTGGAGGACGAAGTGAAAACGATCGCAACTGCTTTAGTTACAGCCTTAGTCGTCTCTGGACAGGCATACGCCCAGAGCAACCATTCGAACAACTCCTCAAACAAGAACGAAAAGAAGCAGAGCAAGACCCGCGCGCTTCGTGACAACCAGATGGACAAGGTCACTGCAGCCGGCGAGGAGAATACCGCTGTCGCGGCCAACAATTCCACCGCCACCGTCAATAACACGGGATCTGTGAGTCTGGGCGGAAGCTCTTTGAACGGAGCTTCGGGAGTAAATATCGTCAACTCCTCCGATGCGCTGGTCGGCAATGGTGTCAACGTCTACAGCGGCACGATGTCGTCGCCAGCCAGCAATGGCGGTGCAGACGTCAGCCAGAGCAACGATGTCACGCAGAGCAGCGCGCAGATGGGATCCATCTCGGGCTACTCGCGGGACCCCAATGTGTCTCTGACCGCGACAACTTCCTCGGACGTCACCAAGAGCGCATCCAGCACCGACACGTTCAATGGATCGCTGCAGACGTCCAACAGCAATAACAAGAGCCTGAACGTCGACCATACGAAGACCAACAGCCTGGCAACCACCTACAGCAATACGCATGATGCCTCTCTGACCACGAGCGCGAGCAAGTCTTCCTCGCTTTCGACGGACGCAACCTCGTCCAAGAACTCCAGCGCTTCGCTGGCGACCACCAACTCGGCCTCGAAGAATGCAAATGCTTCGCTGTCTACCGATTCTTCTTCCTCGAAGAGTGCAAATCGTTCGCTCTCCACGAATGCTTCATCCTCGAAGAGCGCTAATGCCTCTCTATCGGCAAACGGATCCCTCAGCTCGAATTCCGCGCTGAACGCAAGCGCATCGAAGACGAACTCCGCTGCCGATAATTCCTCCGCGTCCAATGCCGGCACTGCCAATGCGACGCAGAACACCAACAGCACCTCGAACTCCGTCTCCTCGGGTCCGGATGGCTCTGCCACCAATACGGGCAACACCGCGTACAACAACAGTGGCACCAGCGGAAGCAATACCTCTGCCTCCAACGGAACGACAGCGCATGATATGTCGGCTTCCGACGGTTCGGCGACCAACGGCAGCAACACGACGGCCAATACGGCTTCGAATACCTCCAACTCGGCCTCGAACTCTGCGTCCAACAACAGCAGCTCTTCCGACAAGAGCCTGTCAGCCAGCAAATCCAACTCGGCGAGCGCTGCATTGGACGCTTCGGCCAGCAAGTCGGCGTCGAACTCCAACTCGCTGGATGCCGCAGCCAGCAAGTCGGCTTCAAACTCCAACTCGCTCGATGCTGCAGCCAGCAAGTCTTCGAGCAGCTCCAACTCTCTGAATGCAGCGGCCAGCAAGTCGTCCAGCAAGTCGGCGTCGCTGGATGCAAGCCAGTCGGAGAATGCGTCCTTGAGCGCGAGCAAGTCTTCGGCGAAGAATGCAAGCCTGAATGCCAGCAACTCGACCAGCGACTCCCTTGCGGCGAGCGAGAGCAACAGCTCCAGCCTGGCTGCCAGCGTATCGAGCAACAAATCGAAGTCGTACTCCAACCACACCGTACAGTCGCTTGACCTGACCTACGACAAGCAGGGCGCCGTCGCCTTCGACTCCGCCAGCGGAAAGTATGTCGCGGTCGATGGCTCGACGGTAACAGCAACCAACAACTACACCGTCGCGCTTGCCGACAGCGCCATGCAGAATGCAAAGGCGCTGAACATCGTCAATGCGGCGGGCGGCATGGTCTCCAACGGAGTCAACGTTGCACGTACGTCCAACATGAACTCCGCCCCGACCATCAACCAGTCCAACACCATCAGCCAGGTTCGCTAGAGGACCGTTCGGCGTCTACCTTGGGTCCGGTGCCTTTCGCTCCGGCCCCCTTTGCAGACGCCGGGCCTCCTCCTTCACGGGAGCAAGGTATGCAACGAATTCTTGTGATGGCAACTCTGGCAGTGCTGAGTTCAGCGGGACTGGCGGTTGCAGGTGCTCAAACGCCGCCGGCCCCCAAGGCTCACAACAAAACCGTGACGAAGGCGAAGCCTCTCAGCGACGCCGCTCTCGACCAGGTGACTGCCGGCAGCGTGACGGCGGGAATCTCTGAGGGCGTCGTTCGCTTTGCAGGCCAGACACCTACGCCCAACGGTCTGGTCTCGAGCACAGGCTCTCTGGCTCTTCAGAGCGGACCCCTCGCCGGCAACACGATGGGAACGCTCAGCCTGAACGGCAATGCCCAGCAGAATCTCAGTTCTCTGGTAAACATCAATGCCGTGAACTCGAAGATCAACGTGCTGCTGAATCTCAACGTAAACATCAACTCCACTGTGTCGACACTGACGCAGTCCAATCTGAATGGAAGACCTTGATGTTCCTTCCTGCTGCCCGGTTCCGGCTCTGGTTCAGAACGCTCGCCCTGACCCTGGCGAGCGTTCTGGTAGTCACAGCATCTGCGTTCTCCCAAACCGGGGAGAACGCAGATGAGCAGGCTGGCAAAAGAATTCGCAGCCTGAAAGAGATTCGCGGCGAAGGTGTCGTGCGACAGAAGTGGGACATGAGCTGCGGAGCAGCGGCCCTGAGCACCCTCCTTACCTACGAGTTCAAAGACAACACTCCCGAGACGGCCATCGTCGTATGGATTCTGCATCGCGTCGATCCCGTCAAGGTTCGCGCGCGCGGCGGATTCTCCCTGCTCGACCTGAAGCGCTTTGCCCAGGCACGCGGCTATCACGCAGAAGGTTACGCCGGCATGTCTCTCGAAGAGCTGGCTTCACAGAAGACGTCTGTCATCGTTCCTATTCGTCTGAAGGGGTTCGATCACTTCATCGTCGTGCACAGGATCGTCAACGGCAGGGTGATCATCGCCGATCCAGGCTTCGGCAACCTGACCATGAAGGTCGACCGCTTCCAGAGGCTGTGGAAAGAGGGAATCGTCTTCATCGTCCATCCACCGACCGATCTGATGCTGACCGAAAAGCACCCTACCATCGCCTCTCGCACCATCCCGGACGAAACCACCATTCAGCGCGAGATCGGCGTCGCGATTCCTCCGAACTACCTCTACTGACACCAAAAGGCCAGATCGATGCACATGACGAAATTCAAGCCGTACGATGTCGCACCTCTTCTTTGCTGCCTTCTCTGGTTAACCTCGGCCATGCAGGCCCAGGAACACAGCGCTTCGCCTCAGCAACAGACGCATCAGCAAACGGCAAATCAGACAATGCCGATGTCGCAGCAGGAGTCTCTGCTGGCCGCGGTCAACCAGAGACTGAACGATGCTCTGCGGGAGCGAGACGCCGTTATTCGCAACCTGCTTGAGAGGGTGCAGGAGCTGGAGTGGAGAGTCAATGGCGGCTTCACCACCTCACCGAAAGATCTCGTCAATAAGCCTGTATCTGCCGTTTCTTCGTCGGCTCCGGCCGCTCCTGCTCCGCGTGTGGGAGCCTCCGCGGCCGTAACCTCCGTAGTGACCAACGCTGGTTACGACGCGGAAGAGCGTCAGGCGAGCCAGGCGCTCGACCAGGCACTCATCGTTCGCGGCGGCCTGCTGCTGCCTCCGGGCACGGTCGAGCTCGACAACACGACCTCCTACTTCAGCTCTACCACGGACCGGATCAATATCGATGGATTTGCGATCCTGCCGGTGCTGGTGGTTGGCGACATCGCTTCGCAGCGGGTCCGCAAGGATCTTCTGCTCCCCACTTTCTCGGCGCGTCTCGGTCTTCCGCACAAGCTGCAGTTCGACACCTATATTCCGTATGGGTACCAGTTGAACCGGACCGTGGACGTCAACAACACACAGACGAATCAGAGTACCTTTGGGCTGGGCGACATTACCTTCGGGCTGTCACGTCAGCTGGCGCTTGAGCATGGCAACATTCCGGACCTGCTGGCCAATGTGCGCTTCAAGACCACGACCGGAATCGACAGCTTCAACCTGAACAGCAGCCAGACCGCATTGGGAACAGGCTTCTATGCCGTTCAGGGAAACCTTACGGCAGCCAAATCCAATGATCCGATCGTCATGTTCGGCAACTTCTCCTATACGGCGAATCTCGATGGAACGCACTCCGTTCCGGCGAACGATCCTGACAATCCCGGCCTGATGATCCCCGGTCACTTCAATCCAGGCGATTCTGTAGGATTCCAGCTCGGATCCATTCTCTCGCTCAATCCTGAGACCTCGATGACGATTGGCTGGGACCAGCGGTTTACGCGCGCAACGACGCTGAACGGGAAGACCATCCCGGCTTCGTTCCTGGTGGAAGGGTCTCTGCGGCTAGGAGCCTCTTATCTCTATGCTCCCGGCAGAACCATCGATCTAAGCTTTGGCGTAGGTCTGACCCCGGACACCCCAAACCTGCAATTCTCCGTCGGTCTTCCGATAAGGCGAGCTCTCTGGCATCCTCGGAACACGGTTCATTAAAGGAGTGGGTTGAAGAGGACAGCAGCGGATAATTGCTAGCCAGTTTTCCAAAGCCTTTCCGGGAGTGTCATCCTGAGCGTAGCGCGCCAGCGCGATAAGGCCGCGAGTAGCTTCGCTCAGGATGACACCTCTGGGACTTTAACCGGAAAGGATTGCGCAGATCTCTGTATCAGCTAAATTGCATAGCGACGCGGGTTGCCACGGCTGCCTCAGTAATGGCGCGAGGCAGCTTCTGATAGATTCCGCCGAATCCACCGTTGGACAGAATCACCACAACGTCTCCGCTTCGCAGCTCCGGCGCAAGCGCCGCCACAATCGCATCTGCATCCTGGTAGACCGCTGCAGAAATGCCACGGCTCAAAAGGCCCTGAACCACATGGCCGGGATCGAGGCGCTCTGCGGTAGGAATACTCTCCGACTTGAAGACACCTGCAATCACTACCCGGTCCGCCAACGCAAGGCTGTCGACCAGAGACCCTTCGAAGACATTCCGGCGCAGCGTATTGGAACGTGGCTCGAGCACCGCGATCAGCCGCTGCCTGGGTCTGCTCTCCCGCAACGCCCGCAGGGTCTCGCGAATCGCCGTTGGATGGTGCGCGAAGTCATCGATGATCGTGACGCCCTCCGTCACGGCTTTCACCTCCAGCCGCCGCTTTACACTGTGGAAGGTCGCCAACGCCTTTGCAATCGCCTCGACCGAAACTCCCTGGCCCGAGGAGAGTGCTGCAGCCGCTGTTGCGTTCAGAGCGTTGTACTCTCCGGCCAGCGGCAGGGTCAGCTCGGCGAACCGTTCCCCTGCGCGCCACAGCGTCCAGCGAGTCGAAGTTCCCTCGTGGCGCAAGTCAGAGATTCGCCAGTACGAATCCTCACGAAGGCCGTAACGCTCCACCTTGCAAAAGGCTTTGGCGACGCACTCGGTGACGTTCTCGCTCGCATCATACGCAACCAGCCGTCCGCGCCGCGGTACCAGGTTGACGAACCGTTTGAAGGCTGTCTTTACCGCCTCAAGATCTGCGTAGATGTCGGCATGATCAAACTCGACATGTGTCAGGATCGCTGAATCAGGGAAGTAGTGCAGAAACTTCGGCCCTTTATCGAAAAACGCTGTATCGTACTCATCTCCTTCGAGGATGAAGGGCATCGTCGGGCGAACCCGGAAGCTGGTTCCGAAGTTCTCCGCGACGCCACCGATCAGGAACGAGGGAGCAAATTCAGGGTTGTTCTGGGCAGCGGTCTCAAAGATCCATGCCAGCATGCTGGTCGTGGTGGTCTTCCCGTGCGTTCCTGCCACCACCAGCGGCTGCCGGCTCACAAGAAACTCATCGTGCAGCACCGATGCCATCGAGGTAAATGGGATGCGCTCGTCCATCACTCGCTCCAGCTCCACGTTGCCGCGCGAGATTGCGTTGCCGACGATTACCAGATCAGGGCGGCGATCGAGGTTGCGCTCCGCATACGGCTCATGGACCGTAATACCAAGTTCGCGCAAAAGATCGCTCATCGGCGGATATGCCGCAACGTCCGAGCCAGTAACCTCGTAGCCCTGCTGCTTCAGCATTCCGGCCAGCGAGGCCATCGCCGTGCCGCAGATTCCAATCAGATAGACGTGTTTCCCCATTGCACCAAGTGAAAGACTAAACCGAAACCGCAGGCTCAAGGAAGCTCAGTGACGGATTTCTGCTATTCGTAAGATCAAGTCGCACCGAAGCTCCGAGCGGGAGCGTACGATTGGCTCCATCGACATGACCGCTGCGGAGGCCGATAGCAACCGGTCCGGGAAATCCTCTCAGGCCATGCAGAATCGCTCTCTCGAGAAGATCCTGCTCTTCCTGCGGGACGCATTGTGCCATGTCTCCGAAGACGATGCCGCGCACGTCTTCCAACCTGCTTGAGTAGCGCAGGTGCAGAAGCATCCTGTCCCACTGGTAGGGCTTGGTCCCGATATCTTCCAGAAACAGAATGCTTTCTCCAAGCTGGGGAGCGTAAGGTGTTCCCAGGCCGGCCGTCAGAATCGAGATGCATCCTCCCAGCAGGTTTCCCTCTGCAACTCCGGGTTGCAGGATGCGCAAGCCATCACCGGCATCGAGCGTCCATTCGCTTGCTCCCTCAAAGGTGTTCTTCCAGCTCGACCGGTCAACTCCTCCGTCGCGCGCAAAGTCAGCCGCCACCATCGGAGCGTAGAAGCTCATCAGGCCGATCTCATTCTGAAGCCACGTATGCAGCGACGTGTGATCGCTGTAACCGATAAATGCCTTGGGATTTGCGCGGATAAGGTCAGCATCAAGATGAGCCAGAAGCTCGGCCGATCCCCAGCCACCGCGAGTGCAGATGATGCCGTCGATCGTATCGTCGGCGAACGCGGCGTGCAGATCCTCCAGCCGCTCAGCGAGCGTCCCTGCATAGTACAGCGGCCCGCCGCCAAAGGCATATCTTCCCAGCTTGATCTGGTAACCCGCCGCCTCCAGCTCCGCCAGCCCCCTCTCCACCAGGTCGCGCTTCGGCGTGCTGGCCGGCGAGATCACGCCGAGCGTCGCACCTGCCCGCAGAGGGCGCGGCCGAAGAAAGTTCCGGACAACCTGCGTCACAGGCCGAAGACCTCTCCGTGGCAGATAATCTCCGCCGGCCCGGTCAACCGCATCACCTCTTCGCTGCTCAGCCATACGGTCCGCTGCGCACCGCCTTCGGCAACCGCCTTCAGCTCACGATCGACTCCCCTGAGCGCCATAGCTGCAGCCGAAGACGCGCATGTTCCCGTCCCTGACGAGGTTGTGGGCCCGCATCCGCGCTCGAAGATCCGGAATGCGATCTCTCCGCCGGAGAGAACTTTCACAAACTCAACATTGGTGCCGTGGGGAAACAAAGAACTAACGCTGATGTGGCCTCCCAGCTCCTGCCAGGAGAGTCCATGAGAGCTGAAGTCCTCCGATTCCACGAAGATCACAAAGTGTGGATTTCCGACATTGACCATCGCGCCTGCGACCTGTCCGATCTCCGGAATCTCGATCGTGCGCTCCATCACGCGGGGAACCCCCATCTCGCTCTCGACCAGATAAAGCGGATCGGCATCCTCGACTACCCGGCAGCTTCTCGGCCCGCCGTGCGTGCCGAAGACGACCTGGTCCCTGCCCTCAGAGCTCGCAAGCCACGCGGCGACGCAGCGCGTTCCATTGCCGGAGAGTTCCGCCTCACTGCCATCGGCGTTGAAGAGGCGAAGAAAAAACTCTCCATTCGGCCTCCGCTCCAGGAATTCGATTCCATCGGCGCCGATACTCGTGTTACGGCTGCAGAGCTTACGGGCCAGTGCCGCATGCTGCCGCGCGGCGACGGCCTCCTCCAGAATCAGAAAATCGTTACCGCATGCATGTGCTTTTACAAAGGGAATCATCGCTCTCTATTCTTCCTCAGAATCGCGGGAGACTACAACCTGATCGGTTGTTCCACTGCTGCGAAGCTCACTGAGCAACTCCGCGTGGCGCCTCCGCGTCGTCTGAACTGCAAACATCATCCTTTCGAAGCCCTGTATGCTCTCGTGCTGCGGAGTCTTCAGGGGAATTCCCATGCGATCGAGCACACTGAGCACACAGACATACATGGCCTTGCGATCCGTTCCGCGAACCTCATAAAGCATGCTCGTGTGCTTCCAGAGTGCTTTAGATTCCACATAACCCACCACCGCCAGCGCGATCAGAGTAATGAAGGTCGCAAGCACAGCCTCAAGATAGAGGCCGGCCCCGCACGCCATGCCAACGGAGGCGACCACAAAGACCGTTGCCGCGCTCGTGAGGCCGAGCACACGATCCCGCGTGTGCAAAATGATTCCCGCTCCCAGAAACCCGATCCCCTGCACGATATTGGAGGCGACGCGACCTTTATCCGGGTTCGCATCCCCAGCAAGCACAGCCGAAAGCATCGTAAAAAATGCACAGCCGAGACATAGCAGAAGGTTCGTTCGCAAACCGGCTGCCTTGTGCCGCAACTCTCGCTCAAGACCGATCATGCCGCCCAGAACGCATGCTGTCAGCAGACGCGCCGTAGTGCCTGTGGACATTAATTCCTGATCGATCTGGCTGAAATGAAACTGGGGAACGAGCATCTTACCTGCGACAGATGGTAGCACCTTGGCCTGTCTTTCACGTCCGGCCGCGCTGGATTTATTAGAAGCGGGAGGATCGATAGATGCGGGCGCAAGGCTGGTGCGTAGTACACAGCACCGACATCTCTATCAGGTCTTCCGGATGCGCCGCCACTGCCTCGGAGACCGGATCGCCCGCGATGGCGACGACATAGGCCGCGTGCTTCGCAGGATCAGCCAGGGCCGCCTTCCAGCTATCGTAGTCCGTCTCGCTGATGGTTTGCTTTAATGGAATGCCAGCCCTTTGCAGCGCACCCACGTGATCCGAGTTGTACATCAGGATCGGCGCGCCGGCCGGGAAGGTTTTGATCTCGTCCGCAATCGCCTGCTCAAAGGGGATGCGGGTGGTGGAGTTGACCATCGCCTCTTTGAGTACCAGGGGCACGTAGTACATCATCCCAATCGCGTTTAAGACGACCAGCAGAAGGGCGACCGGCGTCATCAGCCTGACCAGAAGGGGCTGCGAAGCTGCGCCGCGTTCCTGCATCCAGCTCAGCGCGATGCAGGCAAAGATGGCAAAGGCAGGCAGCATCTCAACGCCATATCGCGAGTTGTAGAACGAATGCGGAAAGAGCTTTGGGATAAAGATGGGAATGGAGCCATACGCAATGGAATAGATGTAGAACGGCAACGGAACCCATAGCAGGGTCGAAACCGTCTCCAGACGCTTGCGTATGGCAATCACCAAACCGCCGAAGGCAAGCGCGACCACGGCAAACCCCGTCTCCCAGGCCGATGTATCCAGCTGTGCGGTTCGCAAGTAGACGATCGCCGCCCAGAAAGGATTGTGCCAACCGGGATGATGTACTCCCGCTTTCGAGGTCTTCCGTTCAATGGCCAGCGCGGAATAAGGGCCGCGCATAAAGTCCAGAGGATCGTGAAAGAAGTGCTGATTGTAGACCAGCCACGCGATGGGACCGGCTACCGCCAGGAGCGTAAAGATGCCGAAGGACAGATTGATCTGGCTGTGAACCTTCGGTGTCCGGAAGAGCTTCCAGGCGACGACACACCACACCGCTGCGCCGAAGATCCAGCCGTCGTAGCGCGTAAAAACAGCCGCCAGGATGAGGATGCCAAGACCGATCAGCCTGCCTTTGACCGCAGGCAGACGTGCCTCGCCGATTGCAGCGACACACTCCATCGCCAGCAGAGTCATCCAGATGATGATCGCGAGAAACAGCGGCTCCGTCATGGCCGTAGTCGAGAGATACAGAAGGTTCGGGTTCAGCGCATAGAAGAGCGTAGCCACCATCGCCCACTGCGTCGGCACGACGCGTCGTGCCAGGCGATACAGGCCGGCAACGCTCAGCACATAGGCCAGCAGAGACGGCCACGCGCCAGCCAGGCCGTTCTGCCACCACTGCATCTTCTGCACGAAAGGCAACATCAGCAGGTGAGGCAGCGGAAGCCACACGCCACCCAGCTGAACCAGCCCGGGATTGCGCGTATCCAGAATTCTGCGCGCAATCCCCAGGTGGGCCACGGCATCGCCGTAGAGCAGCATATAGTTCCGGCCCATGCACACGATTAGCGCAGCAAACGCGAATGCGATCGCAGCAACCGCGTAGGGCATCGCCTCTTCGCGCTTCGATGGACGGACCTCGAAGCTCAGCGGGGGCAGCTCTTCGCGGGCGCCGGTCTGCCGATTTGGCCTACGACCTCTCATACTCCAGGTGGGAGATCTCCTTAAAAAGACAGAATCTTTCGTCAATTTCCTCGCGGCTCACATCCTGCAGTCGCTCGGTTCCGAAGCGCTCTACCGCAAAGGACCCCATGACCCCTCCGTAGAACATCGCCGTGCGGAACACCGTCGGAGTCAGTTCCGGTTGCGAGGCCAGATAGCCGTAGAAACCACCGGCGAAGGAGTCGCCGGCACCCGTAGGATCCACTACCTCCGCAAGCGGAAGCGCAGGCGCACGGAAGGGATGCAGGGCGCGGAAGCCCGACGAAAAGGAGTCTTTGCCAAAGAAGGCCGTCGCTCCGTACTCACCGTGTTTCACAACCAGGGTCTTCGGCCCCATCTCGAGCACCTTACTCGCTGCATGAACGAGATTCTGATCCTCGGCAAGCATCCGCACCTCGCCATCGTTGATCAGCAGGACATCGAGTTCGCGCAGCACCTTCGCCAGGTTCGCCGCGTGTGCGGAGATCCAGTAGTTCATCGTATCCCCACAGACCATGCGAACATTGGTCATCTGCTGACGAACGCGGGCCTGCAGAACGGGGTCGATATTGGCGAGGAAGAGATAGTCGCTGTCTTTGTAGGACTCCGGAATCTTGGGGTCGAAGTTCTGAAATACGTTCAGATCGGTCTCAAGCGTCTGCGCCTCATTGAGGTTCTTCACATACGAGCCCGACCAGTGAAAGCTGAGGCCGTCAGCACGTTCCAGCCCCCGGGTATCGATGCCGCGACGGGTAAAGACCGCCTCGTGCTCCTCGGTGAAGTCTTTCCCCACCACAGCGATCACACGAACATCGGTGAAGTAGCTGGCAGCAAGCGCAAAGTGAGTGGCCGCGCCGCCAAGGCAGTTCTCTACGGCTCCGCTGGAAGTTTCAATGCTGTCGAATGCAACCGATCCTACGACCAGAATGGACATCAAGCCTCTTTCTCAAATATGTGTGTAAATTAGGCAGCGGATTACAGATACTTCTCCAGCAGCGGCCATAGCTTCTGCCGTGTCTCGGCAGGGATTGTCGTCTTGTCCGTGAGAATGGCGTACTTCATGGCATCGCCGCAGCCACAGGTCCTTTCTTTGGGAAGCGCAGCAACAGCGGCGCGGACGACCTTCTCGGCGTTGCGCGAGTTCTGGTGCATTACCGCGACGATCTGATCGACGGTAACGTCATCGTGCCCTTCACGCCAGCAGTCGTAGTCCGTCACCATGGCCATGGTGGCATAGCAGATCTCGGCCTCGCGGGCCAGCTTGGCCTCCTGAAGGTTCGTCATGCCGATAATATCGGCGCCCCAGCTGCGGTAGAGGTTCGATTCCGCTCGCGTCGAGAACTGCGGCCCCTCCATGCAGACATAGGTTCCACCGCTTTTGCCGATCACGCCGCTCGCATCGCAGGCCTCCTGGAAGGCCTGCGATACCGTTACGCAGACGGGATCGCCAAAGGCAACATGAGCCACGATGCCTTCGCCGAAGAAGGTAGAGATCCGCGCGTAGGTGCGGTCGATAAACTGGTCCGGCATCACAAAGTCTGTCGGCTTGTGCTCTTCCTTGAGCGACCCCACGGCCGATACAGACAGAATGCGCTCAACGCCGAGCATCTTCATCGCATAGATGTTGGCCCGGAAGTTGAGTTCCGTCGGCAGAAGGCGGTGCCCACGGCCATGACGCGCCAGAAATGCTACCTTCCGGCCTTCCAGGGTACCCAGAACGAAGGCATCGGACGGATCTCCGAAGGGCGTTGTCACCTTCTCTTCGCGAACATCTGTCAAACCCGGCATCGCGTAAAGTCCGCTGCCGCCAATAATTCCAATCTCGGCCTTGTGCAAAGTAAACGTCTCCTATCTCGCGGCGGGCCCAGAACCTCTGGTCCCTTCGGAAGTATATCGTTCCAGCAAAGCGGGCTTGACCATGCCATAGGCCCCCAGCAGGCGGGCCAGGGACAACGACGGCTCATGCCCCGTCTGTGCAAGACGGACCGGGCCGGTCGGCTGCTCATCGCGAATGCTGTCGCGCAGCTTGCGAGCGAGGGCAAGATCGAATCCCTCGCTCACGAATACGGTCGAGCCTGAGATCGACAGCAGCACGTCCCCTTCATTCGTCGAATAGACCTGCTCGTCCGCGCCTGCTTCGTCCTTCTGCCGCCGGGTCAGCGCCGAATACTTTCTGGGAAGCTGATTGGCATAGATTCGCATGAAAGAGCTCGCCGAGTCAGGATTTTTCCACTGCGAGTAGTAGAGCAGCCCGATCGAGCCGGTCGTCTCCTTGTCGGCGGCACTGGCATCTTTGCGCTGAGCGGCATAGTAGATACCGCCATGCCACTCCGGTGCCAGCCCATCGGCGATCTCGCGGCCTCCGAAGAGTTCCACCAGGATGCGAACATCCAGCTCGCCCATGACGCCCAGATCATAGGGCTCCCATCCATTCCCCAGCAGTGGGTGGATATCCGGCATGCGCAGAACCGGGACGGGGGTGTGCGCGATGTATTGCTCGGGATGAAGAATCTCGAAGCTTGAAGACGGCGGATTCGCAAGCACCCCGGCAAAGGCAGCATCTTTGCCCCCCTTCAGCAGAACGGCATGCTCAAAATTAAGGCCGTCCGTATAGGGAAACAGCAATGATTCCTGTAGAAGCAGAGGCGCCCGGGCAAGCACAGGAGAACCCGAGGTGTCCGCAACCAGCCCCTTCAGCCGTGCCATCATCTCCGGAGGCGCATCGGCAAGGGTCTTTCCCGAGGGCCGCAGGGTGTAATCGATAAAGGTCGCCATGGCCTGCCCCTCGGCCACCGCCTCTCTCGCTGTGTCTGCCTCGTCCACCTGGATATGGCGGTTGTCATCCTGCACATTGTGGGAGACGCCCTGCAGACTGACATCGGACCACTTCGTCAGGTCGACCTTCTGGTCCTGCAGGGCATGCGTAAGCTCGTGGGCCAGAACAGGCTTCTGCTCATTCGGCTCGATCCAGTCCAGCAGATTGACCGTCTTGGTTTTATTGTCGTAGAAACCGGCGATCTGTTCGGTCAGAAGCGACAGCAGAAACGGCCGCAGATGAAAGTCACGATCCAGAAGACCGAATTTCTTCAGAACCAGTTCGGAACGCTGCATCCGGCGCGTGCTTTCATCTTCATCGAACTTTTTCTTGAGGTACTTGGTGACCTCGTCCCGCGATATCAGCTTCCGCTTTACGCTGTGCTTAATGGGAAGCTTCGTATCGGCGGAGACGAAGTTCAGAATCTGATCGACGGACCGGAACAGCTCCTTCGCCTCCTGCTTCGTCATGGGGGCATGCGGTTTGTTCTCGTCGGCCTTGCTCTGTCCCGGTGCCTGTCCCAGACCGGCAGCAGTGCAACCAGCCACCAAAATCGAACCTGCCAGCCACCGTGTTACGTGCCCCACCCTCTTTTTCCCCATCCCCGGCTGCAAACCTGCCTCTCTGTCGGACCGCTATAATCAAGTGTACGCAGAGTTCGCTCAAGGCGTCGCGTTGCCACCATGACGACAGCAACCTCCTTCAATACGCCCCCTGCAATGCCCCCCACCTCTGATCCTGAGCTCGATGCTCTTCTGCATCGCGCAGTTATCGCTTCGTTAGACCAGATAGGATGGCTACGGGTTACGGGGGCGGACCGCGTTCGCTGGCTCAATGGAATGGCAACCAACTTCGTACAAGCGCTTGCACCAGGCACGGGAGTCTACAATTTCTTTCTGAACGCGCAGGGACGCATTCAAGGGGACGGCAACATCTTTGCTTTACAGGATGAGCTGCTAATTGAGACACCCCGTCAGCAGATCGCCACCCTGATCCCTTATCTGGACCACTACATCATCATGGATGATGTGGAGCTGGCCGATATCAGCGACAGCCGCCACGGACTGACAGTGATTGGGCCTCAAGCTTCCTCACTTCTTACGAAGATTGGCCTGCCCCTTATTCCACAAGAAGAGCTGAAGGTCGAACGGCAATCATGGGGTACCTCCACAGTGGATATCCATATAGCTCACGGTCCTCTGGTTCCCCGGTTCGAGTTGTGGGTGGGAGATCCCGACGACCTTCAAAAGTTGCGGCAAGCCCTTGAGTCTGCAGGAGCGGCTCATGTGAGCGCTCAGACCATCGAGTACCTTCGTCTGCTGGAAGGAACGCCGCTCTACGGCACTGATATCCGTGATCGCGATCTACCGCAGGAGACCAACCAGGCGCGAGCTCTGCACTTCAACAAAGGATGCTATCTCGGCCAGGAGATCGTCGAGCGTATCCGTTCGCGCGGCAATGTTCACCGCACCCTTACGTCCTTTCGTCTGGAGGGAACACTTCCGGCTCCGGGAGTAGCTCTGCAGGCCGCCGACAAGGCTGCAGGCGAACTGACCAGTGTGGCAGCTTTGCCCTTGATCAGCGAGACCGGAGAAGCTCTCCAGATAGGTCTCGGCTATGCGCGCCGCGAGGCGCTCGACCGTCATGATCCCCTTCACTATGAAGGTGGAATCGCACATCCAGCGCCATCACCCTTCTTTCAGGCTGGCGACAGAACCACTCTCCAAAGCATCTGATTCAATGAAGCGAGATCCTAATGTCCGAACAGAACAAGCCTTTTGTCGTCACCGACCGCCGCAAATTCAATTTAGATGGCGAACTGCGCCCAGATGCCACGCCCTCACAGGAAGAGCCTGAAGAGCGCGAAAGGGAGCAGGCATCAGAGCCCCTCGCTGTAACACCCTCACCATCCGCAGAGACGGCAGCACAGGAGGAATCGGAAGAGATTCCTGAAGAGATGCTCGCGGGCCCGACCCCGGAACAGAGCGCGCAGGCTGAGGCGGCGTACAAAGCCACGGCGGAGCGTCTTGATCTTGCCATTCGGGCTGCAAACCCCGGCGGAGATCATCCTCCGGCAATGAACTTCGAGACGCTGGTGCAGTCAATTTATATGACCACCATCGTTCAGCTGGGTGGGGCTACCCCGGAGGGTCAGCAGCCGCAGGTGGATCTGATGGGGGCCCGCCAGAGCATCGACATGCTGACAGTTCTGTCAGAAAAGGCGACCGGCAACCTGTCCGAATCGGAGCAGCGTCTGCTTGAGAGCGCGCTCTTCGAACTCCGCATGGGCTTCCTGGAGATCACACAGGCACTGGCACGATCTGCCGCCACAAAGGCGGGAGTTCCCGGCCCCGGACCCAGCATCGTTCGTTAAACGATGGAGGCGACCCTCACCTTTCTCGGCACCGGCACATCGATGGGTGTGCCTACCCTCGGATGCGACTGCGCGGTCTGCACCTCGGCAAGCTCGTCCACAGGAGATCCGCGCAATCGCCGTACGCGCCCTTCGCTTCGCCTGGCCTACAACCATCACATCGTCCTCATCGATACGGGGCCGGACTTCCATGCGCAGGCCATCCGCGAGAATATCCGTCATATCGATGCGGTCCTTTACACGCATGGACATGCCGATCACATCCTCGGCTTTGACGATCTGCGGCCCCTCAGCTTTCAACTGAAGCAGAGTCTCCCCATCTACGCCGACACCGAGACAGCCGATACCCTGCGCAGGATCTTTGACTATACCTTCAGCGAACGTGAGCGCTATTCGACTGCCGCCCGCGTTACGCTTCATCCGCTGGACGAAGCCGCACCGGGTGCCGGAATCGACCTCTTCGGAGCCTGCTTTCAGCGCATTCCAGTGACCCATGGCATGCAGACCATCACCGGCTATCGCTTCGGATCGGCTGCCTATCTCACCGATATGAGCGATATTCCGGCCGAGAGCATCCCCCTTCTGCAGGACCTCGACATCCTTATCCTCGACGCTCTTCGTCGCCAGCCGCACCCAAGCCACTCGCATCTGGAGCGCTCGCTCGCCTTTGTGGAACAGCTCAAGCCACGCAGGGCATTCTTTACCCACATCAGCCACGACCTCGATCATGCAGCGACGGAGGCAAGCCTCCCTCCTTACGTCAGGCTTGCCTACGACGGGCTACAGCTCAACTTCGAGATTGCATAGATGACAGGCACAAGAGGCATGCAGATCTTTCGCTCACTCTCTGAAGTTCCCTCCACCTTCGGCCCGGTAGTTGCCATCATCGGGAACTTCGATGGCGTCCACCGCGGGCACCAGAAGATGATCCATCAGGTCATCACACGCGCACAGCAGCTCGACGCAGGTTCGCTCGCCATCACCTTCAATCCTCATCCGGCGCGCGTTCTTCATCCGGAGAGCAGGCGTCCACTTATCACGCCACTCGATCAGAAGCTTGAACTGCTGTCCGAAACAGGACTTAGCGCCGCCCTGGTGCTCCCCTTTACAGAAGAGCTTTCACATACCAGTGCGCGAGACTTCGCGCAGAAGACCTTGAAAGACCGGCTTGGAGTGATCGAACTCCACGAGGGTGACAACTTCCGTTTCGGATACAAGGCCGAGGCAGGGGTCGAGTCACTCGACGCGCTGGGACATGAACTTGGATTCCGCGTCGTCATCGAATCCCCCATCGTCCTCCGCGGCGCTCCGATCTCTTCCACACGAATCCGTCAGCTTGTCGCTGCAGGCAACGTGAGTGAAGCACGCGCGCTTCTCGGAAGGCCCTTTGGCATGGTCAGCCGGCCCGCATCCGGCCGGGGTTACGGCACGCGGTACACCGTCCCGACCATCAACCTTGCTCCCTATGATGAGCTGATTCCAGCCATCGGCGTATACGTCACTTGGCTCACGATCGATGGTGAATGTTTTCAAGCCGTCACCAATGTGGGCAATCGCCCCACCTTCGGCGAAGATTCCTTCACGATCGAGTCGCACATCCTCAACTTCCACCCCATCGCTCTGAGCGAACAGACTCCTATCCATCTGGCGTTCCTGAAACGTCTGCGCGATGAAATTCGTTGGCCCTCTCCTGAGGCTTTGCGCGAGCAGATTGGACACGACGTACGCCGTGCACAACGCTACTTTTCGCTTTGCGAAAGCCTCCGGGCTGAGAATCGGTCTGCATAAACCGTTGGTGTATCTACAAGATCCATCACTCGATTGCGGTCGTTCAAAGATGCATTATGGCGATCGATTCGGAACGATTTTGCCAGTCTCCGGGAAAGTGTCATCCTGAGCGAAGCGCGTCAGCCCAGAGTCGAAGAATCTGCGGTTCGGAATGGTTGGCGGGTCATCAGGCCGCAGATCCTTTGACGGCGCTTCCCGCGATAAGACTGCGAGAAGCTTCGCTCAGGATGACACCTTGCAAAAACATGTCTGTATAGGTGAATTCAACCTAATTTACTCAGCGAGGTGATGGCGCTCTGACGGGAGCGGGATCAGAATCGTCGTTATCGTCGGAGGATTCTTTGGCAACGTGATTCGCCGTCGTGGGGACCGCGCGCGCCGCGACACCAAGAGGCGGCCTCTTGGGAGCGTTGTCGGACGGAAACTGCTCGTCCGGCTTATTCGCAATCGCCGCCTGCATAAACTCCATCCAGACAGGGAGAGCCGCACGCGCCCCAGTCTCCTTATCACCCAGCGACTGGCGGCTGTCATAGCCAATCCACGTGCCGCACGTCACCGAAGGCGAGAATCCGATAAACCACGCGTCCGTGTAGTTGTTCGTCGTGCCGGTCTTTCCGCCCAGAGGATGATTCAGCTGCGAAGCCCGAGCCCCTGTTCCCATGCGAACCACCGCCTCAAAGAGCTGCATCATCGTCCGCGCCGTCTCCACCGAGATCACCTCGCGGACGTCGACAGGTTTTTCATCCAGCGGAAGACCATCCGCCTGCGTCACCTTGCGGATGTAATGAGGCTCAATGCGGATGCCGTCGTTGGGAAAGACACTATAGGCTCCCACCTGATCGTAGAGCGATATGTCCGCCGAGCCGAGCGCTACCGGAAGGAAGGCGGGAATATCGCTGGTCACTCCGAAGCGATGCGCCGTGTCGATCACCTTGCGAATTCCCAGATGCGCGGCCAGCTTGAGCGCAGGAATATTGCGTGACTCGGCAAAGGCATACGTCAGCGAGATCGGCCCCAGATAATTAGCTTCATAGTTGTGTGGCGTGTAAGGTCCACTGGGCGTCGGAAAGGTCGTAGGACTGTCCACGACAATGTCCGTCGGCTTCGCTCCCGCCTCGATGGCCGTTGTGTAAACGTAGGGTTTGAAAGAAGAGCCAACCTGGCGTTTCGCCTGCGTGGCGCGATTGAACTGCGACAAGGCAAAGTCGCGTCCTCCAACCATCGCCACCACTTCGCCGGTCGCGTTATCGACGGCCATCAGAGATCCCTGTGCGCCGGAGTCCTGTTCGAGTGCAGCCTTCCATGTCCCATCCGGCCCCTGCTGCACGATCTTCACATAGACCAGATCGCCGTTGCGAAGGAAGCTGTCCGCCGTAGGAAACGTCGTCCATTGCCAGTCTTCCGGTGTCAGGACCGCAATCTGGGTTCCCAGCTTTACGGTCACCCGCTTCGGCTCTACCGCCGTCACGACGCCGTGCACATAGGTTCCTTTTGTGATCGGCTGCGTCCAGTCCGGGTGCTTATACGTTTCAACATCTTCGCCGGAGAGGACAACGTTCGGCAGGTCTCCCTTCCAGCCCTCGCGCCTCTCATAGGCAGCAAGCCCGTCTAGCACCGCCTTATTCGCGACGGCCTGCAGATCGAGATCAAGCGTGGTGTAGACGCGCAGACCTGCTCCGTGCACCTCTTCAACCCCATACTCCTTCTCCAGCTGCCGCCGCACCTCTTCTACAAAGTAAGGTGCAATGCTGTTCGGCGGAGATTGAACGTGCAGTCCCAGAGGAGCAGCCTTCGCCTTCTCCTCCTGCTCTTTGGTGATCTTGCCGTCGTGCTCCATCTCGCTCAGCACAAGATCGCGTCGCTTCAGCGCACGGTCTGGATGGCGGACCGGAGAGTAATACTCTGGTCCCTTCGGCAGGGCCGCCAGCAGCGCAGCCTCCGGCAGGGTCAGGTCGCGAACGTGCTTGTTGAAGTAGTACTCCGAACCCGCTTCAAAGCCGTAGGTCCCGCGCCCCAGATAGATCTGGTTGGCATACAGCTCGAAGATCTGGTTCTTTGTGAACCTCCTCTCGATCTGCATCGAGAGAATGACCTCCTGGAACTTTCTGCCGAAGGTCTTTTCGTTGGAAAGAAAGAGGTTCCTCGAGAGCTGCATCGTCAGTGTGGATGCGCCCTGCGCCTTGCCCTGCGAATGAAGGTCGCGGTAAGCCGCTCCCAGCGCGCGAACCAGGTTGACACCCCAGTTGCTCTCGAAACTCTTGTCTTCAATCGACAGGATCGCCTGTTTCAAAATCGGAGGAAACTCAGAATAGGGGACTACAACGCGGCGTTCCAGCGCGAACGAACCGAACGGACGGCCATGCACATCCACCAGCTCCGTCGTCGTGTTCGGGTGGTAGCGGGTAAGGTCATCGATCTCCGGCAGGTCGATCGAGTAGACCAGCATCAGCCCGCACAGAGCGCCAAATACCGCAGACAGCGAAAGCAAAACGTAGAAGGTGACCAGGCGGGCACGCCTGCGGCTGGGATACTCTCTCCACTCCAGCAGGCGTCCAAGGAATCGCTGCCAGAACGGCTCCGTCAGCGTCTTGACCTCGTCATCTTGGCGTCTGTGTAAGCTCGGCACTGCCCTTCACCATAGCATGTCCAGACAGGGTCAGCAGATCAAGCGCGACGGAAAGTCATCCAACCAGAAAGCTCCAAAACATGCCCAATCTATGCTGCTTTTTGTTTCAGCAGATCAAGCGCCCTGTTAAGCTGCTCATCCACCGAAACGCTGGGCTTCTTCGTCTCAGGCTGCTTGGATTCCGGTACGGCAGCATCCTCGTCGATCGGCTCATTGTCTTCGATGTTCGAAGCTACAAGCACTCCCGGCGTAACGCCTTCATCTTCCAGTTTCTTCCCGGAGGGAGACTCGTACTTGGCGACCGACAGGATCAGAGCAGCTCCATCGGGAAGTTCAAAGGTCTTCTGCTGAGACCCCTCGCCGAAGGTCCTCTCTCCGACAACCTCCGCGCGATGGTTATCCATCAGGGCTGCCGCAACAATCTCAGCAGGTCCGGCCGTTCCCCGATTTACCAGCACAACCGCCGGCGCCGTTGTATTAATCGCCTTTGAAGCGTCAGCGCTGAAGACCTGTTTCTCGACCTTCTGTCCTTCCAGCGTCGTGATCGTGCCGGACTTCAGCAGCAGATTCGCCAGCCGGATTGCCTCCGAGTTCTCTCCGGCAGCCACGTCCCGCAGATCGATCAGGATCTTCTTGTTGCCGGCCTTCTGCATTCCTTTCAGCTTCGACTCGATCTGCTGCACGTGCTCATGATCCAGAATGATGGGCTTGAGGTAAAGGATCGAAGCGTTCTCATACATGGTCTCGCCGACGGCGGGTTCCGAAACCAGCGTACGGGTCATTGTGACCTTATCCGGGATCGCCTTTCGCGGACGCACCACCGCAAGCGACAGCTCACTTCCAGGCTGTCCTTCGAGCATCATCCGGATCATCGCCAGCGAGATGTTGCGCGTATCCTGATCGCCGATCGCTTCAATAATGTCGCCATCGTTCAGATTCGCCTTGTCGGCGGGGCTTCCCGGAACGACCGAAACCACGGTGGCATATCCCCAGCGCTTGGAGACATTGATGCCCACCTGGGCCTTGCCTCCCTTGTCTTCCTTATAGGTCTTATAGTCGGCGGCGGTCAGATAGCTTGAGTCCGAATCCAGCGATTCCAGCAGACCGCGCAGAGCGCCATCGGTCACATCGGGAATATCGGGAACCTCCACATAATCCGTCTGGATGTGCCGAAGTACCTCGCTGTACACATTGATCTGCTTGTACGCTCCGTCCTGGTCATCGGTGGCCGCATTGACGCCGCTGGAGTTAATTCCCAGAAAGACGGCGAGCACCAGAACGACCGATACGGAAAGCAGAAGGATCTTGGAAATCTTCGGCATATCTACAGAACTCTCCAGGGAGCAGACACCACCCCCAACAGGCGTTTAGACGAAACACCCTGCCGAAATGATACTCTCGTACCAAGATTCCGCGATATGGGCAGGAAGAACTATGGTGGCGGTGGACAGAATCGAACTGTCGACCTACGGGTTATGAGTCCGTCGCTCTAACCATCTGAGCTACACCGCCGGTAGAAGAGAGCCGTGCCCATCAGGAAAATCGAATCGGGGAGATTCACCACTGGCACAGCCAGATTCCATCATACTTGATTCCACGCTGCCGGAAAAGTCCAGCGAGAGCCACCCTTTGCGGGTCGTTGGCGTTATCCCGGCTCGCCTCGCCTCTACCCGTCTACCTCGCAAGATTCTTCGCCCCATCGCCGGCCGGCCCATGCTCGCATGGGTGTGGGAGGCAGCGGTTGCCTGCCCCCAACTCGACCAGTTGCTAGTCGCCACCGATTCGGATGAGATCGCCTCCCTCTGCAACGAAAATGGCTGGACCTGCCAGCTGACATCGCCTGCACTCGCCAGCGGAACCGATCGCGTCCACGCCGTCTCACAGATCGTCGACGCTGATATCTACGTCAATATCCAGGGAGATGAACCGCTCCTGAAGCCGGAGCACCTGACCGCTCTGCTGCAACCCTTTGCCAAGCCAGGCGTTGACGTGACGACCCTCAAGGTGCCCTGCACCCCCGAGAACATCCACAATCCCAACGCCGTAAAGGTGGTCACCGCGGAAGACGGACGGGCCCTCTACTTCTCTCGCGCCACCATCCCCTACAACCGCGACGGGAATCCGGCCCTCTATTGGAAGCACATCGGCCTGTATGCCTATCGAAAAGCCGCGCTGCAACGGTTTCCTGCACTGCCTTCCAGCACGCTCGAACACACGGAGCGTCTCGAACAGCTTCGCTTTCTCGAAAACGGCGTCAACCTTTATGTAGAGCCGACGCCCTTCGATACGATAGGGGTCGACACGGAGGAAGACCTACGCCTGGTGGAGTCCGTGCTGACGCGCTAGGACGCATTCACATATATCTGAGAGCCACGCTGAACCCCTCCATTTTAGAGAGTGTCGTCGTAAGCGTAACGTAGCGGAGTCGAAGGATCCGCGGTTCGAGATGATGGCTGAGGTCAACAAACCCCAGATCCAGAGCAAATTCCGTTGCGCTGCGGTGGTGGACTAATGTCCTGCCGACATCGAATACGGCCGCGATGATGCACCCGTTGCCCACATGCGGTTCGGCTTCGGCCCCATCACGAAGCGCAGTTCGCCTCCATTCATGATCTCGCTATGCTGCAGATAGCTGCGGTCGAGCTTTGCTCCATTCAGAGTTACGCCCTCCACATAGTGATTCGCCGCGCTCATGTTCTCCGAAACAACGCGAAATGTCTTCCCGTTTGGAAGCTGTATTGTTGCACGATTCACAAACGGGCGTCCGAACACATACTCATTCGAGGCCGGGGCTACCGGATAGAACCCCATTGACGTAAAGATGAGCCATGCGGACATCTGCCCCAGGTCGTCGTTTCCTACCAGTCCATCCACAGTGGGCCTGTACTGGCTCTCTACAATCTGCTGTAGACGCTCCTGAGTACGCCACGGCTGGCCTGCATAGGCATACAGATAAGCAAGGTGGTGGCTGGGCTCGTTGCCGTGAATATATTGCCCGATCATTCCGGCAATATCTTCAACGTCGGCATATTGCTTTGGATCGACCTTCGCATCGAACATCGCATCCAGCTTCGCGATCAGTTGATGGTCGCCGCCGAGCAGACGAATCAGCCCTGCTTCATCCTGCGGCTGATACCACGAGTACTGCCATGCGTTTCCTTCCGTAAATCCGCTGTCCGCCCCCGCGCGCGCCGGATCAAACGGTTCACGCCATCTCCCATCGGCATAGCGCGGCTGGACAAAGCCGTTCTGCCGATTGAATACGTTCTTCCAACTCTCCGCACGTTTTGCAAACGTCGATGCAATATCCTTATGCCCCATGGCCGCAGCCATTTTTGAGATCGTCCAGTCGTCGAAGGCATACTCCATCGTCTTCGAAGCCGCCTCACCGTCATGGTCGATGGGGACATACCCGAGCTTCATGTACGCATCCAGATGCCCATACGGTCCGTAGGTAGCGCTGGCCACCATCGCCTTCAACGCCTCTTCCGCATCGAATCCGCGAATGCCCTTCATGTACGCATCGGCAATCTCAGGTACGGCATGGTATCCGATCATGCACCACGTCTCGATTCCCTGGAACTGCCACACGGGAAGAATGCCAAACGGACTCTCCTGTTGCGACGCTACCAGCGACCGAACGACATCGGCAGTTCGGCTCTCCGGCTCAATCAGCGTCATCAGCGGTTGTTCGGCGCGGTACGTGTCCCATAACGAAAAGGTCGAGACAAAATGAAAGCCTTCGGCTTTATGGACCTGGTTATCCGGCCCCCGATAGCTGCCGTCCACATCCATCGCTGTTCCGGGCGCCAGCAGCGAGTGGTAGAGCGCGGTATAGAGATTCTTGCGCATCGCGGGATCTGCATCGATATCGAGGACCGATAGCTCCTTTTCCCACTGTGCACGCGCGGCACGCCGCACCTGGTCGAAGTCGAATCCTGGCACTTCGGCATCCATATTCGCGATTGCGTTCTCTTCACTCGTGGGAGAGAGGGCAACCTTCACCATCAGCGGTGCGGACGTAGGTGTGAAATCGAAGACAGCAACCAGGCCGCGTCCTTCGATCGCCTGCCTATTCTCCGGACTCGTGCCCGGCGTTGCGAAACCGCGATACGCCACGGCAGGTTCCCGATCGTACAGATGATGCTCCACAACCGGCCGCGAAAACCGCATTGCAAAGTAGAGTTGACGCCCGGGCGCCCACCCCCTGGTCTCGCGCATTCCCGTAATCGTGCCGTCCGGGCGAATGCGAATGCGTGACCACAGCACCTTGCCATCGTAGTTATAGATGGACGAACGAAGGTCCATCAGAATGTGCTGTGGTTTATCGGCAGGAAAGTGATAACGATGAACACCGACACGCGCCGTCGCTGTCAGCTCTGCGCGTACCTTGTAGTCGTCAAGAGTAACTGCATAGTAGCCAGGTGCTGCCTCTTCCGTCTTATGGCTGAACCGCGAGCGATAGCCAGACCCAGGATGTTCGATATCTCCCGGCTCCGTCCGAACCTCACCCGAGATCGGCTGGAGCAGTACGTCCCCAAGATCCGAGTGGCCAGCCCCGGAAAAATGAGTGTGCGAAAACCCCAGGATCGTCGTGTCCTCGTATCGATAGCCCGCTGCCCACTTGTAACTCTCTTTGAAATATCGAATCTGCGTATCGGGACTGAGCTGCACCATCCCAAACGGAACCGTCGCTCCCGGAAAAGTATGCCCTTCCGGCCCGGTACCGATAAACGGATCTACCTCCCGATAGGCGCTTGCTGCATTCTGCGTCTGTGCCGTAGCCGGAGAGATTCCGCAGAACACCAGAAGCACCAGAAAGGCCGTGCAGGCACCCGGAAACAAAGCTTCTCGCCGAAAGCACGAACTCAACCAGTTCAATATCATTTCCAAGCCTACCCTCAATCTTTCGACGCATCTTGCGAACAATTCTTTAACAAATCTATCGTGTCTCGAATGGCATCCTTCTGCAGACATTACGGAACCTCTCTTTGCGGTGAATGCCTTCCACGACAGACCTTTCCGTTTCTTGAGAACTCAATTTAACCTCGATATAATCCGCATCAATGTCTCCTCCCCTGTAAAAGCATGGGCTACCCGCACCAGCTTGCTTTCAAAAACCACTCTTTTCCCCGCAGCGATTACTCACATCTCAGGAGATCGGACTTTGATTCACGACCTCATGCAGGCCCTGCCCGACACTGCAGCACAACCCGCCGATGTGTGTATCGTAGGTGCCGGGGCGGCTGGCATCGTCCTCGCAATTGAGCTTGCCCGCCAGGGAAAACACGTCCTTATGGTGGAAGGTGGTGGCCCGCGAATCGAGGAGGAATCGCAGGATCCTTATCGCAGCGAAATTATCGGTCTCCCTCACAACGGGATCCACATCGGTCGTTTCCGAGCCAAAGGTGGAAGCACAACCCGATGGGGTGGCCAGATTCTAGAGCTTGACGATGAGGATTTTATCCATCGAGAGTGGGTTCCGGGAAGCGGATGGCCCATCTCAAAGCAGGAGCTTGCCCCCTATTACTCTCGCGCCATCACTCTCGAAGGGCTGGCACAGGCAAACCTGTCCGATGAAGCAGTATGGCGTGAGATTCATCTGAAATCACCGGCCTTCCCCGATCTTGAATCATTTTTCTCACGGTGGTGCCCGGAACCCGATTTCAGTTACCTTCATCGACGTTTTTTAGAAACCTCCCCTGCCGTCGATCTCTGGCTTCACGCCAATGTCACTGCTTTGGTGCGTGAAGGCTCAAAGATCCTGGGAGTCAAAGCACGAACTCTTTCCGGTGTTGAGGCCACCTTCCGGGCTCATCAATATGTCTTCGCACTGGGCGGAATCGAATCCTGCCGCTTCTTCCTGCAGCCCGAACAGGCAGACAAACCCTGGAACCGCTCCGGCTTGCTCGGACACCACTATCAGGACCACATCATTGCACCCGCAGCTACGCTTGAACCCCGGAATCCATCCGCCTTTCATAACATCTTCGATAACGTCTTCAGCCGCGGCTTCAAATATCAGCCCAAGCTGCGCCTTTCTCCCCGCATTCAGAAGCAGCAACGAAGTCTGAATGTCGCTGCCATGGTCATCTACAAGAGCGACACCGAAGCGATTGCGGCTCAGCTCAAAATGACCGTCCGCAAGCTCCTCGGCGGCAAGTGGAAACAAGCGAGCTCTTCGGAGATCTTCGCTCTCTTACGTCATTCGCCGCTCCTCGCCCGCCAGATCTATCGCTACAGCGTGAAGCACCGCGCCTATGTTGCTCCAGGTTGCCGTATCGAACTAGGCGTTCACACGGAACAAGACCCGCTCTCTAAAAGCACCATTACGCTGTCCGAAAACCGGGACTCCCTGGGAATGCTGCGCACCCGCCTCGACTGGCATGTCTCCGACAACGAGATCGATGCGATCCGCACATACGTCAAGGTGGCGCAACGTTCGCTCGCATCCGTCGCCAGGGTTGTGCCTCATCCCGACCTCGACGACTACGATCGCTTCCGTCCACTCTGTGGCGACAACTACCATCACATGGGAGGCATGCGGCTCTCCTCCTCGCCTTCCGACGGCGTCGTCGATCTCAACCTGAGGCTCCACGGAATGGACAATGGTTATGTTTGCAGCGCTGCCGTCTATCCCAACTCCGGCTTCTCCAACCCGACGCACACGCTTCTCGCCCTGGCCGTCCGCCTTGCAGATCATCTGAGCGCCATCTAAGCAGAGAAAAAATGACAACGGAGAACCTGAACATGCAGACCACTCTTCTGGGTCCCACGGGGCGGACGACCTCTCGCCTCGGCTTCGGCTGCTCTACCTTGATGGGTTCGATCGGCCGTCGTGCATCCCTTGCCGTTCT